>NZ_JAHUXC010000040.1:0-392 GCF_019218665.1 Aeromonas sp. sif2416
TGTAGCTGTAGTTCACCGTCCCGCCGCTGGCCGTGCCCACGTAACTCAGCAGCGTCAGCACCCCTTCGCCGGTGTTGACCGTCTGGCTACCGTTAAACCCTTGCACCTGGGCCAGGGTGTAGCTGGTACCCCCTATCACCACATTCAAAATCCCGTCCGTGGCCGACACCGTGAAGCTACCCGCCACCGTCTCGCTGTTGACCGCAGCATTCGAGCCATTCGGATTGAGGCCAGACTCGTACACCTGGTGATCCGGACCCGTCGACGCCGCCGTCACCACGCTGGAGCTGTCATCCGCCCCCTTGATGTTGATGGTCAGCTTGGCGATGCTCTCATCCCCGTCCGCATCCTTCATCGTGTACCAGACGTCGTAGCTCAGGTTGGAGCCCGCC
>NZ_JAHUXC010000041.1:0-385 GCF_019218665.1 Aeromonas sp. sif2416
CGGCCCTCTGCGTCAACCATCAGGGGGCCGAGATCCGCATCGAGCACCTGCTGCTGAAGATGCTGGATACTCCCTTGTCCGATGTGCGCCAGATCCTCAAGCGGGCCGAGGTGGAGGTCGAGGAGCTCAAGACCTTGCTGCAACCCTCCCATGCCGACAGCGGCTATGGCCAGGGTTATCCCTCCTTCTCGCCGCTGCTGGTGGAGTGGCTGCAAGACAGCTGGCTGCTGGCCTCCGCCGAGCTGCAACACGCCCAGTTGCGCAGCGGCGTCATGCTGCTGGTGCTGCTGATGACCCCCCAGCGTTACCTGCCAGGCTCGGTGACCCGGCTGCTGGCCAACGTCAACCGCGAGCTGCTGCGCCAGCAGTTCGATGAGTGGGTGAA
>NZ_JAHUXC010000042.1:0-374 GCF_019218665.1 Aeromonas sp. sif2416
GGCACCAGCCACACCGTGACCATCACCATCACCGGCGTCAATGACGGTGCGGTGATTGTGGGTGATGGCAGCGGTGCGGTGACCGAAGACCTGAACGTGGTCAGCGGTAACCTGACCGAGACCGGTAGCCTGAGCGTGACCGACGTGGACGGGGCGGATGAAGCCAAGTTCAAGCCGGGTGTGGGCACCCCGAGTGCCGGCGCCCTGGGTCAGCTGGAGATCGATGCGGATGGCAAGTGGAGCTATGAGGTCGCCAACAGCAAGGTGCAGTACCTGGGCGCGGGCGAGACCAAGGTCGAGACCTTCGTGGTTGAGAGCCTGGATGGCACCAGCCACACCGTGACCATCACCATCACCGGCGTCAATGACGGTGC
>NZ_JAHUXC010000043.1:0-336 GCF_019218665.1 Aeromonas sp. sif2416
TCGCACTCCAGCCCACAAAGACCGCCGGGGTGTCGGCACCCACGGTGTCGTTGCCCAGCACGTTGCCGTTCAGGCTGCCGGCCACATCCTCGGTGGTGGTGCCGCCCGCATCGTTGTTGGCCGTCGGTACATCGTCAACGATGCGCACTATCAGCTGGTCACTGGCACTGGTGCCACCCACCCCGTTCACCCCGATGGTGATGCTGTCATCAAACCCGGTGGGCGTCGCCCCCAGCTTGCTGTCGTTGTCGATGGTCGCACTCAGGGTGTAGCTGTAGTTCACCGTCCCGCCGCTGGCCGTGCCCACGTAACTCAGCAGCGTCAGCACCCCTTCGC
>NZ_JAHUXC010000044.1:0-318 GCF_019218665.1 Aeromonas sp. sif2416
ACGTGGGCACGGCCAGCGGCGGGACGGTGAACTACAGCTACACCCTGAGTGCGACCATCGACAACGACAGCAAGCTGGGGGCGACGCCCACCGGGTTTGACGACAGCATCACCATCGGGGTGAACGGGGTGGGTGGCACCAGTGCCAGTGACCAGCTGATAGTGCGCATCGTTGACGATACGCCGACGGCTAACAACGATGCGGGCGGCACCACCACCGAGGATGTGGCCGGCAGCCTGAACGGCAACGTGCTGGGCAACGACACCGTGGGTGCCGACACCCCGGCGGTCTTTGTGGGCTGGAGTGCGAGCGGGCATG
>NZ_JAHUXC010000045.1:0-308 GCF_019218665.1 Aeromonas sp. sif2416
CGCACTCCAGCCCACAAAGACCGCCGGGGTGTCGGCACCCACGGTGTCGTTGCCCAGCACGTTGCCACTCAGGCTGCCGGCCACATCCTCGGTGGTGGTACCGCCCGCGTCGTTGTTGGCCGTCGGCACATCGTCAACGATGCGCACTATCAGCTCGTCGCTGCCACTGGTGCCACTCACTCCGTTCACCCCGATGGTGATGCTGTCGTCAAACCCGGTGGGCGTCGCCCCCAGCTTGCTGTCGTTGTCGATGGTCGCACTCAGGGTGTAGCTGTAGTTCACCGTCCCGCCGCTGGCCGTGCCCACGT
>NZ_JAHUXC010000046.1:0-294 GCF_019218665.1 Aeromonas sp. sif2416
GGTCACCGCACCGCTGCCATCACCCACAATCACCGCACCGTCATTGACGCCGGTGATGGTGATGGTCACGGTATGGCTGGTGCCATCCAGGCTCTCAACCACGAAGGTCTCGACCTTGGTCTCGCCCTGACCCAGGTACTGCACCTTGTCGTTGGCGACTTCATAATTCCACTTGCCATCCGCATCGATCTCCAGCTGACCCAGGGCGCCGGCACTCGGGGTGCCCACACCCGGCTTGAACTTGGCTTCATCCGCCCCGTCCACGTCGGTCACGCTCAGGCTACCGGTCTCGGT
>NZ_JAHUXC010000047.1:0-291 GCF_019218665.1 Aeromonas sp. sif2416
TTGAAGTTTTTGCCTGGCGGCCATAGCGCCGTGGAACCACCTGATCCCATGCCGAACTCAGAAGTGAAACGCGGTAGCGCCGATGGTAGTGTGGCATTCGCCATGCGAGAGTAGGACACTGCCAGGCTCCTAATTAGACGACATTGTGCGCAGTACAATGTTGTGCCGAGAGGATGACACCTCGATGAAACGGCGACGATTTAGCAGAAGCTAGCCAAATTGCGGAGCGGTAGTTCAGTTGGTTAGAATACCGGCCTGTCACGCCGGGGGTCGCGGGTTCGAGTCCCGTCC
>NZ_JAHUXC010000048.1:0-289 GCF_019218665.1 Aeromonas sp. sif2416
CCATCCAGGCTCTGTACGGTGAAGGTCTCGACCTTGGTCTCGCCCTGGCCCAGGTACTGCACCTTGTCGTTGGCAACCTCATAGCTCCACTTGCCAGCCGCATCGATGGTCAGGCTGCCCAGGGCATTGGCACTCGGCGCGCCCACACCCGGTTTGAACACGGCCTCGTCGGCCCCGTCCACGTCGGTCAGGGTCAGGCTGCCGGTCTCGGTCAGGTTACCGCTGACCACGTTCAGGTCTTCGGTCACCGCACCGCTGCCATCACCCACAATCACCGCACCGTCATTGA
>NZ_JAHUXC010000049.1:0-287 GCF_019218665.1 Aeromonas sp. sif2416
CCATCCAGGCTCTGTACGGTGAAGGTCTCGACCTTGGTCTCGCCCTGGCCCAGGTACTGCACCTTGTCGTTGGCAACCTCATAGCTCCACTTGCCAGCCGCATCGATGGTCAGGCTGCCCAGGGCATAGGCACTCGGCGCGCCCACACCCGGTTTGAACACGGCCTCGTCGGCCCCGTCCACGTCGGTCACGCTCAGGCTGCCGGTCTCGGTCAGGTTACCGCTGACCACGTTCAGGTCTTCGGTCACCGCACCGCTGCCATCACCCACAATCACCGCACCGTCATT
>NZ_JAHUXC010000004.1:0-396798 GCF_019218665.1 Aeromonas sp. sif2416
GATGTCTTTGGCCAGCTCAGCAGCCAGTGCTTTGAGTTTGTCTTGGTCCATTTGCTTACCCACGAAGGTATCCTTTTGAAAAAGTTACTTATTCGTGGGCGGTTACACAATTGGATTTACAGGCTCTTACCAGTATGGCCGTTTCATTTTTTACTCGGTCGGTAAACCACCAACAACAAACGTTGCATATGCGTCCATCATGGGTCGACGCTGATCTAACAAGTCAGTACGATGATACGCTGCTTCAACTTTATTTTTTCTTTTATGAGCTAATGCTTGCTCGGCTAAATCATTCGGGTACCCATGTTCACTGCACCAATCCCGTAAGGTTGAGCGAAAGCCATGAGCGGTTGCATATCTTCCTGGCGTTGTGCTGGGTGCTTTGACCCGTCTCAAAAAGGATGTGAGAACCATATCTGACAATGGAGCTCGTTTTCTGGGTGATGGAAACACCCATTTGTCATGTAATCCTCTCATGCTTAGCAGAATGTTAATAGCCTGCCGAGACAGAGGAACTCTATGCATTTGCTTGGCCTTCATTCGCTCGCCATGAATAAGCCAAATGGATTTGTCCCAATTGATTTCATCCCACGTCATTTCACGAGCATCTTGAGAGCGGCATCCTGTAAGCATGACAAATAGCATCAGGGATTTTCCTGCATCAAACCGATCTATCTTGCTCAGGTGTTGATGGACGAAAGCGGGCACATGTCGCCAATCCATAGCTGGATGATGAATGATACTTTCATCTTTAGTTGGTTGCATCGGCAGCAGTTTGTGGACCACCTTCACTGGATTTGAGTTGCAGTACTCATGGGCCCAAGCCCAGTCCATTACCGCGTGCATGCGTTGTTTGACGCGCTTGGCTGTATCAGGGACAGATAGCCAGATTGGTTTGAGCAACTCTGCAAAATGGGAAGGCGTTAACTGATCAACCTTCACATGTCCGATGAAAGGGAAGGCATAGTCCTCGAGTGTCTTCAGCCATTGGGTAGCATGTTTGGGATTTTTCCATCCGCCCCTGAGGTCTTCATGCACTTGACGTGCAGCATCAGCAAAGTGGGGGATTGCTGGTTTACTGTTTTCCAGCAGCTTATGGTCAAGCGGATCGATCCCTTTGGCCAGGAGTTCACGCATGGACTGCCCTTGCTTACCAGCATCAGCAATAGACACATCCGGATACGTGCCTAAGCCTGCATTTCTGCGCTTTTTGGTGACCGGGCTGACGAAACGGAATACCCACTTACCACGACCTTTTGTCGTGGATGGATGAAGGGTTAAGCCGGTGACGCCTCCGTGAGGCAGTGGTGTATCGTCAGGTTTAATGTTACGGGCTTTGGCGTCTGAGAGTTGTGCCATTGGTGCTCCAGGTGCGTAATTGATATGCCAGCCAGTATGCCATTTAAAGCTGATTCTCTTCAAACTTCATCGGACAGTCTTGGCAGAGTGGTGAGTGTAAGTGATTGAATTAAAATGTATGATTGGCGTGGTTTGTGGCTTTTAGGATTTTAACTTGGCGGTCTCCCTCACCGCCAAATTGAAAAACCGACCTCAGGGTCGGTTTTTCGCATCCGGGAACACCACATTCCCTGATGCCAATAGAGGGAGGGTGAGAACCCTCGCCGGGTTCGAGCATAGCAGCTTGCTGCGATGAACGGCCGTAGGCCGCCCCGAAGGGGTGAGCCACGCAGTGGCGAATCATCCTTCCCTCACCGCCAAATAAAGTAAGAGGGCCTGTCGCAAGACAGGCCCTCTTACTTTTTCCGGTGACGGGCGGCTCGGTTCGAACCCTGTTCGACAAGCGGGCAGGATAGCCCGCTTGGACAGCTGAAGGCTGCCTGCAGGGCAAGTGCCAGGGATGGCGCGAGTCAATCCCGACCCGCCGCCAAATAGCAAAACCCGACCATATGGTCGGGCTTTTTGCATTGGGGCCTGTCTAGTCCATCAAAAACAACGCTCCGATGCCCGCGATGGCCTGAATGCCATCCGCGGAAACCGGAGCGTTGGTCGCTACTCTTTCAAACTCAGGCGAGATCGAAGCGATCTAGGTTCATCACCTTGGTCCAGGCCGCCACGAAGTCATTCACGAATTTCTCCTTCGCATCGGCGCTGGCGTAGACCTCGGCCAGTGCCCGCAGCTGGGAGTTCGAGCCGAACACGAGATCGACACGCGTCCCCGTCCACTTCGCCTTGCCCGTCTTGCGATCTATTCCCTCGTAGACGCCTTTGGCGCCGGCCGGCTTCCACTCCGTGCCCATGTCGAGCAGGTTGACGAAGAAGTCGTTGGAGAGCGTCCCAGGTGTTGAGGTCAGGATCCCGTGTTTGGCGCCGGCGTTGGCCCCCAGCATGCGCAGGCCACCGACCAGCACCGTCATCTCGGGCGCGGTGAGCGTCAGCAGCTGAGCCTTGTCGATCAGCATGGCCTCCGAGAGCTCCGCGTAGTCGCCGCCCAGATAGTTGCGGAAACCGTCGGCGAGGGGTTCCAGCACGGCGAACGCCTCGACGTCGGTCTGTGCCTGGGAGGCGTCCATGCGGCCTGGCCTGAACGGCACCGTCACCACGACACCGGCTTTCTTCGCCGCCAGTTCGACGCCGGCACCGCCCGCGATCACAATCAGATCGGCCAGCGATACCCGCTTGCCGCCCTTGGCCTCCTTGTTAAAGTCCGCCTGGATGCCCTCGAGCACCTTCAGCACCTTCGCCAGCTGTGCCGGCTGGTTGGCTTCCCACTGGTTTTGCGGGGCGAGCCGGATGCGCGCACCGTTGGCGCCACCGCGTTTGTCTGAGCCACGGAAGCTCGAGGCCGCAGCCCATGCGGTCGACGCCAGCTCGGCGACGGACAGGGACGAGGCGAGGATCTTTTCCTTGAGCGTGGCGACGTCTTTGTCATCGACCAGCTCGTGATTGACGGCGGGGATGGGGTCTTGCCAGATCAACTCTTCCTTCGGCACTTCCGGGCCCAGATAACGAGCCACGGGGCCCATGTCGCGGTGGGTCAGCTTGAACCAGGCGCGGGCGAAGGCGTCGGCGAAGGCCTGCGGATCCTCGTAGAAGTGGCGGGAGATCTTGCCGAATTCCGGATCGAACCGCAGGGTCAAGTCGGTGGTCAGCATGGTCGGCTTGTGGAACTTGCCCGGGATATGGGCATCGGGGATGATCTCGGGCGCATCCTTGGCCACCCACTGCTTGGCGCCGGCCGGTGACTTGGTCAGCTCCCACTCGTAGTTGAACAGGTTCTCGAAGAAGTTGTTGCTCCACAGCGCCGGGGTCTTGGTCCAGGTGACCTCGATGCCGCTGGAGATGGTGTCCTTGCCATGGCCGCTGCCGTAATTGCTCATCCAGCCCAGGCCCTGGGCTTCCAGGGGCGCGGCTTCCGGCTCGGGCCCCTTGTGGGACTCGGGGGCGGCGCCGTGGGCCTTGCCGAAGGTGTGGCCACCGGCAATGAGGGCGACCGTCTCTTCGTCATTCATGGCCATGCGGCCGAAGGTGGAGCGGATGTCTTTGGCCGCCTCCATGTAGTCGCCGCTGGCATTGGGGCCTTCGGGGTTGACGTAGATCAGCCCCATGTGGGTGGCACCAAAGGGGGCCGCAAGCTCGCGGTCGCCTTTGACCCGATCGGGATCAACCCCGAGCCAGGCGATCTCATCGCCCCAGTTCACGTCCTGATCCGGCTCCCACACGTCCGCGCGGCCGCCACCAAAACCGAAGGTCCTGAAGCCCATCGACTCCAGGGCGACGTTGCCAGCGAGGATCAGCAGATCGGCCCAGGAGATCTGGCTGCCGTACTTCTGCTTGATCGGCCAGAGCAGGCGCCGTGATTTGTCGATGTTGACGTTGTCGGGCCAGCTGTTGAGGGGGGCGAAGCGTTGCTGGCCGCGGCCGCCGCCGCCGCGACCATCTGTGGTGCGATAGGTCCCCGCGGCGTGCCAGGCCATGCGGATGAACTGCGGTCCGTAGTGGCCGAAGTCCGCCGGCCACCACTCCTGAGAGTCGGTCATCAGCCTGACCAGGTCTTTCTTGAGCGCCTTGTAGTCAAGGCTCTCGAACGCCTTGACGTAATCGAAGTCTTTGTCCATGGGATCGGAGCTGGAGGAATGCTGGTGCAGAAGATCCAGCCGCAGCTGGCTCGGCCACCAGTCCCGATTGGTTCTGCCGACGCCGGCGGTGTGGTTGAAGGGGCATTTGCTTTCTTCACTCATCTCAGTCTCTCCTTGGCTGTCGTTTGTAAGGCTAACAACTCATTATGGGGAAGATTTCCACTTTGCTATCTGTGGTTATTGCACGGCCATCGTCATCACCTGGCAGGGCCCTTATCCATTAATCCTTATTTATCATTATGTTGTTCATTCCTTTCGTGCGTGGCGCGCGAAGAATTGGATTAAGCCTATCTATTTTAACAATATATTCACGATTGCTACCCCCAGGTGGCGCGGCGTCCCCGATAACTCTTGATCCGACTCTCTTGCACCCTCACCGCGGTGCCCGGCATGGCTCTGCCTGGGCGAGCGCTCCCGGTTGGCAATATGTGAACAGAATGCATGCTCTCCTGCAGCAATAGCACAGTGCCGGGCGGCAAAGTTTGCGCTGCGTCATGGTGCCTAGGGATAGGTCAGGCAGGGAGTATGGCCCAGTTCATTTCTGTGACCTCAGGCTAACTACATGAATCATTGGTTATTTTTTCGATGCTCTCGCCGGGATAGAGGATGGGTCCAGAGGCGCTTAGGGCGGTGCCGACAGGATCAGGCAGAGGGACATACGCGCAGGGGAGGGCACGGCGGGCAAGTGAGAAAGAGGAAGAGGGCGGCTGGCGCCTTCGCGGTAGCCGGCGCCAAAAACAAAAAAACCGGCACATGGCCGGTTCTTGAGCGTGCGACGAGGCGTGCACGCGGTCAGTCAGACTGATCTCTGTTGGCGCTAAGGCACAAACAGAAAATAATGGGGTGGCTGATGGGGCTCGAACCCACGACAACCGGAATCACAATCCGGGACTCTACCAACTGAGCTACAGCCACCACTGAAATTGTCCGTTAATGAACACACCCAGACGAGGGTAAACATTAATGGTGCGCCCTGCAGGATTCGAACCTGCGACCCACGGCTTAGAAGGCCGTTGCTCTATCCGACTGAGCTAAGGGCGCTCTGTATCGAGAAGTCTATCTGACACCTCGATGAACTTGGTCGGTGATAAAGGATTCGAACCTTTGACCCTCTGGTCCCAAACCAGATGCGCTACCGGGCTGCGCTAATCACCGAGAAATTATCCGTCCCAGCATACTCAGGGCGAGGCTACTGGGCAACGGGCGGGCATCATACCCAAGCGACAAACGCAGCGTCAACGACTTTTTCCGTCAGTAAATTCAAATGCCTACTTATTGCCCGCCCAGCGCGAGCCGCTAACATCCGTGCCAAAAAAATGCGACAATGCGCGGCAGTTGAACACATGGTGAGTGAAGAACGATGTCTGCCAAAATCATTGATGGAAAACAGGTTGCGCAAACGATTCGCAGTCAGGTCGCTGCGAAGGTCCAACAGCGGTTGGCGTTGGGCAAGCGGGCGCCGGGGTTGGCGGTGATCCTGGTCGGGATGGATCCGGCCTCTCAGGTCTATGTCGGCAGCAAGCGCCGCGCCTGTGAAGAGGTGGGCTTTGTCTCCCGCTCCTATGACTTGAGTGCCACCGCGAGTCAGGCAGAGTTGCTGGCCCTGATCGATCGGCTCAATGAGGACGCAGAAGTGGATGGGATCTTGGTGCAATTGCCCCTGCCGGCCCATTGTGACACGACTCAGGTGCTGGAGCGCATTCGCCCCGACAAGGATGTGGATGGCTTCCACCCCTATAACGTGGGCCGCTTGGCACAGCGCATCCCGGCGCTGCGTCCCTGCACCCCCAAGGGCATCATGACCCTGATCGAGGCGACCGGGGTCAAGACCCACGGCCTGCATGCGGTGGTGGTCGGTGCTTCCAATATAGTGGGGCGCCCGATGACCCTGGAGCTGCTGCTGGCGGGCTGCACCACCACCACCTGCCATCGCTTCACCCAGGATCTGGAGACCCAGGTTCGCCGCGCCGATCTGCTGGTGGTGGCGGTGGGCAAGCCGAACTTCATTCCCGGTGAGTGGATCAAGCCGGGCGCCCTGGTGATCGACGTGGGCATCAACCGCCTGGCCGACGGCTCCCTGGTCGGGGATGTGGAGTTTGAAACGGCGCGCAGCCACGCCGCCTTTATCACGCCGGTACCCGGTGGGGTGGGCCCCATGACGGTGGCCAGCCTGATGGAGAACACCCTGAGCGCCTGTCAGGATTACCACGACGCCTGATCGGCACCGGCGCCGTGCACGCGAGGGGCGATGCAAGATAAAAGGGAAGGCCTGGCCTTCCCTTTATTGTTTCCGATCATCCATATCCCCTTCGCAGGGGGCTCTCAACTGATGGCCAGCGCCGCCGCCAGATCGGCGATCAGATCGTCGGCATCCTCCACCCCAATGCTGAAGCGGATGAGATCATCATTCACCCCGGCCGCCAGCCGGCTCGCCTCGTCCATGGCGGCGTGGGTGGTGCTGGCCGGGTGGCAGGCCAGGCTCTCGAGATCCCCCAGGCTCACCGCCTGCACGAACAGCTGCAGGTTGTCGAGCAGGGTGGCGCAGCGCTTGAATCCCCCCTCCAGCTCTATGCTCACCATGCCGCCGAAGCCGCTGGCGAAGGCGCCGAGGGCGTCGTGGCCCGGGTGGTTGGCGAGTCCCGGGTAGATCACCTTCTTCACCGCCGGGTGGGCGGCGAGGAAGTCGGCCACCCTCTGGGCGTTGTGCAGATGGGCATCCATGCGCAGCGGCAGGGTCTTGACCCCCCGTTGCAGCAGGTAGGCCTCCTGCGGTCCTATGGGGGAGCCGATGTGCTTGAGCGCCACGGTACGAATGGTTTTCATCAGTTCGTGGCGACCGGCCACCACCCCGGCGATGATGTCGCCATGGCCGCCCAGGTACTTGGTGCCACTGTGCATCACGACATCGATGCCAAGCTCCAGGGGGCGCAGCAGATAGGGGGTGAGGAAGGTATTGTCACAGACGCTGATGGCGCCGACCTTGCGGGCCGCCTCGACCACCACCCGCGGATCCACCACCTTGAGGGTGGGGTTGGTCAGCGTCTCGAACAGCACCACCTTGGTGGCGGGGCTGATGTTGGCCAAGAGATCCTGATCGCTGTCGTAGGCGGTGACCCTGATGCCGGCGCGGCTGAAGGTCTGCTTGAGGAAGGCATCGGTACCGCCGTAGAGCGGGCCTATGTAGGCCACCTCATCGCCGCTGTCCGCCAGGGCATAGAGGATGGCGCTCACCGCCGCCATGCCGCTCGCCAGCACCAGCGCCTCGTCGGCCCCCTCCAGCGCCGCCAGCTTCTGCTCCAGCTCGGCGGTGGTGGGGTTGCCGAAGCGGCTGTAGATGAAGCCGGGGGCCTGGCCGGCGAACCGCTCCTTGCCCGCCTGGGCGTTGACGTAGCTGAAGGTGCTGCTCTGGTAGAGCGGGGTGGTGAGGGCGCCGGTCTGGGGATCGATCCGCTGGCCGCTGTGCACGCTCATGGTCTTGAATTTCATCGTTTTACTCCGTGTTGCCAGGCTCTGGCTGATCTGCTTGTTTTAGGTTTGCCGGGGGACGCCATGGCATCCCCCGTCGAATGGAATGACAGGGAGGCAGGCTCCCCTGGGTCAGGCCGGCTCGGGCTCCCGCCGCACGGTATTCTGTGTCTGCTCCGAAGCATAGTGGCGCGCCGCCACATCCGGGTGGGAGCGCAGCCGCCCCTTGAGCACGTTCTCCCCCACCTGATAGAAGAGCGGGTTGGCGGGATCGCTCTCGGGTCCCTCGGCCTGGGCCGCCAGCGCCGGCGACAGGCTCAGCCGCGGCACTGTGGCATCTAGCCTGGCCGCCATGAAGAAGGCGCAGGAGAGGCGCGATACCCCGGGCGGCGGGCTCTGTACACGATGCAGGGTCGCCTTGAGGTATCCGTTCGAGGCAAGCTCCAGCAGTTCGCCGATGTTGACCACCAGGGCCCCCGGCAGGGGCGGCGCCGGGATCCAGCCCGCGGCGCTCTCCACTTCGAGCCCGGAGTGGTCGTCCTGCATCACCAGGGTCAGGTAACCCGGATCCTTGTGGGCACCGACCCCCTGGGCGCTGCCGCCGGCCTCGCGCCCCGGATAGTGGATGAGCTTCATGTGCTGATAGGGGCCGCCGGCTATGCTGGCATCGAACACCCCCTGCGGCTGTTCCAGCACCTCGGCGAAGGCCGAGAGCAGGTTGAGGGTGATGTCGGTCAAGCGTGCCTGCCAGGCCAGCAACTGGTCCTTCATCCCGGGCAGGGCGGCGGGCCACTGGTTGGGGCCGATCAGCCGCTGCCAGGGATGGCCGATCTCCGCTGCGGCGAGCGCCGCTGCCTCCCCCATGATATCGAACTGCTCGCGCCGATCCGGCCGGGCCCGGGTCAACTCGGCACCTACCTGGTTGTAGCCGCGAAAATGGGGGCTGTGCACCATCTGCACCGCGCGCTTCTGCTGCTCGGGCAGGGCGAAGAAGCGGGCCGCCAGCGCCAGGGTCTCTTTCTGCTGCGCCTCGCTCAGACCATGTCCGGTCAGATAGAAGAAGCCCACTTCCCGCGCCGCCTGGCCCAGCTTGGCCAGCATCTGGCGACGAGCCTCGGGGGCGCCACCCAGGGCGGCATAGTCGATGATTGGCAGTGATGAATGTTCCATGTGCACCTCTTCCTGTCCCAGTGGCGGGGTATTGGTCCCGCTGACGAAATGTCGGTATCCGGCTGGTTGGCACCGCATGGCGCCAATTGGCTTGAGGTGATGCTACGGTTCTGGGTTATAAGACGGAAACAACAAAATATTCTTAGTTATATACAAAAATCGAAATGGAATTCGAATCCTGTGCGGATTTTACTCTGGTTTGCCGTGCGAAGCTGGCGAATGCCCAGTGCTGGGGAGGGAAGACGGTGTGCGGGCAAGGTCGGGCGGGGGCGTGATGAGGGTAGCTTAGCTGCAAGTGAGATAAAGGTGATCAGGGAGGCATGGCCCCCCTGATCATGGGCCGGATCAGTAGCCCAGGGTAAAGCGCTGGCGCAGGTGGGCCGGCTTCTCCACTTCGACGAGGATCCCGTCCGCCAGATCCCCCACCGTGATCCCGGCAGGCTGGTCGCCGTTGAACAGCACCCGATCGTCCCCGAGTCGATAGCCACCGCGCTTCTCGCCGGGCTCGAGGAACACCGGCGGAGAGACGAAGCGCCAGTCGAGGGCGGTTTCACGGCGCAGGGCAGTGAGACCGTCGCGGGCCGCCAGGGCGCCCTGCTTCCACTCGGCCGGGAAGTCCGGGGTATCTACCAGCTGCACCCCGGGGGCTATCTCCAGGCTGCCGGCGCCGCCGACCACCAGCAGCCAGCTGTGGGCGGTCACGGCCGCCGCTATGATGGCCTTGGCTCCCTTGAGGTACTGATCATGGATGTCGGGCGCGGCCCAGCCCGGGTTGTAGGCGCTGATCACCCTGTCGTGCCCCTTGAGCACCTCGGCCAGTGCCTGCGGGTCCTGGGCATCCACGGCGACGGCGGTGACCAGCGGGTGGGGCTTGATCTTGCTGAGATCACGGACGATGGCGGTGACGCTGTGGCCACGGTTGATGGCGTCGTTGAGGATGGCTGTACCGACAAAACCGCTGGCACCGATCAGGGCAATTTTCATGGGGGATTCTCCTTCACTGTTGGAATGAGCTCATCCTACGCCCCCGGATATGATTTAATAATCCATCATAAAATGCATTCACTTGTAAGCTGGATTTAATAATGGAACAGCTCAGACGCTACGCCATCTTCGCCGCCGTGGTGGAGGCGGGCAGCATGACGGGGGCCGCCAAGGCCCTCGGCATGACCCCCTCCGCCGTCAGCCAGCACATCAGCCAGCTGGAGAGCCTGCTTGGCCTCAGCCTGCTGCACCGCTCCACCCGCCGGCTCAACCTGACCGAGGCGGGGGAGGTGGTGTGGCAGGGATGCCAGTCGCTGCAACAGACCCTGAACCAGACCGAGCTGCGGCTCTCGGAGGTGCGCGACAGTCTGCTCGGCGAGGTGCGGATCACAGCGCCGGTGGGGATGGCGGGCCAGCCGCTGGCCCGGGCCCTGTCGCCGCTGTTGCAGGCCCATCCCGGCCTCTGCATCCAGATCATCGCCGACGACGAGAAGCGGGATCTCATCAAGGATCGCATCGACGTGGCGCTGCGGGTCGGCAGCCTGTCCGACTCCAGCCTGGTGGCGCGCAGACTGGGGCAGACCCGCATGCTGCTGTGTGCCTCGCCCGCCTATCTGGCGCGCAAGGGCAGCCCGCGCAGCCCGGCCGATCTGCTGGCCCACGATTGGCTGGCGGCGGAGATGCAGAGCGGGGGGCTGATCCTGTTCGACGAGAAGGGGCTGGGGCACAGGGTCAAGCCCAAGCCGCGGGTGCTGTGCAACAACGTCTTGCCGCTGCGCCAGTTCACCCTGGCGGGGCAGGGGGTGTCGCTGCAACCCGAGGGGGAGATCGCCGAGGATCTGGCCCTTGGCCGCCTGCTGGAGCTGCTGCCCGGCTACCGGGTGGCGCCGATGGAGATCCACGCCATCACCCCCCAGCGGGAGATCCCGGAGAAGGTGCGGCGGGTGATCGATGCCCTGCGCAGCCACTTCGCCGAGGGGCAGGGCACCGCCTCGTCCCGCCCGCTATGAGTCTGCGGGATAGAGCAGGGAGCGCACTGCGACTGGGGTACAGGGCTATCGTCCTGAACGACCAAGTCCGTGGGGGGCGGCAGAGCACCTTCATGGCTGGCCGTGCCGGCAGAAGGCTTGCCGCCGGCACCACGGCCATGTTTAATGGGCCCACCTGGACAGCCACTGCCCGTGCCGGCAGAGATCCGAACCCATCATGACATCCGCTCCCCCCGTTTTGCCGGGCCCTGTGCCCCAGGCCCGCTCCCACTTCACCCGCATCGAGCGGGTGCTCGACTACATCCACACCCATCTGGATGAGCCGCTGTCGCTGGAGCAGCTGGCCGAGCAGAGCTGCTGGTCCCGCTGGCAGTTGCAGCGGGTGTTCCTGCACGAGACTGGGCTGACGGTGGCCCACTATGTGCGCGAGCTCAAGCTGAGCCTGGCGGCGGAGGCCCTGCTCTCGAGCCGGCAGCGGGTGCTGGATCTGGCGCTGATCTACGGCTTCGGCTCCGAGGTGAGCTTCAGCCGAGCCTTCAAGCAGCAGTTTGGCTGCTCGCCGCTGGCCTACCGCAAGCGCGGCGTGCGGCTGGGGCTGCGCACTCCCCTGGTGCGGGCACCCATGCCGCTCGCGAGCATGCCCAGACTGGTACAGGTGCGGGTCGAGAGCCGGCCTGGCTTCACTCTGCAGGGAGTCAAGGGGCAGATCCGCGGCCTGTTCGCCGACGAGCCCGATTTTCAGCAGACGGTGCCCGCCATCTGGCGTGCCGTGCGGGAGGCCGGCGGTCTGCCCGCCGCCAGCGACTGGCTCGGGGTGGTGGATGTGTCGGGGGCGGGGGCGTCACTGCCTTACTGGGCGGGGGTGGCGGTCGAGGAGGAGACGACCCTGCCGGCGGGGCTGGCCCGGCTGCTGGTGCCGCCCCAGGAGTACGCGGTGCTCAGCCACGTGGGTCCCATAGCGCGGCTGGCGGAGACCCTCAACTGGTTCATCCTGCACTGGCTGCCCGCCTCCTGTTACCGGGGGCTGGATGGCTTCGAGCTGGAGCGCTACGATCCCCATTTCGATGGCCAGCAGGCCGATGCCCGCATGGAGTACTGGCTGCCCATCGCCCCCTGCCAGGGCTGAGTCCTGGCACCCCCATTAGCTAAATCCACTCGGAGCACAGGCACGAAGCCGCCTAGATGTTGATAACAAACCCAATAAACGCCCGCCCTCAGAAAAGATAGCCATTTGAATTCATAGCCCTTTCTCGTCGACACAGCATGTTGTCGACTGAGGCTGTTCTCGCCCATTTTTCCCCTCTCTGCCTGCCAACATGCCCCAAATTGTTAATTCAGGGGCAAAATAGAACAATAAAATGCAAATGAGATTTGTTACTATTCACATGCAGTAGGCAGTCGAGGATCAGATGCAACTTGTTCACCCCCCATTGACCGTGGTCGCCGCGACCATTTCCGCCCTGTTGGCAGGCTCAGCACTGGCCGCCGCCCCCCTGGAGTCCCAGGAGGGCGCGGTCGACGAGACCCTGATCGTGCTGGGTCAGACCTATCGCAACACCGCGACCAAGA
Organism: Aeromonas sp. sif2416; assembly: GCF_019218665.1. Taxonomy (NCBI): domain Bacteria; kingdom Pseudomonadati; phylum Pseudomonadota; class Gammaproteobacteria; order Aeromonadales; family Aeromonadaceae; genus Aeromonas; species Aeromonas sp. sif2416. The sequence continues at coordinate 12,275 of NZ_JAHUXC010000004.1, forward strand.
CCCAGCTTGATCCCATCGAGACGCCCCAGGCCATCTCGGTGGTGGACAGCGAGACCCTGGAGCAGCGGGGCGTCAGTTCGGTGAGCGAGGCGCTGCGCTACGTGCCGGGGGTCAACACCGAGCTGCGCGGCGGGGCTGTCAACCGGCTGGACCTGTTCAACATCCGCGGCTTTGACAACTACCAGAACTTCTATGACGGCCTGCTGCTGCAGTACAACGAGTGGAACCTGCAACCCCAGATAGATCCGGTGGCCATAGAGCAGCTGGAGGTGTTCAAGGGGCCGACCTCGGTGCTGTACGGCAGCATGCCGCCCGGCGGCATGGTCAATCTGATCGCCAAGCGCCCGCAGCGGGAAGCCAAGCACAACGTCAGCCTGGCCACGGGGACCGGCACCCTCAAGGAGATGAGCCTCGACAGCACGGGCGCCATCAATGAGCAGCTCGCCTACCGCGTGGTGGGGCTGGCCCGCCAGAAGGAGGGGCAGGCGGTGACCTCGGAAGAGGAGCGCTATGTCTTTGCGCCCTCCCTGGACTGGCAGCTCGGCGAGCGTACCCTGCTCAACCTGAACCTCTACTACCAGAAAGACCCGGAGGCGGGCATCTACACCACGGTGCCGGCCAGCGGCTCGGTCAAAAGCAACCCCCTGGGGCAGCTGGGCAGCGATACCTTCCTCGGCGACGAGAACTGGAATGAGTACAACCGGGACGTGACCCTGCTCGGCTACAAGCTGAGCCACGACTTCAGCGACAACTGGCAGGTGCTGCAAAACGCCCGCTACATGGACGCCTCCGCCTATCAGCGCAATACCTACAACGCGCCGCTGGCGGCGGACAACCGCACCCTGGCCCGCAACGCCTACCTGACGGATGAAGACTCGAGGGGCTTCGTCATCGACAACCAGCTGGCGGGCAAGCTGAAGACCGGCGCGGCCCAGCACAACCTGTTGCTCGGGCTGGACTACCAGTATCTGGATGCGCACATCCTCTATCAGGACACGCTCGACTACTCGGCACCCCCCATCGATATCTTCAACCCGAACCACGACCAGATAGTGCCGGACTCCCTGAGCTTCCCTTACCAGGATAAAAAGACTATTCGCCAGTCCCAGACCGGCGTCTATCTGCAGGATCAGGTGCGTCTGGACCGGCTGGTGGCCATCGGCGGCGCCCGCTATGACAGCTACCGGATGGACACCGACAGCGACACCCTCTACCAGGGCGCCGCCAGCCAGTCCCTCGCCCGGATCGATCAGGACAATCTCTCCTTCCGCCTCGGCGCCCTCTACGAGCTCGATTACGGCTTCTCGCCCTACGTCAGCTATGCCGAGAGCTTCGAGCCGGTGCCGGGGGCGGACAAGAGCGGCAAGGCCTTCGATCCCTCCACCGGTCAGCAGTGGGAGGGGGGGCTCAAGTTCCTCTCCGAGGACATGAGCAAGACCTTCACCGTCGCCGCCTTCCACATCACCAAGGAGAATGCCCTGGTGACGGATCCGGACAACATCTACGGGCCCAAGCTGCAGACCGGCGAGATCGTCTCCAAGGGGATCGAGCTGGAGGGGCGGGCCGATCTCACCAATAACCTGGATCTGGCGCTGAGCTATACCCGCCAGGACATGGAGATCACCAGGGACACCACAGACTTGCAGGGCAAGACTCCGGTCTGGGTACCCAAGCAGATGGCGTCGCTCTGGAGCAACTACCAGGCGGGCGGCAGCCTGCAGGGGATGCGCATCGGCGCCGGCCTGCGCTACGTGGGGGAGGCCCAGCTCGACGCCGCCAACACCGACACAGTGCCGGATTATGTGCTGATGGACATGTCCGCCTCCTATGATCTCGCCGCCCTCAGCGCGAGCCTGAAGGGGGTGGGGGCATCCCTCAGCGCCAGCAACCTGTTCAACAAGACCTACTACTCCTGCTACGACCAGAACAACTGCTGGTTCGGCGCCGAGCGTAACGTGGAGGCTCGACTCAAATACGTATTCTAAGCCTGCGCCCCGGCCAGACGCCGGGGCCCTCTCATCACGGGATGCCGGCGCGTGGCGGCTCCTCTGGCAGCACGCCGCCGGGGTTCGGTGGTCTGACCGCCAATCGGCAGGCCCGTCACCAGGCGGAGCACGATGCCCTGTTCGCCGCCGCCGTGCAGCTCATTCCCTCCCTCAAGGGGCGGCTGGTGGCCGGGGAGATGCCGCTGTTGGCGATGGCGGGTGCCGACATGGCCCCCGGCGCGGTGACGCTGGCGCTGCACGATCACTGGCGGCTGGCACACCCGGAGGCAGGCCCCGCCTACTGGCTGACCCGCAGCTGGGGCATGCTCTGCTGGCAGTCCATCTATCTCGCCATGGTCGCCGTCTATCGGATCGGCGCCGTGCCCGCCCTGGATCGGATGGGGCAGGGCTATAACGCAGGGCTGGTGTCCGGTTTCAGTCTGCCACTGGTGCCCATGATCAAGGGAGAGCGGGAGGTGCTGATCGAGGCGGCGGGCAGGCGGCTGCGCCGTCATTGGCAGGCGCTGTTCGAGGCGATGGCCAGCGGGCAGCGGCTGAGGCCCGGCTTCGTGCGTCCGCTCTTGGCGGACGATCTGCTGGCGGCCCTGGTGCGGGTGCCGGATTTCTTCGACGAGGTGAGCCGCGAACAGGTCGCGGCCGATGCGCCGCTCTGGCTGGCCGCCTGCGGTCTGCCGGCCGAGCATCTGGCGGGTTGGCGCCTGGCGGCGGATCCGGCCGGTGGGGCGAGCGCCGCGCCGGGCTATGTGCGCCAGCGCTGCTGCCTGCACCACAAGCGCAGCGACGGCAGCCTGTGCGACAACTGCCCAAGGCAGCAGGATCCTCAGGCCCGCTGTGGCGATGGGGTGGCGCACGCACAGGAATAAAGGATTGAACGGTTGGTAGGGCCGCCCTTGGGCGGCCTTTGCTTTATGTCCTGAGTCAGGCGCCCATCTTGCTGCGAATGCGCTCGAACAGGCTCTGCAGGCAGGCCTGATCCTTGTCGGCGGCGCGCACGGCCCCATACATGTGGCGGCGTACCCCCTGGCCCAGCGGGCGGGCCTCCAGCAGCCCCTGACGCACGAACTCCTCGCTGGCCCAGCGCGGCAGGGCGGCGACCCCCAGCCCGGCGGCGGCCATCTGCAGCATGACGGAGGTGTTGTCCACCGGCTTGCAGCGGGCGGGCTCCACCCCGGCCGGCTGCAGGAAGCGGCTGAACACATCCATGCGGCTGCGCTCCACCGGGTAGACCAACAGCACCTCCTGCCGCAGATCGGTCGGCACTATCTGCGTCTGATGGCAGAGGGGGTGATCGGGGGCCATCACCAGGGTGAGATCGAAGGCGAACAGCGGCTCGAAGTGCAGATCCCCGCGCGCCTGCACGTCCGAGGTGAGCAGCAAGTCGAGCTGGCCGCCGAGCAGGGCATTGATCGCATCGAAACCGGGCACCGACTCTACCTCCAGCGCCACGCCGGGCCACTGGCGGCGAAAATCGGGCAAGAGCGGCAGCAGCCACTGGATGCAGCTGTGGCAATCGAGCGCCAGGTGCAGCCGGCCCGCATCGCCGCTGTGCAGGGCCTGCAGCTGGCGCTCGGTCTGGGCCAGGGCGGGCAGCACCTGACGGGCCAGGCCCAGCAGTTGCTGGCCCGCCGCCGTCAGCACCAGCGGCCGGCTCTTGCGCAGGAACAGCTCCAGGTTGAGGCGGGTCTCCAGCTCTTTCAGCTGGTGGGAGAGAGCGGACTGGGTGAGGTTGAGAACGAGCGCCGCGCCCGCCAGGGATCCCTGCTCGGCCAGTGCGGTGATCGTCTTCAAGTGTTTGATATCGATAGTCGAATTACCGGGCACTGCCATGCATGACTCCTTGTTGCAGCGGTTGCAGATCCTCTCTCAGCTCCGTCGACGGCTTCTTTCCCTATCGGGCGAAGATGGACTTGAGCGTCAGTTGAGGATTTCTTGAGGGCCAGTTGAAGAGGATTCAATAGCCAGGGCCACCTTATCTCGCCATTCTAGATGTGTAAACATCTGGATGGCTAAATCATCCAGTTTCCCATCAGATGAATGAGCATAAGGAATTGGACCTATGACCCGAGCACACACCCTGGGCTTCCCCCGTGTCGGCGCCAAGCGCGAGCTGAAATTTGCCCTCGAATCCTACTGGCGTGGTGAAACCAGCCAGGCGGAACTGATCGCCACCGGCAAGAGCCTGCGTGAGCGCCACTGGCAGGCACAGCAGCAAGCCGGGGTCAACCTGCTGCCGGTGGGGGATTTCGCCTGGTACGATCAGGTGCTCGGCACCAGCCTGCTGGTGGACGCCATCCCCGAGCGTCATCGCCATGGCGACACCAACCTCGATACCCTGTTCCGGGTGGCCCGTGGCCGCGCCCCCACAGGCCCCACCGCCGCCGCCGCCGAGATGACCAAGTGGTTCAACACCAACTATCACTATCTGGTGCCCGAGTTCAGCCGGGATCAGCGCTTCAAGCTGGGCTGGAGCCAGCTGTTTGACGAGGTGATCGAGGCCAAGGCGCTGGGGCTGCCGGTCAAGGCCGTGCTGCTGGGGCCCGTCTCCTATCTGTGGCTCGGCAAGGAGAAAGAGAGCGGCTTCTCCCGCCTCGAGCTGCTGGACCGCCTGCTCATCGTCTATCAGGAGATTTTGGCCAAACTCGCCGCCCAGGGGGTGGAGTGGGTGCAGATCGACGAGCCGGCGCTGGCGCTGGATCTGCCGGACGAGTGGCGCCTGGCCTATCTCAACGCCTATGAGCGCCTCGCCGGCCCCTGCAAGCTGCTGCTCACCACCTACTTTGGCTCCGTGGCCCATCAGCGCGACATCATCACCAGCCTGAAGGTGGACGGTCTGCACCTGGATCTGGTGGCCGCCCCCGAGCAGCTGGAGACGCTGGTTCCTCATCTGCCGGCCCAGTGGGTCCTCTCCGCCGGGGTGATCAACGGCCGCAACGTCTGGCGTGCCAACTTGAGCAAGCTGGCGCCGACGCTCAAAGCATTGAAAGCCAAGCTCGGCGAGCGGCTCTGGGTCGCCTCTTCCTGCTCCCTGCTGCACAGCCCGGTGGACTTGACCCTGGAGCATGAGCTGGACGCCCAGACCCGCAGCTGGTTCGCCTTCGCCCTGCAGAAGTGCTACGAGCTGGGCCTGCTGGCGGCTTATTTGGACAGCAAAGAGCTGGATGGTGGTGAGCTCGACAAGATTGCGGCTTACAGCCAACCCATCGTCGATCGGGAGTCCGACAACAGGGTGCACAAGAAGGCGGTGCAGTCGCGCCTGGCCAGCCTCACCAACAGCGACTTCGACCGCCTGAGCGCCTATCCGCTGCGGGCCGAGGCTCAGCGAGCGGATCTCAAGCTGCCGCTGCTGCCCACCACCACCATAGGCTCCTTCCCGCAGACCTCGGAGATCCGGGTGCTGCGCCAGGATTGGCGGGCCGGTCGCATCGACGACCAGGCCTACGAGGCGGGCATCCAGGCCCAGATCAAGGATGCCATCCTGCGCCAGGAAGCCATCGGGCTGGACGTGCTGGTGCACGGCGAGGCCGAGCGCAACGACATGGTGGAGTATTTCGGCGAGCTGCTGGACGGCTTTGCCATCACCCGCTTCGGCTGGGTGCAGAGCTACGGCTCGCGCTGCGTCAAGCCGCCGGTGATCACCCGTGACATCGACCGCCCGACCCCCATGACGCTGGCATGGACCCAGTACGCCCAGAGCCTGACCGACAAACCGGTCAAGGGCATGCTGACCGGGCCCGTGACCATCCTCTGCTGGTCCTTCCCGCGGGAAGACGTGAGCCGCGAGCAGTCCGCCCTGCAGATTGGGCTGGCCATTCGCGACGAGGTGGCGGATCTGGAGGCCGCCGGCATCAAGATCATCCAGATCGACGAGCCGGCGATCCGCGAGGGGCTGCCCCTGCGCAAGCAGGATCATCAGGCTTACCTGGACTGGGCGGTACGCGCCTTCCGCCTGAGCGCCAGCCCGGTGGTGGACAGCACCCAGATCCACACCCACATGTGTTACAGCGACTTCAACCTCATCATAGAGGCGGTGGCGGCGCTGGATGCGGACGTGATCACCATAGAGACCAGCCGCAGCCAGATGCAGCTGCTCGAGGCGTTCGAGCGCTTCAACTACCCCAACGAGATCGGGCCGGGCGTCTACGACATCCACTCACCGAACGTGCCGAGCCAGGGCTGGATCGAAGACTTGATCCGCAAGGCGGCCAGACAGATCCCGGCCGACCGGCTCTGGGTCAACCCGGACTGTGGCCTCAAGACCCGTGGCTGGGAAGAGACGGAGGCGGCGCTGAAAGTCATGGTCGATGCCACCAGGGCGCTGCGCGCCGAGCTGGCCTGAGTCGAGAGGCGCCGGGGCGTATAGGCGCCAACACCAGAGCCGATGGGATAAACGAGGGAGGGAAGGCCAAGGCCTTCCCTCTTTCTTGATCCGAAGGCGCAGAGGCGAGGGGCCGAGACGAGGAGGCCAGCATGTGGGGCAGGGCGGGCTTTGCAGCCTTCATGCAATGCCGCGCACGACGGGCTGGCCTTTTGCCACGGCTTCTCGCTAAAATTGCGCATTTTAAATAGATGTTATCGTCGGCGGGAGCAGGATGCAGTTCAGGGATTTTTTTCCGGTATCGACCAATACCGGCCTCAAAGAGTGTGGTTACGGCGCCATGGGCGCCTTCCTCGGGTTGCTCGGCACCGGCTGGCTGTGTCAGTGGGCGCTGGGGATAGATGCCCACTGGCTGATCGCCCCCATGGGCGCCTCCGCCGTGTTGCTGTTCGCCGCCCCGGCCAGTCCGCTGGCCCAGCCCTGGTCCATCGTCGTGGGCAACGGGGTCTCGGCGCTGATGGGGGTGGTGAGTGCCAGCCTGATCCCGGATCCGGCGCTCGCCGCGGCGCTGGCGGTGATGCTGGCCATCGCGGCCATGTTCCTCACCCGCAGCCTGCATCCCCCCGGCGGGGCCGTGGCGCTGACCGCCGTCATCGGCGGTGAGGGGATCCGCCAGCTCGGACTGGGCTATGTGCTGTTGCCTGTGCTGATCAATTCGCTCCTGCTGCTGAGCCTCGGCCTGCTCTACAACCGCCTGCTGGGGCGCCGTTACCCCAACGGCGGCAAGGCGGCCCCCAACCGCCACCAGACGGCGGATCCCGAGCCGAGCGCCCGGCTGGCGACCCAGGCCACGGACATCGACTTCGCCCTGGAGAAGCACGGCGAGCTGCTCGACATTAGCCGCCAGGATCTGCAGGAGCTGCTGCAGGAGGCGCAGTTGCACGCCCTGCGCGAGCGGGTGGGCACGGTACGCTGTCAGGATGTGATGTCGCGGGATCTCATCGTCACCTCGCCGGAGGCGTCGGCCATGGCGGCATGGGAGCTGCTTTCCCGGCACAGGGTCAAGGCGCTGCCGGTGGTCGATGAGGCGCAGCGGCTGGTCGGCATCCTCACCCTGCACGATCTCATGATCGACCGGGAGCGGCAGCTGCCGAGGGCGGCCGCCTGCTTCGAGCAACATAGGGTGGGGGATCTGATGACCCGGGAGGTGCGCATGGCCCGGCGCTATCAGCCGCTCTACGATCTGGTGGCGGCCTTCTCCGATGGCGGGCTGCACCACATGCCGGTGATGGACGGGGAACGCTTGGTGGGGATCCTGACCCAGTCGGACATGGTGGCCGCCCTCTTTACCCTGGCCCTGCAGCCCGGCTTGGTCGATGAACCTGCCTCCTCAGGCACATAAGCAACGGGCCCCTCGCGGGGCCCGTTTCGTTTTGGGTCACTGGGTGCCGTAGACCGTCTCCCCCTGAAACACCGTCCGCTCGACTTGGGTTTCTGCAATCTGATCCGGCGTCCCGGCGTTGACCAGGGCGAACAGATCCCGATCGAGCACGATGAAGTCCGCCGACTTGCCCACCTCGATGGAGCCGGTGATGTCCCCCTGGCGAACCGCCTTGGCGCCGTTGATGGTGTAGGCGGCCAGCATCTCGGAGAGGGAGATGCGCTGGTTGGCACGATAGTCATCCTTGCCATCCGCCGCCTTCATGATGCCGGCGGCCATGTTCTCGAAGGGGCGGGGATCCCGGCTGTCCACCGGCGCATCGCTGCCCGCCACCAGCACGGCGCCGGCCTTGCGGGTGCTCTCGACCGGATAGAGGGCCTCATGCAGATAGCCAAGGGGATCGTAGATCGCCTCGCTCAAGCTTTGTCCCACCTTGGTCGGCTGGATGAAGGGGCTGACCAGCATGTCGTAGGCGAGCTGGGGCGTGGTCCAGGCGTAGGTGAAGGTGAGATAGAGCCCGAGATCGCCAAGGCGCTTCTGATCGTCGGGATGAACCACCTGCAAGTGAGCCAGGGTGTGGGGAATGCCGTGATCGCCGTTGCTGGCGCGGGCCGCCTCGAGTGCATCCAGTGCCATCCGGGTGCTGCGATCGCCGATGCTGTGCATGTGGATACTGAAGCCCGCCTCGTCGAGGGCGCCGACGTAGCGCTTCAGATCCGCATCCCTGTAGTTGACGATGCCGTTGCTGCCGGCGTCCTCGCTGTCGGCGGTGATGGTGACCTCGGCACTGTCGGGATCCATGGCCAGATGGGGACGGTGGTAGTTCTCCAGCATGCCGGCATTGGGCAGGAAGACGGGGTCCGTGAAGGGATCCCCTTCGATCACGCCATCGAGGAAGATCTTGACCGCGTCGGCCTTGATCAGCGGATCCTCGGCGAAGCTCTCCCTGACTTCTTTGGCCTTGGCCAGGTGGCCTGCGAGATCGAGCTTGCCGCTGAAATCATCGTCGTGGAAGCAGGTGGCGGCGGTGACGCGCATGTGCAGCAGATCCTGCGCCTCCATGTTGAGCAGTCGCTGGCGGATGAAGTCGGAGGAGCAGGCATCCTGCACCCCGGTGATGCCGCGCGAGGCCATCAGCTCGGAGATGGCGGGCAGGATCTTGTCGTATTGGGCGGCGGCCTGATCGCCGCTGGCGCTCAGCACACCGCTGTCGGGCACCGGAATGGCGCTGCGGGCCGCGTCCCGGATCACCCCGCTGGTCAGGTCCACATAGGGGATGAAGTCGGCGAACACGCCGCCCGGCGCCAGGGTGGTGGTGTTGAGGCCGACGACATTGCCATCCTTGTCCTGCGCCAGCGCCAGCGCCCGGGAGTTGTAGGCGCCGGCGTGGCCGTCGACCCCGGCCAGCATCACCGGATTGTCCGGTGCCATGGCATCCAGGGTCGCCAGCAGGGTGGCATAGCTCGGGGTCGGGGTGTTGCCATCGTAGGGGGACCACTGATTGATCACCAGCCAGTCACCGGGTTTCGGCGCATAACGGGGCAAGCACTCCTTGACCTTGGCGGCCAGCTGGTCCAGATCGATGCTCTGGCCGTCGAGATCGCACATGTCCAGTGCTACGGTGCCGAGCAGGTGGATGTGGTTGTCGTGCAGGCCAGGCAGCACCATCTTGCCGTTCAGATCCACCACCTTGGTGGCGCTGGTCTTGAGGGCCTCGGCCCCCTCGCGGGAGCCCACGTAAGTGAACTTGCCCTCGCTGACCACCATGGCCTCGGCCTGGCTGCGCTGCCCGTCCTGGGTGTGGATCTTGCCGTTGAGATAGAGCGTATTTTCCTGCGGGGGCTCACTGCTGTCCTGCTGGCAGCCGAGCAGGCCGCCCACCAACATGGCGGCGACACTCAGCCTGAATCTGGTCTGTTTGCTATCCATTGCATGCTCTCCTTTAGTTAATTGCAGTTTTTACTGCATATATGAGCACTTATGTTTATTGCAGCTATTCTGAAAAATGCCAGTGATTACTGCACTTTTTTTGACTTGTGTTTACCTTGTCTCATCATGTAGTTATGACAACCAGTCGCCATGGAGTAGGGAAGCCAATGCCGGATCATTCATTGCCGAGCGCGCTGTGCATGCGGCGCCAACCTAGGCAGCAACGTAGCCAGGAGGTCGTGACCCGCATCGAGCAGGCCACCCTGACGCTGCTGCATGAGCAGGGGTTTGCGGCCCTCAACACCAATGCCATCGCCGCCCGCGCCGGGGTGGGCATCAAGTCGCTCTATCACCTGTTCCCGAACAAGGAGGCCATCATCTGCCGGCTCGCCATGGACTGGCTGGCGGCGGTCTGTCAGGCGCAGGAGGAGATCCGGCAACAGGCCCATAGCTGGCCGCAGACCCTGCTGCTGCTGGATCAGGCGCTGGACGCGCTGGACAGCCGCTTCGTCGGCTATGGCGCGCTCTGGCAGGCGATGGATCTGATCCCGGCTCTGCACGAGGTCGAGCAGGAGCACGAGCGGGGCCAGATTGCCTTCTGGTCCGAGCGGCTGCGTCATTTCGGCTGCCGCTGGCCCGATCCCGAGCTGGAGGTGCTGGTGCGCTACTTCTACCGGACGGCGGACGTGGTGAAGCAGTACGCCAAGGAGCAGGGAGCGCTGGGGCAGCGGGTCTGGCTGCTGCATCGCGGCTGGAGTGAGCGGCTGGTGGCGGCGGCCATCGAGGAGCCCGATCCCGAGCGGGTCTGGCAGTCGCTGCCCGGGCTGACGGCGAGGGGAGCTTGAAGGAGCAGAATGGGCGGGATGACAAGAGGGAGTGCCAGGCACTCCCTCTTGCATAAGGCGTCATGGCCTCTGTGGGGGGCCGCCAGGGGCTCAGCCATAGCGTGCCAGGGTCAGCCCCTCGTCACTGATGGCGGGCACCTTGCCCCCGATGAGATCCGCCAGCAGCTGGCCCGAGCCCGCAGCCATGGTCCAGCCCAGGGTGCCGTGGCCGGTGTTGAGCCAGAGCCCAGGGATAGGGCTGGGGCCCACCAGCGGGGTGCCGTCCGGCGTCATGGGGCGCAGCCCGGTCCAGAATTCGGCCCGGGCGAGATCGCCACCGCCCGGGAAGAGATCCCTGACCACCATGGCCAGGGTGTCGTGACGCTTGGGATTGAGCGCCAGGTTGAAGCCGCTGAGCTCGGCCATGCCGCCGACCCGGATCCGCTCATCGAAGCGGGTGATGGCGACCTTGTAGGTTTCGTCCAGCACAGTGCTGCGCGGCGCCGCCTCGGCATCGATCATCGGCAGGGTGAGGGAGTAGCCCTTGACCGGGTAGACGGGCAGCGCTATCCCGAGCGGGCGCAGCAAGCCGGTGCCGTAGCTGCCGAGGGCGCAGACGATGGCATCGGCCTGCCAGCGTCGCTCGCCGGCCCGCACCGCCACGGCGCGACCCGCCGCCAGCTCGACCTCATCGATGGCGCAGTTGAAGACAAACTCCACGCCCAGCCGTTGCGCCTCGGCCGCCAGTGCCTGGGTGAAGCGGAAGCAGTCGCCGGTCTCATCGCCGGGCAGCCGCAGACCGCCGACTATCTTGCCGCGCACCCGGGCCAGGGCCGGCTCGGCCCCTTCGCAGCCGTCGGCATCGAGCGCCTGATAGGGGACGCCGTACTCTTCCAGCACGGCGATGTCCCGCTTGCTGGCCTCCCGTTGCGCCGCGTTGCGAAACAGCTGCAGGGTGCCGAGCTGGCGCCCCTCATAGTCCAGCGCCAGCTCATCGCGCAGTTGCTTCATGCAGTCACGGCTGTACTCGGCGAGGCGCACCATGCGCCCCTTGTTGGTGGCATAGGCCGCCGGGGTGCAGTTGGCGAACATCTTCAGCATCCAGCTGAGCTGGAAGGGATCCGAGGTGGGCCTGACCGTGAAGGGGGCATGCTTCTGCAGCAGCCATTTCGCCGCCTTGAGCGGGATGCCGGGCGCCGCCCAGGGGGAGGCGTAGCCGGGGGAGATCTGGCCCGCATTGGCATGGCTGGTTTCGAGCGCGACACCGCTTTGTCGCTCCAGCAGGGTCACCTGATGACCCGCCCTGGCCAGATACCAGGCGCTGGTCACCCCAATCACCCCGCCACCCAATACGACAATCTTCATCACATCATCCTTTGTGCATGTTGAATCCTGCTGCAACCTCGCCGACTGCGAGCCGAGATCGCCGGTTGCCCATCACGTTATCATCGGTAGCGGGATCGGCAAATCCGATGGCTTGAAAATGTGATTTATCACCACCTTAACATTCAACGCCAGTGCTTCATCATGGCCATTCATGTTTCGTTGATGTTTGATGCTGCGGAAAAACGGGGGAGAGGCAGGCCGAGATCGGCCAATGCAGGCGACCCCGCCGGGCGCTGGCCGAGGGCGCCCGCCTGGCGAGCAGATAACAAAACACCGCAGGGCGTATGGCCTGCGGTGTTGGCGGGGAGTCTGAGGGCTTAGGGCGCCGAGAAGAGCTTGGTCTGCGGCGTGGATTGGGCGGTCAGGGTCATGCGGCCAGAAGTCTCCAGCCAGGTCTTGATCCGCTTGGCATCGGCGACCCGCTCGGCTGTGGTATCAGCGTGCAGCAGCACCATGATCACGGGTTCGTTGCTGACGGTGGTGCCCATCACCAGGCAACGGCCCGCCTCGCGGATATAGCCGGTCTTGGAGACCAGAATGGGCCAGTTGCCCTCCCGCACCAGCCGGTTGGAGTTGTGGTATTGCATCTGGCGTTTGCCGTTGCGCACCAGCCTGTGTTCGGTGGAGGTGTACTGGCGGATCAGCGGGTAGCTGGAGGCGGTGGCCGCCAGCTTGGCGAGATCGTGGGCGCTGGAGACGTTGCGCGGATTGAGCCCCGTGCTGTCGGCGAAGTGGGTGTCCCACATGCCGAGCATGCGAGCCTTGGCGTTCATCGCCTCGACAAAGGCGCGGCGGCCACCCGGGTAGTGCCTCGCCAGGGCCGAGGCGGCGCGGTTCTCCGACGACATCAGGGCGATGTGCAGCATGTCGGCACGGCTCAGGCGCGAACCGATGGCCAGGCGCGAGCCGGTGCCCTTGATCCTGTCCACATCGTCCATGGTGACGGTGATGGGGTCGGCGAGGCGTTGATTGCCATCCAGCACCACCAGCGCCGTCATCAGCTTGGTGATGGAGGCGATCGGCATCACCCGGTCGGCGTTGCGCTCGGCCAGGATCTCGCCGGTGCGGGAGTTGGCAACCACGAACGCATCCGAACTCAATGAGAGGTTGTTGCGTGTCTGGATCAGGCTGTTGGTGGAGGAGGAGGTCGCAGAAAATGGATTGGCATGGGCGCTTTCCATGCTGACGGGAAGTAGGAAGGCACCGAGCAGCACAGGAAGAAAAGGGCGAAGGTTCATGATTGGGCTCTACTACGACTCACAGGGATATTTGGCTAAGTTATATGACGGGAACTGACGCTTCACAATGCCAAAAGTTCCCTTTTTTCATTTTTATGGGGTGGCGCGTCTTGAAATAAGCCGCCTGGCGACTACGGCGCCATCCCATGCGGCAATACAGGGCCATGGATGGGTCTGATGACCCCGGGTTTTCACCGCCATGGCGGTGCACTATCTTTATGCCTGTTATGGCCATCCGTTACCACTTTACGCCCCTTGTCGCCTCATCCCCAGCCAGGTCCCTGAATGTCACTCGGGATTGAAAAAACCGTGGCAAGATGACACGCCCATAGTCCCTGGCGGGAGGCATATCCTTGCCTCGAGGAGATGGAGCGAGAGATGCCGCACAGGGCAGGCATGGCCGCTGGCGCTCGGGGCTATGGGTCGATATTGACCTTCATCAGCGCCGAGGGGCGGCTGGCCACGAAGTAGTGCCAGACGTGGTCGTAGAGCGCCTTCTGGCCGGGAAAGCTTACCAGCGTCTTGGCCTCGGTCAGGGTGCACCAGCGATACTCGGTGTGCTCGTCGTTGAGCCGCACCCGCTGGTTGGGTGGGCAATAGACCACGAAGACCGGCACCACCATCACAGTATTCGAGGCCGCCTCGTAAAACTGCTCCAGATATTCGCCGTTATACAGCTCGGAGACCGCGATGCCGGTCTCCTCGCCAAATTCGCGCACTATGGTCTGCCAGCCGGTTTCCCCCGCCTCGACCGTACCCGCCACATGGCACCAGAAGCCGCCCTTGACCCTGTTCATCAGCAGCATCTTGGTCTGGCCATCGATTTCAGATAGCGCCACACCGGCAACGGCATGACAGCGAATGGGGATCATGTGGGCACCTTGGGGTTGCTCAATCAGGGTGTGCATTATGGATTTGATCGATGCGCTTGCGCCATCTTCTGCATCCGCATCTCCCAATTCGATTATCCCCCCATGATGCGGGCGGTCTGGATGGCCTGGATCAGGGCGGCGCGGTTGATGCGTTGGCGCTCGCCATCGAGCAGCCGCTGCCACAGGGCGATGGCGTCGCCGTAGCGGCCGTGCAGGAAGTGATCGGAGGCCTGCAACATCAGGGCGCTCACTTCGCCGCTGTCGAGCGCGAGCGAGGCATCGAGCAGGCGGCTGGCCTCCGGGGTGAGCCGCTGGCCCGCCTGGTAGTAGCGCACCGTGGCCTGGGCGGCCAGGGTGGCGGCGCTGGCACCCCCTTCCAACAGGGCGAGCCGCTGATAGGCGAGCCAGGCGTCCTCGTATTCGTCCCGATAGAGATAGAGCTGACCGAGCTCGGCCCAGCCATCGAGATCCCGGGGGTTGTCTTGCAGCCGCCGATGCAGAGCGCCGAGCTCCTTGTCCTGCAGATCCCGGGGGCTCAGCCCCGCCAGGGGATCGGGGCGCGACTGATAGGCCTGCCAGACCTGATAGCGGCCTGTGCTGGCATAGAAACCGATGACCAGCGCCAGCAGCACCATGCCCAGCAGCAGCCAGGGCAGGGGCCTGAGGGGGCCCGAGTCTGCGAGTCTGGCCCGCAAGGCTTGCTCGGCAGCTGGGGTGGCATTGGCGAGCCGTGCCTGCTCCAGCTCCCGATGGAGGCGCGAGTGCGGGGCCAGTCCGGCCTGCTGCTCCACCATGATCAGCCGATTGAGCTCGGCCCTGGGATCCTGGGCGGGAGCCCCCTGCGGCTGGTAGCCGAGCAAGGGGGCCCGCGCCTGGTACCTGCGCTGCAGGCTGCGGCGCAGGAGCAGCAGTGCCAGCAGCAACAGCAGCAGCGGGCCGGCCCAGAGCAGCGCCGTGCCGGCCTTGAGGGGGGGATCGTAGCGCACGAAGTCGCCGAAGCGGGCCGTCATGTGGGCGATCACCTGCTCGTCGCTCTGCCCCTCGTCCACCCAGCGGTAGACCTCGAGCCGCAGATCCCGGGCGATGGGGGAGTTGGACTCCACCAGGTTCTGGTTCTGGCATTGGGGGCAGCGCAGGGCGCGGGCCAGCTCCTGGGCGCGGCTCTGCAATTCGGGGTGGCGGAATTGATAGGTATCGACCCCGCTGGCCAGGGCCGTCAGGCTGATGCCAAGGAGCAGGGCGGTCAGAGAGAGGGGGCCCAGCCAGGCGCCGAGGAAGCGGGGGATGGCGCCGCGTCTCATGGGGTAGCCTCCGCTGGGTTGGTCCGGCGTTGAGCCCAGGTGCGGGCCTTGGCCTGGGCTTGAGCCAACAGCGGTACAAACTGGCGCTGCCAGATCTCCCAGGTCAGCTCGCCGGTGTGACGGCTGAGCAGGGTGCCGTCCGCATCGAACAGATAGGTCTCAGGGGTGCCATAGACGCCGAGCTCCAGCGCCAACTTGCCGTCCGGATCCGCCAGCACGGCGTTATAGGGGTTGCCTGCCGCCTTCAGCCAGGCACGGGCCGCGTCCCCCTTGTCTCTGTAGTTGAGGCCATAGAGCGGCACTGTGCCCGCCAGCTCGGCCAGCAGCGGGTGTTCGGCGCGGCAGTTGGGGCACCAGCTGGCCCAGACGTTGAGCACGAAGGGTTCCCCCTTGAGGGCCTGGGTGTGGATGGGATCACCGTCAAACAGATCCGCGCTCTGCCAGTCGGGCAGGCCGCGGCCCAGGGTCGCCTCGTCCTGGCCGTAGGGATCGTTGCCCAGCCCGAGCCAGAGCAGGGTGCCGAGGCCCAGGGTCAGTAGCAGAGGGATAAAGAGGCGTAGCCGGCTCATTGTGCCTCCTCGGGTTGGCGGGTTTGGCCCGGCGAGATATTGCATGCCTGACTGGCGGAGGGACATTGGGCCGCCAGCAGCGGGCGGCGACCCAGCAAACGCAGGGCGCCGCCCGTCATCATCAGCAGGCCCCCCAGCCAGATCCAGCGCACCAGCGGTTTGTGGTGCAGGCGCATGGCATAAGCGTCCGGCCCCATCTTCTCCCCCAGCACCACGTAGAGATCGCCAAACAGGCCCCAGGCGATGCCGGGCTCGTTCATGTTCATGGTGCGCACGCTGTAGTGGCGTCGCTCCGGCTGCAGCCGGGCCACCTCCTTGCCCTCCCGGTGCACGCTGAGGGTGATGCGCTCGGCGGTGTAGTTGGGGCCGAGCAGCGGCTCGCTCCCCTCATAACGAAACTCATAGGCACCGAGCGAGTAAGGGCTGCCCGGCTTGAGCACCGTGCCCCCCTCCTGGCTGTGGTGGCTCACCTGATTGATGCCGAGGGCGCACACCGCCACCCCGAGGTGGGCCAGCAGGCTCCCCAGCCGGACGGCACTCAGGGCGCCCGACTTGAAAGGGAAGTTGAGCAGCAGGCTCGCCAGCAGCCAGAGGCTGACCACATTGGCGGCGAGGCTAGTCCAGCTGAGCGCTCCCTGCTCGCGATAACCGAGGCTGAGCAGGCCGCCCCCCAGCATGCCCAGCAGCAGTGGCAGCAAGGTCTTGATGGGGGAGCTGGCCTTCAGTCCCTGCCAGCGCAGGCGCGGGATCTGGGTCATCAGCGTCATCAGCACCAGCGCCAGCGGCACGAAGATGGCATTGAAATAGGGGGCGCCCACCGAGAGCGAGCCCAGGTGCAGCGACTTGAACACCATGGGGTAGAAGGTGCCGAGCAGCACGCTGGCACAGGCCACGCAGAGCAGCAGGACGGCGGCGCCGAGCAGCCCCTCCTTTGACCAGAAACCGAAGCGGGCGTAGGGGGCGCGGGTATCGGCCCGCAGCGCAAACAGGGTGAGCGCCGTGGTGAGCAGCAGGCCGAGCAGCAACAGCAGGGTCAGGCCGCGGTTGGGATCCACCGCGAAGGCATGCACCGAGGTGAGCACCCCGGAGCGCACCACGAAGGTGCCGAGCAGGCTCAGGGAGAAGGTGAAGATGGAGAGCAGCAGCACACCGTGGCCGTAGGCGCCGCGCTTCTCGCAGACGACGAGGGCGTGCAAGAGGGCGGCTCCCAGCAGCCAGGGCAGCAGGGAGGCATTCTCCACCGGATCCCAGAACCACCAGCCGCCCCAGCCGAGCTCGTAATAGGCCCACCAGGAGCCAAGCACGATGCCGGCGGTGAGAAACACCCAGGAGCCGAGTGCCCAGGGGCGGCTCCAGTGGGCGACGGCGCCATCCAGCCGGCCCGAGTGCAGCGCCGCCATGGCGAAGGCGAAGTTGACCGCGAAACCCACGTACCCGAGGTAGAGCAGGGGCGGATGGATGATGAGGCCGATGTCCTGCAGCATGGGATTGAGATCGCGGCCCTCCAGCGGCCCCGGGAACTGCCGGTCAAACGGGCTGGAGAAGGCGAGGGTGTAGAGGCCGAACAGCCCGACGATGAGCCCCATGATGGCCAGCACCCGCACGCTGATCAGCGGATCAACCCGCGCCGAGCAGAGCGCCACCAAGGCGCCCCAAAGCGCCAGCGCAAACACGAAGAACAGCATGGAGCCCTCGTGGCCGCCCCACACGGCCGCGAGCTTGAAGCCCATGGGCAGGGCGCTGTTGGCGTGCTGGGCCACATACACCAGGGTGAAGTCGTTTTGACCAAAACCGATGGCGAGCAGCCCCAGCGCCGCCCCGAGCAGGGCGGCATTGAGCAGCGCCAGCGGTTTGGCGCAGCCGAGCAGCGGGCGCGAGGCGAGTCTCAGCCCCAGCCAGGGCAGGGTGCCTTGCACCAGAGACAGCGCCGTCGCCAACAACAGTGAGAGATAGCCCAGCTCGGCCAGCACACAACCTCCAACATCCAGAATCCAATCAGGTCATGCCGCATCCGCCGTCTGAGGTGACAGAGGCTGTGGCATGACCAGAAACCGCGGGGCTTCAACAATGGACAAGCGCCAGCCGCCCGGGGCGACTGGCGCTTGTGGTTTTTCCTTATACCACCGTCATCTGGCCGGCATAGAGCACGAAGTAACGCAACAGCAAGACGCCGAGCAGGGTCAGGCTGCAGACCAGCACCAGGTGGCCGCGCCTCTCCCGCAATGGGGCCGGGGTGAGCAGGCCGAGCAACTGGGGCAACAGCATGCCGATGCCGACCACCCCGACCCAGAACACCTGGGACCAGAAGCCGCCGCCGATGGCGGCCCACATGGCCACCTCCTTCTGACCGCCGCCAAAATAGAGGCCGGTGAAGAAGCAGATCAGCAGCAGTATCTCCACCGCCAGCAGCGGGCGCTCGAAGCGATGCACGAAGTGCACCCCCGCACTGTGGTGATCCTCTTTAAAGAGCGTTACCGCCAGCAGGATGGTGGCGGCTATCCCCGAGCCGATGCCGGACACCAGGAACAGCACCGGCAACACGGGGTTGTTCAGCAGCGGATAGGTCTTCAGCGCCGAGAGCAGGAAGCCGGTGTAGGCACCGAGCAGCACCGCCAGCAACAACAGCAGCGGCGCCATCAACCGCTCGACCCGGGCCAGCAGGCCTATCAGGCCGTCCACGAAGGCGAACTTCTGCTTGAACAAGCGGCTGCGCAGCGCCTCGATCTCGGCCCTGAACACCACCCCTAGCCAGGCGAACAGCACCGCCATATAGAGCTGGAACAGCATGACCCCCATCGACATCACAGAATCGAACTGGTAGTGGAACATCAGCTTCCAGAAGGTCCAGGGGCGGGCCAGGTGGAAGATGAGGATCAACAGCCCCAGCATCACGCACAGCGGCGCCAACAGGGCGGTCGCCTTGATGATGCCGCTCTCGCTGCCGGCCCCTTTCCTGCGCAGCAGCACCGAGAGGCTGGTGGCCCCGGCGGAGATGCCGAGCAGGAACAGGTAGATGGCGATTGGCCAGTCCCAGACTAGTGAAGGGAAGTGAAATGCGGCTTGCATCGTCATGACTTGATCTCCCCTTTGGGCACGCGGTACATCTTGGGCGAAGTGCCGAGCGCCTGCTTGTAGCGATAGGTGGTCTCCTTCACCAGCCGTTTTGCAATCGGGCTGCCCGGATCATCCAGATTGCCGAACACCAGCGCCCTGGTGGGGCAGGAGGCCACGCAGGCGGGCTCCTTGCCCTGGGCCAGGTTGGTCTTGCGGCAGAAGTCGCACTTGTCGGCGACCCGGGTTACCGGGTTGATGAAGCGCACCTGATAGGGGCAGGCCGCCAGGCAATACATGCAGCCGACGCAGAGATCCGGGTTCACGTCGACGATGCCGTCCTCCGCACGAATGTGGGAGGCGCCGGTCGGGCAGACGTGCACGCAGGGGGCGTTGTCACAGTGCTGGCAGGACTTGCGAAAGAAGTGGTAGTCGGCGTTGGGGAACTCGCCGACGGGGCCGGTGCGGAGGATCTCGAGGCGCGAGACCCCCTGTGGCACCTGGTTCACCTCCCGGCAGGCATCCATGCAGGCGGTGCAGCCGATGCAGGCCGTCTCGTCGTGCAGCATGCCGTAACGCACCCCGTCTATGGTCTGGCTGTGGGCGAGGGTGCCGGCGTTGGCGCGAGCAGGGCCCGTCATCATGATCAGCGCACCCGCTCCCATGCCAGCCATAAACTGACGGCGAGAGCAGCTCATGGTGCCTCCTTGCCCGCATTGACCTGCAGGCCGGCCGCCTTGGCTTCATGCTGCTTGCTGTGGCAGTCGACGCAGAGCTTGATGCGGGATTTTTCCGGGATGCCCACCATGGGCTCCTTGGCCGGGTGCAGAGCATGACAGCTGGTGCAGCTGAGTTTGCTGGCGTGCACATCGTGGGCCCAGAGCGCCTCGCGCAGCGGTTTGGGCTCGTGGCAGCTCATGCAGACCCCGTTCTGCTCCGCGATGGGATAGCCATTGTCACCTTGCTTCTCATTGAAGCTGTCGCTGAAGCGCATCACATCCTTGACCCCTTCCCGGTGCTGGGGGGAGGGGTTGCCGTGACAGTTGGTGCAGGTCACAGGCGCCAGGTTGTTGGGGTTGGTCGCCTGGCCATGCTTGCCGTGCATGCCCTCCTGCTGCTCCTTGTGGCAGTCGGTGCAGGCCTTGTCGGGGTTGCGCAAGAACTCCACTTCATGTGTCTGGGGCAGTGCGGCCGGGGCGGCGGCGCTGTCCGCGGCCTGGCCCTGCAGGCTGGTGAGCAGCATGGCTGCCATCAGCATCAATCGTAAGAAATCCATCGTTAAATCACCCATAGGAAGCCTCCATCCAGCTGCGGGCCCGGCTTGCGGGCCCGCAGGCCTCGTTACTGTGCGAGCCGTCCGGCCGCCTTGGCCTCGGCTTCCCAGGCAGGGACTGTGGTCTTGAGGAACTGGGCCTTGTCGGCATTCATCTGCTTCATGTCCATGCCGAGGGCGGCCTGGGCCTTCTCCTTGGTGGAGATGTCAGGAATGGCGATCTCGTGGCTGATCCCCTTGGCGGCCAGCAGGCGAGCCAGCTTGGTGCGGGCATCGGCGGCCTTGTCCAGGGCGGTGCCCAGCATGCGCAGCGCCACTTCCGGGGCGTGCATCTGCACCCCGTGGGAGGCGATGGAGAAGTCCCAGCGCCATTGGGCGTGACGGATGTCCTGCAGGATGTCCTTCATCTCGGCCTCGGTGGCACCGGCATCCCAGGCCGCCTTGGCCTCGAAGTGGGCGTGCACCAGCTGCTTCTCGACCTTGAGCTTGATCTCGGTCACCGCATCCTTGCGCTGCTTGACGACCCCTTGCAGCATCTCCTTGCTCTGGGTGTGGCAGTTGCGGCAGGTCTGCTCGAAGCGATCGAAGGGGTTACCCACCTTGTGATCCGTGTAGACCTTGCCCTGCTCGTTCTGCACCTTGGGCATGTGGCAGTCGACGCAGGCGACGTTGTTCTGGCCGTGGATCCCGGCGCGCCAGGTCTCGTATTCGGGGTGCTGTGCCTTGAGCATGGGGGTCTTGGAGAGGGCATGGACCCAGTCGGAGAAACCGATCTCGTCGTAGTACTCTTCCATCTGCTCGACCGTGGTGCCCTTGTCCCAGGGGAATTTCACCGCCTTGGTGGGGCCGTTGAAGTAGTACTCCACGTGGCACTGGCCGCACACCTGGGACTGCTGATCGAAGCGACCCTGCTGCTTGAACGGCTTGTCGATGGCGGTCATGGCTCTGTCGGCATAGGGACGGGAGAGGTGCAGGGCGGGTTTGCCCTCCTTGAACTCCTTCGAGGCGGTGTCATGGCAGTCGGCGCAGCCGATGGTGTTGACGATCTCGGGGCCACCCTTGGCCCACATCCCCTTGAAGTAGCCATCCTCGCCCTTCTCATCGATGACGCGGGCGACGTCCGGTCCCTTGCAGCTCCAGCACGCCATGGGCAGCGGGCCATCCTCGGCGGTCTTGGGGGCACCGGTGCGCAGGCTCTCCCGCACGTCGGTCAGGGCGTAGAAGTGACCGCGCGGCTTGTTGTAATCCTTGGAGAAGGGGTAGCCGGCCCAGAGCACCACCATCTGGGGATCTTCGGCCAGGGCGTCGGTGCGCTCCCGGCTCTCGCTGGTCGACTCCCAGCTGTTGAACTGATCGGCGTGATCCTTGGCAAACAGCTCGCTGCGCGCCTCGATCTTGCCCTTGGCCTCATCGGCCTGTGCCCAACTGCCGGTGCTCAGCAGGGTGGTCAGTAGCAGGGCGGCGAGGCCCGGCCTGAATAGCTTGTTGTGTGAACCCACGGTCATCACTCCCAGATAAATATCATTGCCGGACCTGACCGTTCCATCTTGTTGCGTGGACATCTGTGCTCATCGGCGATGGGCATGGCAGGTCGATTAATTGTTATTGATGCATAAACAATGCTTTTTATACGATTGCTCGAGGGGGATGATACCAAATGGGTAATATGGATGATGATTAATCACCGGCGCCTTTGCGCTAGATCAATTGCCGATGCAGGCAAATGCCAGAAATGAGATCCAGGTTTAATTCTTTAACTGTATTGAGGCTTTAGTGCCGAATGTCGCGCCGCAATGAGAGACGTGCAGGTAGAGGAGGGACGCAGGCGCTGCCGATGGAGGCCAGGGGCGTGCGGGCTGTGTTCGCCTCTCTGAATCGTCAGGCCTGTTTGAATTTAAATTCACTTTCCATGCCGCTTGGCAGGGGCTCCAGTCAGGCTGTTGAAATAATGGAGAACCATCTCCGAATGAGCTCGATGTCAGTAGTTGTCGTATAAATGGGTGCCAAGAGAGCCATGTTCGGTGCCAATAGCGGCTAAATTAATCACTCCAGGGTTATTTTGCGCTGACGCGAACGTTTTGCTGAATTAAATAGGACGTTAGAGGGGGTTTTCTTTCGATATTTTCGAAAATGTCGAAGGGATCTCTGCGGCTCGAGACGGTAAAATAGCCGTCTATTTACCACGCCTTCCTTCATATCAAGACGAAGGAGTCCGTGTTCATGAGTTGGAGGATATATGGCTGAGCTGCGAATCGAGAAACCGACCCTTATCACGCAACTGGAGGGCACCGTGCTTGTCATGGATGCCGACGGCTCCACGCGCCGTGCCACCCTGGGGATGCAGTTGCAGCCTGGCGAGCGTCTGCTCGCCGAATCCGATGGGCGATTCGAGCTGGCCGATCCCGCCGGCGAGACTCATGAACTTGCTCAACCCGACCCGGTACCGGGGGCGCAGACCGCCGCGGTGGATCCCGAGCTGGCCAGCCTGCAGGAGGCCATCCGCCAGGGGGCCGACCCGACCGCGGTGTTTGAAGAGACCGCGGCCGGCAACGCGGCCGCCGCCACCGGTGGCGGTGTCGTCGGCTCCAGTGCCGGCGGCTTCGTGGTGGTGGACAGAGCCAACGATGCCACCTTGGCCGAGGCCGGGTTTGATACCGACCACCAGCTCCTGCCTCAGGGCAATGACGATCCTTACGTGGAAGATCAGGATCAGGTCGCCGAGATCACCATCACCGAACCCCAGACCCTGGACAACATCATCAATGCCGACGAGGCCACCGGGGTCATCATCCGCGGCACGGTCGAAGACGTCGAGGTGGGCCAGACCGTCACCGTTACCCTGATCGATCAGGATGGCAATCGCCTCACCACCACCACTGTGGTGCTGCCCGGCTTCGTCTGGGAGGCCGATTTCGGTGACGTCACCGGTAAGCTGGTGGACGGCCCCCTCAGCATCCAGGCCGATACCCAGGATGCGGCAGGCAACCGGGCCAGCGATCTCGGCCAGACCCTGCTCGACACCATCACCACCATCACCCTCGACCTGAGCGACGAGAGCGACACCGGCGCCAGCCAGGTGGACGACCTGACCCGCGACACCACCCCGCTGCTGCAAGGCAAGGGGGAGCCCGGCGCCACCGTCACCCTGAGCCTGGGGGGCAAGGTTCTGACCGTGCTCACCGTCGATGGCAACGGCAACTGGCAATATCAGATCCCCAGTGACATGGCCGACGGTGCCTATGATTTTCGCGTCGACTCGGTCGACATCGCGGGCAACCGGGCCAGCGACATCCTGACCGTGACCGTCGATACCCGGGCCGGTATCGACATCGACGATCTCGACACCCAGAACATCCTGGGTCACGACAACGTCACCCTGAGTGGCAGCACCACCCAGGTGGAGGCGGGCCAGAGCGTCACCATCACCCTGATTGGCCAGAACGGCCAGACGCTCTACAGCGGCGCTGCCCTGGTGGGCAGCGACGGCCGCTGGCAGCTGAACGGGCTGGACCTCTCCAGCCTCTCAGGCCCCTATGAGGTGCGGGCCGAGGTGACCGATCTCGCGGGCAACCGGGTGATCGACGGTGCCCCGCTGATTGGTCAGAGCGACACCCTGACCCTGTCCGAGGCCGACCTGGCCGACGGCCCCGTCAGCGCCACCGGCTCCCTGCATACCGGCGCCGGCATGGATGGCAATCTGCAGGTGGGCTTCGCCGCGGATCAAGGCGCGCTCCAGGATCTGGGCCTCACCAGCCAGGGCTCGGCCCTGAGCTATCAGCTAAGCGGCCAGACCCTCACCGCCACCGCCGGCGGCGCGACCGTGTTCACCCTGACCCTGGCCAATGACGGCAGCTACCGCATCGTCTGGAACCAGAGTCTGGATCACGGCCAGGACAGCCTGAGCCTGCCGTTCTCGCTGGAGTATCGCGACAGCGACGGGGACCTGGTCAATGCCAACCTCGATATCAAGCTGGTGGACAGCACCCCGCCCGACTTCACGCTGACGCCCATCACCCTGACCGAGGATGCCTTCACCGATCAGGGGGCCGTGGTCGGGCAGAGCCAGTTCCTGGTCGGCCATCAGGCCGATCCCCTGCTGGCGGACTCCGTCGCCTTCGCCGATCAGGCGGGCACCCTGGCGCGCCTCAATGGCAGTGATCTGCGTAGCGACGGTCATGCGCTCAGCTTCGAATTCAGCGGCGATCGCCTGCTGACCGGTTATTACCTGGATGACAACGGCAACCGGGTGGAGGTGCTGAAGGCCGAGCTGAGCGCCAGCCAGTCGGGCAGCGACATCGAGGGGAAGGTCACCGTCTCCCTCACTGCCCCGCTCGATCACCAGGGTAGCGATGAGCTCTCGTTGGGGCTCTCCGTCTGTGCCAAGGAGATCGACGGCGACGAGACCCGCGCCGATCTCGTTGTGACCATAGATGACGGCATAGATCCCAGCCTCGGCCTCGACGCCGGCATCAGCCTGCAGGAAGGCGGCCCTAGCCAGAGCCTGGACGGCCAGTTGCCGGTCCATGTGGGCAGCGATCGTCTGGTCTCTTTGAACTTTGAGGCGAGCCAGCCTGGTCTGGACGATCTGACCAGCGGCGGCAAACCGACCACTTATCAGGTGAACGGCAATCAGATCACCCTGCTGGATGCCGGCGGCAAGACCGTCTTGACCGTGACCCTGGATCTGGATGGTAAATACCATCTCACCCTCGACGGGGTGCTGGATCAGCCGGTCAATACCAACAGCGTCAACTTGGGGCTGCAGGTGCAGGGCACCGATTTTGACGGTGATCAGAGCAACCTCGGCACCTTGAATATCGCCATCACCGACGGCGCCCTGCCGGGCGTGGATGCGGTCTCACTGAACCTGGTGGAAGACAGCGATTGGAGCGCGGGTCAGACCCTCTCCGGCGATCTCAACATCAGCGCCGGCACCGATCCGCTCGCCAATATCAGCTTCGACGCCAGCCAGCCGGGCCTGCAGGGGCTCACCAGCGGCGGTGCGCCTGTGCTGATCAGCGTCAGCGGCAACAGCATCAGCGGCAGCGTCAACGGCCAGAATGTCTTCACCCTGATCCTGGATCAACAAGGCCACTACGTCTTCACCCTCAACCAGCCGCTGGATCAGGGCAGTGCCGACAGTCGGCTTTTGGCGGGCTTCACCCTGACCGATTCGGATGGTGACAAGGTCTCCTCTTCCCTGAGCGTGTCTGTCGGCGATGGTGCCAACCCGGTGATCAGCGCCGTGACCGGCACCAGCCTGACCGAGGCGGATCAGGGCGATGGCGCCGTGGTGGGCAACATGAGCTTCACCGTGAGCCACGGCTCCGATGCCCTGGCACCCGACAGCCTCAGGTTTGACCTCGGCGCCATCCAGCAGAGCCTGGACGGCAAGTTCAGCAGTCACGGCAGCCCGATCACTTTCAGCCTGGATGCCGATGGCTCCCTGGTGGGCACCAGCGCCGACGGCCGTGAGGTGCTGCGCGCCGAGCTGAGCCTGGTGGATAACAACGGCAACTGGAGCGTCACGGCCAAGGTGACCCTGAGTGGCGAGTTGGATCATCAGGGCAACGAATCCCTGGATTTGCCGCTCAACGTGACCCTGACCGACAAGGACGGGGACAGCGCGTCCACCACCTTGCCGCTGGTCATCAAGGATGGCAATGCGCCCGGCTTCGTGGCGGGCAGCGGGGTGAGCCTGGATGAGGGCAACCTCGATGGCAGCAATGCCCTGACCGGCACCGGCCACTTCAGCGTCAACGCCGGCTCGGATAGGGTGAGCGAGGTGTCGTTTGCCGAGGTCGCGGAGCAACCGGCGCTGACCGCGCTGGGGCAGCAGGTCAAGTACGAGCTGGTCGATGGCGACCCCAGCATCCCTGGTAACCAGATCCTCAAAGGCTACGTCGAGGTCAATGGCCAGCGCATCGAGGTGCTGGAGGTCGAGATCAGCGGCGACCTCAAGGGCGCCGCCAGCAACGACTTCGATTACAAGGTGACCCTGTTTGAAGGGGTGCACCAGGCCAATGGCAGCAGCACGACAGAACTGCCGTTCAAGCTCAATATCGTCGACAGCGACAAGGGGGCTGGCAACAACGACAGCACCACAGGCACCCTCAACGTCAGCATCGGGGAAGGGGACAAGCCGATCATCTCCCTGACCGGGGTTAACTTAAGTGAAGGGCGCTTCGACGGCGCCGCCAGCGGCGTGACTGCGGATGATCAGCACGCCACCGGCACCCTGACCATCACCGCCGACTCGGATCCCGTGGTGGACGTGCGGCTGACCCTGAGTGGTCAGGTGGTCGATGCCGGCGGCCAGCCCATCACCCACAACGGCGAGACCTTGACCTGGCAAGAAGTGCCGGGCAACAACGGTCATAGCTTCCAGGGGTTGACCGCGAGCGGCACCCTGGTGCTGACGGTGACCCTGCCGAGCGTGCCGGGTCGCATCGAGGCTCACAGCTCGGCGACCCTCGACTACGACATCACAGTCCACACCAACCTGGATCACGGCGCGAGCGACAACCTTGAGCTGACCTTGCCGCTGCAGGTGACCGACAGCGACGGCACCCTGATCAACGGCGACACCACAGTGGTGATCACCGATGCCGCCGATCCCAGCCTTGGTATCGATGCCGGCATCAGCCTGCAGGAAGGCGGCCCTAGCCAGAGCCTGGATGGTCAGCTGCCGGTCCATGTCGGCAGCGATCGTCTGGTCTCTTTGAACTTTGAGGCGAGCCAGCCCGGTCTGGACGATCTGACCAGCGGCGGCAAACCGACCACTTATCAGGTGAACGGCAATCAGATCACCCTGCTGGATGCCGGCGGCAAGACCATCTTGACCGTCACCCTGGATCTGGATGGCAAGTACCATGTGCAGCTTAATGGCGTGCTGGATCAACCGGTCAATACCGACAGCGTCAACCTGGGGCTGCAGGTGCAGGGCACCGACTTCGACGGTGATCAGAGCAACCTCGGCACCTTGAATATCGCCATCACCGACGGCGCCCTGCCGGGCGTGGATGCGGTCTCACTGAACCTGGTGGAAGACAGCGATTGGAGCGCGGGTCAGACCCTCTCCGGCGATCTCAACATCAGCGCCGGCACGGATCCGCTCGCCAATATCAGCTTCGACGCCAGCCAGCCGGGCCTGCAGGGGCTCACCAGCGGCGGTGCGCCTGTGCTGATCAGCGTCAGCGGCAACAGCATCAGCGGCAGCGTCAACGGCCAGAATGTCTTCACCCTGACCCTGGATCAACAAGGCCACTACGTCTTCACCCTCAACCAGCCGCTGGATCAGGGCAGTGCCGACAGTCGGCTTTTGGCGGGCTTCACCCTCACCGATTCGGATGGCGACAAGGTCTCCTCCTCCCTGAGCGTGTCTGTCGGCGATGGTGCCAACCCGGTGATCAGCGCCGTGACCGGCACCAGCCTGACCGAGGCGGATCAGGGCGATGGCGCCGTGGTGGGCAACATGAGCTTCACCGTGAGCCACGGCTCCGATGCCCTGGCACCCGACAGCCTCAGGTTTGACCTCGGCGCCATCCAGCAGAGCCTGGATGGCAAGTTCAGCAGCCACGGCAGCCCGATCACCTTCAGCCTGGATGCCGATGGCTCCCTGGTGGGCACCAGCGCCGACGGCCGTGAGGTGCTGCGCGCCGAGCTGAGCCTGGTGGATAACAACGGCAACTGGAGCGTCATGGCCAAGGTGACCCTGAGTGGCGAGCTGGATCACCAAGGCAACGAATCCCTCGATCTGCCGCTCAACGTGACCCTGACCGACAAGGACGGGGACAGCGCGTCCACCACCTTGCCGCTGGTCATCAAGGATGGCAATGCGCCCGGCTTCGTGGCGGGCAGCGGGGTGAGCCTGGATGAGGGCAACCTCGATGGCAGCAATGCCCTGACCGGCACCGGTCACTTCAGCGTCAACGCCGGCTCGGATCGGGTGAGCGAGGTGTCGTTCGCCGAGGTCGCGGAGCAACCGGCGCTGACCGCGCTGGGCCAGCAGGTCAAGTACGAGCTGGTCGATGGCGACCCCAGTATCCCTGGTAACCAGATCCTCAAAGGCTACGTCGAGGTCAACGGCCAGCGGGTCGAGGTGCTGCAGGTCGAGATCAGCGGCGACCTCAAGGGTGCCGCCAGCAATGACTTCGACTACAAGGTGACCCTGTTTGAAGGGGTGCACCAGGCCAACGGCAGCAGCACAGAGCTGCCGTTCAAGCTCAATATCGTCGACAGCGACAAGGGGGCTGGCAACAACGACAGCACCACAGGCACCCTCAACGTCAGCATCGGCGAGGGGAACAAGCCCGTCATCACCCTGACCGGGGTGACCCTGAATGAAGGGCGCTTCGATGGCGCCGCCCACGGTGCGACCGGTGATGATGAGCATGCCACCGGCACCCTGACCATCACCGCCGACTCGGATCCCGTGGTGGATGTGCGGCTGACCCTGAGCGGTCAGGTGGTCGATGCGAGCGGCCAGCCCATCACCCACAACGGTGAGACTCTGACCTGGCAGGAAGTGCCGGGCAGCAACGGCCATAGCTTCCAGGGGCTGACCGCCAGCGGCACCCTGGTGCTGACGGTGACCCTGCCGAGCGTGCCGGGTCGCATCGAAGCCCACAACTCGGCGACCCTCGACTACGAGGTCACAGTCCACACCAACCTGGATCACGGCGCGAGCGACAACCTTGAGCTGACCCTGCCGCTGCAGGTGACCGACAGCGATGGTTCTGTGATCAGCGGCGACACCACAGTGGTGATCACCGATGCGGCCGATCCTCTGATCTCGGCCATCGACTCCGTTCGGGTCGAAGAAGCGGATCTGGATGCGAGCGGTTCCCAGCATCCGGGCACCACGCCAGCCGAGAATGGGGAGGCTGCCGGTGGCAAGGTGACCATCGGCGCTGGCTCGGACAGGATTGCCTCCCTCGAGCTGGACGTGGCGGCCTTCAACCAGGCCAACCACCTCACCTCGGAGGGCAAGGAGGTCACCCTGGCGGCCCATAGCCCGGGTTGGTATCTGGCCAGTGCCGAAGGCGGCAAGCCGGTGTTCTGGGTGCATCTCGACGTCAACGGCAACTACAGCTTCCATCTGGTG
Source organism: Aeromonas sp. sif2416 (assembly GCF_019218665.1). NCBI lineage: Bacteria > Pseudomonadati > Pseudomonadota > Gammaproteobacteria > Aeromonadales > Aeromonadaceae > Aeromonas > Aeromonas sp. sif2416. The sequence continues at coordinate 41,586 of NZ_JAHUXC010000004.1, forward strand.
GGTCAGCTCGATCATGGCTCCCAAGGCAAGGACGAGCTTGGCATCGAGCTGCCGCTGTTCGTGACCGACTTTGATGGGGATCGCAGCCCCAATGTGACGGTCGAGGTGACGGTGCAGGATGACATGCCCATCGGCACCGAGCTGGCTCACAACCTGAGCGAGGCCGGCAGCGTCGTGAGCGGCGATCTGTTGCCGCCGGCCAACGAGGGGGCAGATGGTGCCAGGGTGGCCTCGGTCACCGTCAACGGTCAGGTCCATGACATCAACGGCAGCCTGACCCTGGAGGTGATGAGCCCGGATGGCAAGCAGGTGATGGGGTCGCTGACCATAGGCCAGGATGGCAACTACAGCTTCACGCCAAGGCCAGGATTTGATCACGATGATGCCAGCCTCAGCCAGCGCATCACCGCCCAGATCGTCGATGGCGATGGCGACACCGCCAAGAGCACCCTGACCCTCAACCTGCAGGATGAGGCGGTGCGCTTCACCGTGAACGGGGCTACGGGCCAGGAAGATCAGGGAGCGCAGGATCCGAGTCAGGGCATTGCCATCCACATGAACCTGGATATCGGCGACTTCGACCGAGGCGAGCACGTGGATCAGCTGCTGATCCAGGCCCCGGCCAACGCTCACGGTACCTTCTACTACAACGGGGTGGCGCTCACCACCACGGCCGATGGCAAGTGGTTTATCGTGCCGCCCGAAGCCATGGTGACCACGGACAAGGTCAACTACAGCACCTCGGGTCTCAGCTTCGTGCCGGCGGATGACTGGTCGAGCTGGAGCAACAACAAGCAACCGCTGCACTTCCAGGTGCAGGTGCAGGTCGGGGTGACCGAAGGGACGCCGCCGCCCGCCGTGAACGGCGATCTCGCCATCACGGTGCAGGGCATCGCCGACAAGCCGGTCTGGGTCTCTGGCAGTACCGATCAGCATTACAGCATCAACGAAGACGGCAACGGCATAGCGCTCAATGTGAAGGCCGAGCTGACTGACACTGATGGATCCGAGACCCTGAGCTACCAGATCCACTGGGAGTCCGGTCATGGCAGCCTGACCCTGAACGGTCAAGTGCTCCAACCCGGCAGCAATGGGCTTTACACCGTCAAGGCGGGCGACATCAACAAGATCACAGTGGTGCCCGACAAGGATTACAGCGGCGACATCAAGCTCACGGTGACGCCGGTCAGTACCGAAAAGGCGCCGGTTGTCAGCGGTCAGGACAAGGCGCTCGGCGATCCCATCGAGCTGGTGATCAACGTCAATCCGCAGGCGGATGACGCCAAGCTCAGCATCCGTGATATCCAGGGCAAGGAAGACAGCCAACTCGATCTGGGCAGCAAGATCTCGCTCGCCCACCTCGGGGATCTGAGCGATGGCTCCGAGAAACTCTTCGTGCGTATCGAAGGCCTGCCCGCCGGTGCCACTTTGCTGCTCGGTGGCGTGGTGGTGAGTCAGGATGCCAAGGGTTACTACGAGGTGCCCTACGATCGCATCGGCGAGCTCAAACTGCAGCCGCCGAAGAACAGCAACGTCGACTTCGATCTCACCATCAAGGGGGTGGTGAAAGACTCGGCGACCCTGACCGATGCCAATGGCCAGACCCATATCGTGGTCAGCGAGAAGGAGACCGGCTCCCAGAGCCTGCACGTGGATCTCATCGGGGTGGTGGATCAGCCTCACTTCGATCTCGGCACCACCGGCTGGACGGCCGAGGGCAATGGTTACACGACCACCATCCAGGAGGATGGTCGGGCGCCGCTCGACTTCAGGCTCGAATCGGGGGAGAAGACAGATACTCCGCTGGATAACTCCGAGAGCCTCAACCTGGTGCTGGAAGGCTTGCCGGAGGGGGCCAAGGTGTTCGATGGCAACGGCAACGAGCTCACCCTGACCTTCGCCGGGCTCGACGCCCAAGGCAAGCCGACCTACCAGGTCGATGTATCGGATCTGGGCAACCTGCAGATCCAGCCGCCGGCCAACAGCACCGCCGATATCCACCTCATCGCCCACGTGGTGGTGACCGAGAACGACGGCGACAGCAAGGGCTTCGATGTGCCGCTCACCATCAAGGTGGAGCCCGAGATCGATGCCGGCAACTATGACAAGAGCAGCCATGGTCTGGAGGATCAGTTTGTCGTGCTCGACTGGCATCCAGATCTGACCGACGGCGCCGAGCAGGTGACCCACCTCAGTCTCTCCGGCATCGAACCCGGCTATGAGATCTGGGTAACGGATGCCAAGGGTACCCATCAGCTCAACCTGAACGGTGGTGCCGTCGACCTGAGCGATGTGGATCTGCAGAGCCTGCTTAACGGCGGAAAGCTGTTGGTGAAGGCGCCACAAGACAGTGACAAGGACACCAATATCCAGAGTCATGTGACCGTGACCCAGCACGACGTGGATTCCAGCGTGGTGGTCGATAAGGTGATCGACGGCCAGCTGCATGTGGATATCCAGGCGGTGGTCGAGCCGGATGGCAACCTGGTGCAGACCGGCGGGACACTGGAGAGCCCGGATGGTCACGATATCCCGCTGGGCGGGGTGTTTGAATTCCAGGATCTGGATCCGAGCAGCGTCGAGACCATCGACTATCTGGTCATCAGCGATCTGCCGCCCGGTTTCGTGGTGGTGGGGGGGATCAGCGACGGCAAGGGCAACTGGACCGTGCCCAATGGTGCCCTGGGCAGCTATGCCCTGCATGCTCCCAATGGCTTTACCGGCAAGGTCGAGTTCAAGGTGAGTGCCCTGGTGCATGATCTCAGCGATGACGGCGACGTCAGCGCCTCGGTGCGCAAGGATCTCAATGCCAGTGCCGACTTCGGTCCCGTGACCACCCCGGATCAGAAGGCCGCCGATATCGATTTCGACAACAGTGCCCCCATCACAGGGGTGGAGGATCACGGCGTCAACTTCGGCAGCCAGCTCAAGAGCATGGTGACCCTGGGCTCGGTAGACGGCGGCGATGACGAACTCAGCATCGTCATCACCGGCTTGCCGCAGGGCGTGAGCGTGCAGGGGCTGACCTTTGACTTCGCCAACGGCGAGTACCTCATCAAGCTGCCGGGTGGACTGGACGACCTCGACAAGCTGACCCTCTCCCTGCCAGAGGACTATGCCGGCAACGACCTGGACTTCAACGTGCGGCTGGTCAACACCGACACGGTGAGCGGGGATACCAAGGTGGTGGAGAAGGATGTTTCCCTCTCCATCACCCCCGAGGTCGACATCAACGGCGGTGCCGATGGCCTGCCCGAGCTGCAACTGCAGATCAAGGATGTGAATGGCGACGGCCAGCCTGACAACCTGGAAGACACCGAGATCCACCTCGATCTCTCGGTCAAGCTGGCGGACATCAGCCCCACGGTGGCCGACGGTGGTCTGGAAACGGTGGAGTCGGTCACCCTGACCGTCGATGCCAAGTACGGCCATTTCCTCGATGGCAACGGCCAGCCGACCAACAGCCTGGTGGTGAAGGATCCGGCGGCGCTCAAGGATCTGGTGTTCGTGCCCAGGGAGCACTTCAGCGGCCAGGTGCCCCTCGATATCAAGGTCGATATCCTCGACACCGCCACCACAGGCGAGGATCGCGGCAGCTGGAGCGGCCAGGTGGGCTTCGAGGTCAAGCCGGTCAATGATCCGGCCAATATCAGCGTGCACGACGTGAACGGCAACGAAGATGGCCGCGTCAGCCTGGCCGGCTTCGGCGCCAGCCTGATCGACAACGACGGCTCCGAGCAGATAGTGGCGTTGCAGATCAAGGGGGTGCCGGATGGCTTCACCCTGTCGGCTCCCGCGGTCAACAACGTTGGCGGCGTATGGCAGGTGCCTGTCGGCACCGACTTCGCCAAGCTGAGCCTGATCCCGCCGGCGAACTTCAGTGGCAGCCTGGATCTCGGCCTGAGCGTCTTCACCCTGGACAAGGGGCTCACCGTGCCCCTCGAGACCAGCGGGAACTTTACCGTCACCGTCAATCCGGTGGGGGATGCCATCATCGCCGACATGCAGGACAAGGCGAGCGGCACCGAGGGGGATGTGATCACCCTGAACCTTGGGCTGGAGACCCGGGATACCCAGGCCACCGGCGGCAGTGCCGGCAACGTCCATGAGAATGGCCCCGAACAGGTGCGAGTCACCCTGGAAGGGGTACCCGACGGCGCCGAGATCCGTCTGCCCAGCGGGGTGGACGGCAGTGTCGTGGATCTCGGCGGCGGCCGCTGGCAGATCACCACGGATGGCGGCAAGCTGGACGCCATCGAACTGGTGACCAACGATGCCAACGGGGTGCTGGACCTCAAGGTGACGGCCCAGAGCCTGGACAACGGCGCCCTCGGCCCCGAGGTCAATGGCCACATCCAGGTGGAGGTGAGCGCGGTCAACGATGCGCCCATCAACCTGCTGCCCAGCGATCCCCAGGTGGCCCAGGAGGACAAGCCCTTCACCATCCAGGGTTTGCAGGTCAAGGACGTGGATGCGGGCAGCGGCAACATAGAGGTACGCCTCTCGGTGAACCATGGCACCCTGACCGTGCTCAATGCCGCCGGGGTGGCGGTGAGCGGCGACGGCAGCGGTTCCTTGGTGCTCAACGGCACCCTGGCCCAGATCAATGCCCTGCTCAATGGCGGCATCGACTATAAAGGCAGCGCCAACTTCCATGGCGACGATGCCCTGACCATGACCACCAACGATCTGGGCAACACCGGTAGCGGCGGCGCCCTGAGCGACAGCGACGTGCTGCCCATCGAGGTGCAACCGGTCAACGACGCCCCGGTCAACCTGTTGCCCACCGAACCCCAGATAGCGCAGGAGGACACGCCTTTCCGCATCCAGGGACTGCAGGTGAACGACGTGGATGCGGGCGGCAGCCCCATCAAGGTGACCCTGTCGGTCATGCACGGCATCCTGGAGTTGCCGGCGGGCAGCGGCGTGACGGTGACGGGGGGCGGCAGCGACACCCTGGTGTTGAGTGGCTCCCAGGCGAACATCAACGCCCTGTTGGCGGGTGGCGTGACCTATCAGGGTGAGCAGGACTTCAATGGCCAGGATGCGCTCACCATGGTCACCGACGATCTGGGCAACACCGGCAGCGGTGGCGCCCTCGGCGACAGCGACGTGCTGCCCATCGAGGTGCAACCGGTCAACGATGCGCCGATCAACCAGGTACCGGCGGCCATGTCGGTGAAGGAGGATGGTTCGCTGTCGCTGTCCGGCATCAGCGTGAAGGACGTGGACGCGGGCAGTGCGCCGCTCTCCATGGTGCTGCGGGTCGAGCACGGCGTGCTGACCCTGCTGGGGGCGGCGGGCGCCGTCTCGGTGCAGGGGGCGGGCACCGGCGAGATCACCCTGGTGGGCTCACTGAGCGACCTGAACAGCCTGATCAATGGCAGCCTGCATTACGAGCCGGCCAAGGACTTCTGGGGACAGGACAACCTGACCATCACCACCTCGGATCAGGGCAACAGTGGGTCGGGTGGGGCGCTGACCGACAGCACCCAGGTCGGCATCCAGGTGACCGCCGAGGCGGACGATCCGCAGCTTAGCCTGGGTACCCACGATATCCACGCCCTGCAGGGGGCCTGGGTGCCGCTCAACCTGAGTGCCAGCGTGGCCAACCCGGCGCCGGGTGAGCTCTCGGTGCGGATCCAGAATCTGGGCGGTGCCCAGGTGGTGGACGAGCATGGCCAGAGCGTGGGTCATGCCGACAGCAACGGTGACTGGTTGCTGCCGATGGATCAGTCCGTGCCTATCTATCTCAAGGATCTGCCGATGGGGGATCACGCCCTGACCCTGAGCGCCGAGTCGAGCGCGGGTGGCTCGACCCTCAGCTCGACGCCGGATACGGTCACGGTCCACAGCCAGAGCGGTCACGATCTGCTGGGCTCGGATCAGAATGACTGGCTGTTTGGCTCCAGCGGCGACGATCGGATTCTGGGCGGCCTGGGGGATGACGTGCTCAGGGGCGGCCATGGCAACGATATCCTGACCGGCGGCGCCGGCAGCGATCTCTTCGTGTGGGGCAGTGGCGATGAGGGGACGACGGGGCAACCGGCCATCGACACCATCACCGACTTCCACCCGGAAGAGGGGGACAAGATCGACCTGGCGGATCTGCTGCAAGGGGTGACCGACAACAGCGTGGATGGCTTGCTCAATCACCTCTCCGCCAGCGTGGCCACCGGCAGTGGCGGGCTGAGCGACGTGAGCCTGTCGGTCTCACCGGCGGGGGATGGCCAGGTGACCCAGCAGATCACCCTGAAGGATGTGGATCTCAACAGCTGGAACCTGAGCGGTTCCTCCTCCCACGACATCCTGCAGTCCATGCTGGATAACCACAGCCTGATCATCCAGCATCCCTGATGCATCAGTGAGTATGAAAAGAGCCGGCACTTGCCGGCTCTTTTGTTTTTCTGCGTGGATGCGTTGTTTTGCTTCTTTCGTCGGGCCTGCACCTGGCCCTCGAGTCGGTGAGACCAGCACGGCGATACCTTGGCGTGCTGGTCTTGCTATCTCTCTGCCTATGCCTCCAAACAACCTGTCATGCCAGCTCTCACTCCAGCGCCTGCGCCAACAGATGGGTGGGGTGTTCGCAGCGGTAAATCGGCGTGCTCATCTTGATTCGCTTGTTGCCATGCCAGCTCTCACTCCAGCGCCTGCGCCAGCAGATGGGTGGGGTGTTCGCAGCGGTAAATCGGCGTGCTCATCTCGATTCGCCTGTTGCTATACCAGCCCTCATATCAGCGCCTGGGCCAGCAGGTGGATGGAATGCCCGCAGCGGTAAATCGGCGTGCTCATCTCGATTCGCCTGTTGCCATGCCAGCCCTCACACCAACGCCTGCGCCAGCAGATGGATGGGATGCTCGCAACGGAAGGCGGTGCTCATCTCTATCTGCCACTTGCAGGTCTCGCAGTCGGTGATGACGAGATCAGGCTTGAGGCGGTTTATCTGATCGAAGAGCCCTTCGCCTATGGCCTGGCTGGTCTGGTAGTTCTCCGACTTGAAGCCATAGGTGCCGGCGATGCCGCAGCACTGGGACTCCAGTACCGTCACCCTGACCCCAGGAATGGCGCGCAGCAATTCGAGCGTGTAGATGACGCCCCCCATCTTCTCCATGTGGCAGGGGGTGTGGTAAGCGATGTGCAGATTGAGCGGCTTCATGGCCGGCTTGTTGCCCCGGTAAAACTCGTTCCACAGGAAGCGGGTCACCAGCGAGATGCGATCCCGCACCTTGTGGTTGTCCTGCTCCAGCAGGTGGGGGTATTCGTCGCGCAGGGTGAAGCCGCAGGTGGAGGAGGTGGCCAACAGCGGCATCTCGTTGCCGAGCAGGGTGTTCTCCAGCTGCTGGATGTTGAAGGCGGCCTGGCGCTTGGCCTTGTCCATGAAGCCGTTGGCGATGAGCGGCACGCCGCAGCACTTCTCCCGATCCAGAAGTTGCACGCCTATGTTCATGGCGTTGAGCACCTGCACCAGCTCCTTGCCGAGCTGCGGGTGGTTGTAGTTGACGTAGCAGCCGTGGAAGTAGGCTATCTGGCGCCTGTAGCTGGCCTGGGTGGCCTTCTGCTTCTTGTACCAGCCACGGAAGGTGCCCTGGGAGTACTTGGGCAGATCGCGGTGGGAGGAGACGCCGAGCGCCTTGTCCAGCACCAGCTTCATGGGCTTGAGGCCGGTGGTGAAGTTGACCAGGGGCGCCATCAGGGTGGACATGCCGCCCATCAGATCGGTGTGGGAGAGCACGAACTCGCGGATCCCCGGCTTGAAGCCGCTGTACTTGTCCTTGGCCTTGGCGATGATGTCGCCGATGCGCACCCCGCTCGGGCAGGCCACCTCACAGCGTTTGCAGTTGGTGCAGTGCTTGAGGGCGCTGTCGAACAGCTCAGGGCTCTTGATCCGCAGTCGCTCCCCGTCGGGACCGGCCTGTTTCGGGCCCGGGTAGGCGGGATTGGCCTTGGCCACCGGGCAGTAGGCGGTGCAGACGGTGCATTTGATGCACTGATCGAAGGTTTGATTGGCGTGATCCAGTAGCATGATTTACTCCTCCCGGGCCGGATTGAAAGCGCAAGGGACGCGGCAATGGGATTGTCGAGCAGGCAGCGGGCTGCCCGCAGTCAGGAAATGCAGGGTGGGCATCTCACACCCCTGCCAGAATATGGCCGGCAGCCTGCCAGCCGGTGGCGACGGCGACCCCGGATCCTGACCCCTCTCGCACGGGGTCGTAATGGGCCAGCACGCTGCCGGCGCCATAGAGGTTGACGAGGGGCTTGCCGCCGCGCAGCACTCGCAACTGCGCGTCCGTCTTGACCCCGAAGCCCATGAAGGGGTGATGGTCGAACAGGCGGCGGCCGGCCCAGGCGTCGCGCTCGGGGAGGCTCAGCACGTCGGCATCGAAGATGGGCTCGCGAATGCCGCCGAGGCGGGATTCCAGGCCACGGCTGAAGAAACTGCCGGAGGCGAGCACGAAGTGGTCCGCCTCGAACAGCTGATCGTCGCCGTTCTGGCTATGAACCCCGATCACCTTGTCGTCGTCGAAGCGAGCGCCCAGCACCCGCTCGCTGGTGAGGAAGGTGCCGCCGAGCGCCATGAAGCGGCGCTTGAGCGCCTCCTGCATCCGCATGCCGATGAGGGAGGGCGGCATGGTGGCCACCTCCTTGATGGTGCAGCCGGTGCGCTGCTCCAGCTCCGCCAGGTGCGGGCCGACCAGGCCGAGGGAGAGGCAGGCGGGCAGCACGATATGACGGCAGCCCGGTTCGCCACACTCCTGCACCATGCGGCCGATCTCGCGGGCCAGATCCGCCAGCAGATCCTGTTTGTCGTGCTGCTGTTTATCGAACAACCGCGCTATGTCGGCGGAGCGAAACTCGTGGGGATTGCGGCTGAACTCCGCCAGCTGGGGCAGGCGAATTTCGCCCGTCAGGATGCGGCAATGGGCGAAACGTGGCTGGGCCGCGAGATTGGCCGCCGCCAGCGCCGGGTGGAAGTCGCGAAAGCCGGCCAGGGTGGCCAGCAGGATGGCCGCGGGGGCCGGGGCATCGGTCAGGCAGGCGCAGGTCGCGGGCGAGAGCCAGGTGGACTTGAGGGTGCCGATGGGAGTCAGCCGCTGGTGATTGCGCTCCTGGCGAAACAGCGGCAGGCCCTCTTCCGCGCAGTGGCGCTGCAGATCCGCGAGGCTCGCCTCTATGTTGGCGAGCCCCACCTTGCCGTAGGGATGCTCCGGGTGCGCGGCTAGGAAGGCGGGCAGGGCGGCGCGGGGATCCCCGTCGCTCTCCAGCAGATCGATGGAGCCGGAGGAGAAGTGCAGGGCGCTCTGGCCGGAGGCCATCAGCAGCGTCTTCTGACCCGCTTCGGCCAGGCGCAGCGCCGCCGACAGGCCCGCCATGCCGCCGCCGATAACGATACTGTCGAATTTCATGATGGCTCTCCTTGAGTCGATAAGGCCTGGCTAGCGTCCTCTTTGGCACTCTTGGCCGCCGTGTCGAGCGGGAAGGGGGGCTCGGCCACCAGATGGGGCGCTGTCCACTCTCCCAGGCCAAACAGCCCTTCGTAGATCCAGTAGGTAAACTCCGCCTCCCGCAGGGCGTCCCCCCAGAGCACGGGGCGGGTGCCCTTGTAGCGCTCCTCCAGGAACTGGCGCAGCATGACGCAGGCCTGGCGGCCATCCGCCTTGCCGTACTCCTGCATCAGGCCGGCGGCGCGATAGGCGCACAGCTCACCCTGGCAGGGGCCCATGCCGAGGCGGGTGCGGCGGCGCAGATCCACCAGGTTGTCCACGTCCAGCTCGCGCAGGGCGTATTCGATCTCGCCCGCGGTCACCATCTCGCACTCGCAGATGAGGGCGTTGGCCTTGGGGTTGTCGCGGAAGAAGGCGATGACCCGCTCGCCGTGGCGATACTGGGCCGAGCCCTCGACCGGGGCCGACAGGCCGGGGGCCGAGACCTTCTCCGGCTCCCGCGAGCCGGGCAGGCTGAGCTCGGCGGTGAGGCAGGGGGCCTTGTTGCCGATCTTCTTGGCGATGAGGTCGGTGGCCATCTCCGCCATCAGCCGGTAGGTCATCAGCTTGCCGCCGGTGATGGTGTTGAAGCCCTGCAGGCCGTCGCGCTCGCCGTGATCGAGCAGCACTATGCCGCGGCTGATGTTGCGGCCGGTCTCGTCACCGTCCACCGCCACCAGCGGGCGCACTCCGGCGTAGGCGCGCAGCAAGCGGGTGCGGGCCATGATGGGGGAGAGCTTGATCCCCTCGCGCAGCAGCACCTCCACCTCTTGCGGATCCACGCTGAGCTGGTCGATCTTGTGGTAGTCGATGCGACTCGAGGTGGTGCCGATGAGGGAGATGGTATCGCCCGGCACCAGGATGTCCGCATCCGCCGGCTTGCGGGCGCGGTTGAGCACCAGCTGGTTGATGCGGTAATCCATGATGAGCAGGGAGCCCTTGGCCGGGAACATGCGGATGCCGAGATCCGCGTATTCGCAGATCTGCTGGCCCCAGATGCCGGCGGCGTTGATCACCTCCTGACACTCCACCTCGAACGCTTCGCCGGTACGGGTGTTGATCGCTTTGACCCCGTGTACCCGATCCTGACTGCGCAGCAGCCCCAGCACCTTGCTGTGGGTGAAGATACGCGCGCCATGTTCTTTGGCATCCAAGACGTTTGCGGCGGCGAGGCGGAACGGATCGACCGTGCCATCCGGCACATGGATGGCGCCGATCATCGCCGGGTTAGCGTTGGGTTCGAGCAGCAGCGCTTCGCGGGGATCAAGCTGGCGGGTGTCGATGCCCGCCTGGGCGCAGGCGGCCATGAAGGTGGTTTGAAAATGGATGTCATCTTCCGGCAGGGTGACGAAGAGGCCGCCGGTGTCCTCGACGCAGTGGCTGGCGATCCGCTTGAGGATGCGGTTCTCCGCAATGCACTCGCGGGCGGATTCCGGATCCGTCACCGCGTAGCGGGCGCCCGAGTGGAGCAGACCGTGGTTGCGGCCGGTGGTGCCGGCGGCGATGTCATCCCGCTCCAGCAGGATGCAGTCGATGCCGCGCAGCGCACAGTCGCGCATGATGCCGGCGCCGGTGGCGCCGCCGCCTATGATGACGACTTGTGTGGTTATTCTTTTCATTCTTGCCCGTCTCATCTCGTCCAGATGGGGCCAGTGTGGCGCCTCTTGCGGCAAAAATGTTTGATATGGGCCAAGTTAATGTTCGCAAACGCTCACAAAAGGCGAGTGAATGAGCAAATTGTGACTTTTGTCACATCGACCTAACAGCCCAACACCTGACAGCCCAACAAGAGAGGGGCCCTGGGGCCCCTCGTCACATGGCGTGCGGCTCAGCTCAGCCGCAGCATTTCTTGTGCTTCTTGCCGCTGCCACAGGGGCAGGGGTCGTTGCGGCCGATCTTGAGCGGCGCCGGATCCTGCTCGCCATCGGCGTAGACCCAGCGCCCCTGATGGCGCACGAAGCGGGAGCGCTCATGCAGGCAGTGACGCTCATCCTCCTCCTTGAACCAGGCCCTGAACTCCACCATGCCGGTGTCGTCCGCGGGGCCGCCCCGGGCGGCGAGGATCTCCAGCCCGTCCCATCGGGTATCGGTGTGGGAGAGCTGATCCGCCGTCAGACCACCGAGGTGATCAGGATGCCAGCTATGAACCAGGTAGTCGCCGAGCCCCAGCACGAAGGCGCTGTAGCGCGAGCGCATCAACTGTTCCGCGCTGGCGGCCGGCTGACCGTCATGGAGTGGGCCGCAGCACAGCGCGAGTGAGAGGGAAGAACCGCAGGGACAGGTGCTCATGAGTCAGCTCATAGGGTCAAGAGTGAGGAGGACGGGATTGTAGCGAAAGGGGCCCCCGCTCGGCCAGTGCTCAGCGCCGGTTTGCCGGCCTGACCGCCCTGCCACGGGGCGACTTGGCCGGCATGGGCGATAAATTGCGCCGGCCTGGCTCCCCCTCTCGTTAGCCGTCACGTTTTTGCCGTCAGGTGGGGATTTCCCGCCAGCAAATTTGGGGATCGGCGCAGAATGTGGGAAAATCTGGGCATCCGCTCTTTTCGTTAACCCATACCCTATGAATGAGATCGTGAAAGGCAGTATCGATTTGATCCGTCAGCTCAACTATGGCCTGGTCTATGCCAGCCTGGAGGAGCACAAGGAGCTGTCCCGTACCGATCTGTCCCGTTTGACTGGCCTCTCGCCGGCCAGTATCACCAAGATCACCCGTGAGCTGCTCGATGGCGGCCTGGTGGTGACCTGTGGCGAGAGCTCGGTGGGCCGTGGCCGGCGCCAGACCCTGCTGCGCATCAACGAGCGCCGTTTCCAGTTTCTCTCCATGCGCCTCGGCCGTGGTTATGTGGACATGGCCCTGTTCGATCTGGCGGGCCGCTCCCTGGCGCGCCATCGCCACCTGTTCAGCGAGGCGGAGCGCGCCGATCTGCTGGCCAGCCTGGTGCGGGCCATCGACGGTTTCCTGCCGAAGAAGTCCCTGCGGCTGGCCTGCATCGCCCTCTGCCTGCCGGGGCAGGTGGAGCGCCACTCCGGCATGGTGAAACACTTCCCCTTCTACGATCTGCGCAACTGGCCCCTGGGCCCCACCCTGCAGCAGGCATTCGAGGTGCCGGTGTTGGTGAGCGGCGACGTGCGCACCTGGATCCAGGCCGAGCGCGAATGGGGCGCCGCCAAGAACTGCGCCGATGCGGTGCTGGTGTTCGTGCACAACGACATCGGGGTCGGCATGGTGGTCAACGGCCAGCTCATCGAGAGCGAGTCGGCCCTGCTCGGCGATCTCAGCCATCTGCAGCTCGAGCCCTACGGCCAGCGCTGCTATTGCGGCGGCTTTGGCTGTGCCTGCACGCTGGTGACCAACCAGGCGCTGGAGGCGCAATACCGGGATCTGCGCGAGCGCATGCAGGAGCACGATCTGCCGGCGAGCGTCAATATCCGCGAGCTGTGCGAGCTGGCGCTGGCGGGCAACAGCCTGTGCCAGGACATCTTGCATCAGGCCGCCGGCCGGCTCTCCCGGGTGCTCTCCAACCTCATCTGCCTGCTCAACCCGGGCAAGCTGCTGCTGGGGGGGGAGATCACCCGCGCCGATCGGCTGCTGTTCCCCATGTTGCATCAGTCGCTCGCCAGTCAGCTGCCGGCCGAGTACTTGGTGCGCCTGCAGATCGAGTCCACCCACTTCTACGAAGACCCCACCAAGCCCACCTCGGTGCAGGTGCACAAGGCCCTGCGCGACGGCAGCCTGCTGCTGGACCTGCTGCGAGGTGACAAGGAGGCATGAGACTCGGGTTGCAAAGACGCTTCCTGCCTTCCTGCCTGCCTGCCTGCACTGGTCTGCTTGCTGCCATTGACCGGCTCGGCGCGAGCCGCTGTCCATCTTTAACGGAGCCGGGCTCTTCTCTTGAACAGAGGAGAGCCCGGCCTGGTGTCACTGGGTCCTGGCTAGGATTTCTCTGCCCCTGAGACCGGCTTGTCCGCCGCTTCCTGCTGCTTGATGGCGTCGGTGGCTTTCTGCTTGAGGGTGACCTGCTCCATCACCAGCTTGTAGGCGATGTAGTACTTGTAGATGTTGCCCACATAGGTCACGGTCTCGGGGCCTATCTTCTCCGCCGCCACGTACTCGACGTTATGGAACCAGACGTTGGGATCCAGCCCCCGCTTCTTGGCCTCGGCGCGCAGCCGTGCCACCCGGGCGGGGCCGGCGTTGTAAGAGGCAAACGAGAACAAGGCCTTGTCGAGGGCGGTCATGGGCTCGTCCGCATAGTAGTGGTCGATCATCCAGCGCATGTATTTGACGCCGCCGTGGATGTTCGGCTCGAGCTGACGGATGTCACCCACCTTCAGCCCCTTCCCGGTGGCGGGCATGATCTGCATGATGCCGATGGCGCCGACCCGGCTGCGGGCCTTCTGATTGAGCGCCGACTCCTGATAGCCCTGGGCCGCGATCAGCAGCCAGTCCACGTCGAAGCGCTCCCCATACTGGCGAAACAGCTCCACCACCTGCAGGAATTTCTTGCGCTCGGCCTCGGCGGCGGCGCTCTTGATGAACTTGTTCTGCTTGAGATAGCGGGCCAGGAGCGCTTCTCCCGTCGACTTGCCCCGCAGCGCGGCTATCTGCTCGTTGAGCATGGCGAGCAGTTGGGGGCTCTCCTTGCGCACCGCCCAGGCGATGATACCGCCGTCGCGGAATACCGGCTCTTCGTGGATCTGGATAGCCGGGAAGATCTTCTGCCAGAAGCGGGCCTTGTGTTCATCCATGACGATGAAGGGCAGCAAGCCCGCGTTGACCATCTCCACCAGATCTTCATCCTCCAGCACCTCCGAGGCCGGCTGGATGTCGATGAGCGGTTCGCCCGCCTCCTTGCGCGCCTGGTTATAGGCGACCAGGCTCTCGAAGTAGCTGGAGGAGGGCCTGACATAGACGCTCTTGCCCCCGAGATCGGCGGCGCTCTCCACCTTGGGGGAGTCCGGCCCCGAGATCAGCAGCTCGCGCACGTTCTCCAGCAGGGGGGCGGTGAATTCCACCCCCTGTTGCCTGCGTTTGTCCGTGATGGTGAGGTTGGCGGCGGCGATATCACCCTTGCCCTCCATGAGGGCCTGGAGCAGGGCCTCGCGGGCGACCGGGATGAAGACGAAGTTCAGCTTGAGGTGGCGCTTGATGGCCTTGTCCTTGCGCAGCTGCTCGTTGAAGCGTTTCTCTACCTGCATGAAGGCGTCGTAGGTGATCCCCCGTTGCACCCCCTTGTGGATGAAGTAGCCGGTCTTGTTGTAGGTGGTCAGCACCCTGATGGTGCGTCGCTCCAGCATGGCATCGAGATCCCCCAGCATGGGTTTGGCCAGATCCTCGCTGGCGAAGATCAGGGCGCTGCGATCTTCTTCCTCATTCTCCTTGGTCGTTGTCTTGTCGGCGTCGGCACTCCAGGCCGGCAGGGAACCCAGTACCCAGATCATGACAATCCATAAGTATTTCATGACGATCACCTCACTCATTTCATTGAGTGTAAGCGGCGGGCCGAGGGCGCTTTAGCTCATTGGGTTTGATCGCGAGAAGCCGATAGCACGATTCTCACTATCAAATGGGGGTGGGTCGTCTGATGGGATGGGAGGAGAGTGGACCATCCTCCAAATGAAGAGGGAGCCTGCAGGCTCCCTCTGTCGATGTGCGTCGGCCCGGGTTAGAACCAGAAGCCGATGATGAAGGAGCCCGCCAGGGTCAGCATGACGTTGGCCACCGCATAGGTACCCGCATAGCCGAGCGCCGGGATGGAGCTGTTGGCCGCCTCGTTCACCACGTCCATGGCCGGGGCGCAGGTTCGGGCCCCCGTGATGGCGCCGAGCAGCAGCGCCGGGTTCATCTTCAGTACCCAGACCCCGAACAGGTAGCCCACCAGCACCGGCAGGGTGGTCACCAGCATGCCGGAGAAGAGCACCACCACCCCCACCTCGCTGAGGTGATCCAGGATGCCGCCACCGGCCTTGAGGCCGGTGCTCACCATGAACACCGCCAGACCCAGATCCTTGGCCAGGCGCAGGGCGCCGGGCGGCACATAGCCGACGGTGGGGTGGTTGGCCCGCAGGTAGCCCATCAGGATCCCCGCCAGCAGCAGGCCGACCGCGTTGCCGAGGCCGAACTCGATCTGGCCGAACACCAGGGAGACGGAGCCGATCAGCAGGCCCAGCACGAAGAAGGTGGTGAAGGCCACCAGATCCGTGGTCTGGCTGTGGATGCTGATGAAGCCTATCTTGTTGGCCAGCAGCTTGACCCGCTGCTTCTCGCCGCTGATCTGCAGCACGTCACCCTTCTGCAGCATGATGTTGCGATCGAACGGCATCTCGATCTGGGAGCGCACCACCCGGTTGAGGAAGCAGCCCTTCTCGGTGAGGTTGAGCTCCACCAGATGGCGACCCACCACCGCATCGTTCTTCACCACTATCTCCTCGGTGACGATCTGCAGATCCAGCAGGTTGCGGTCGAACACCTCCTTGCCGTTGCGGTAGTTGACGTCCAGCTTCTCGTGGCTCTCCGGATAGCCGACCAGGGCGATCTCGTCTCCCTCCTGGATGACGGCATCGCCATCCGGGCTCGCCAGTATGCCGTTGCGGCGGATCCGCTCCACATAGCAGCCGGTGTGGGGATAGATGCCGGTCTCGCGCAGGGTGCGACCACCGATCCAGGCCGCGAGCTCGGGGCCGACTCTATAGGCACGGATGATGGGCAGATAGGTCTTGCGGCTCTCGTTATCGGACAGCCCCCGCTCGCGGGCGATCTTCTGGGCCTCGGTGTTCAGATCCAGCCGGGCCAGAGACGGCAGGTAGCGCACCACCAGCATCAGCCCCACCAGACCCACCAGGTAGGTCAGCGCATAGCCGATCCCCATGTTGTCGAGCACGGACTGCATGTCGGTCTGATGGGGCAGGTTGAGCAGGCCGCTGCGCAGGGCATCCTGGGCCCCGACCAGCGCCGGGGTCGAGGTAAGCGAGCCCGCCAGGATCCCGGCCGCCATGCCGGGTCCCAGGTTGAAGAACTTGGCCAGCCCCACCGTCAGCAGCAGGGCCGTCAGCAGGATCACCAGGGTAAGGGTGATGTAGTGGATGCCATCGCGCAGGAAGACGCTGAAGAAGTGGGGCCCCGCCTCTATACCGACGCAGAAGATGAACAGCATAAAGCCGACATTCTCCGTGGTGGCGGTGAATTCGAAGCCCATCTGGCCGAACAGCAGGGCGGTGAACAGTACGCCTATGGTGTTGCCAATCTGGAAGTTGCCGAGACGTACCTTGCCCAGCAGCAGGCCGAAGGCCAGTACCACGAACAGCAGCAGGGAGTCGCTTTGGTGTAGCAGAGTCACGAAATCTATGGTCATGCCCGGAAAAACCGAGGAAAAAAGTGGGGCCGATATTGTGCCGTATCCCTCACCAAGAAAGAAGCGTCAAAGCGGATTAATAGACAGTTAAGTGGCTCCCCTCCTGTCAGGGAATAGGAGAGGGGGGTATCGGGGGCGAAAACCCTCTCTTTCGCACTGCCGATCCCGTTGTCAATTAGTGATTTCTGCTATCAACGGGGGAGAGGGCTTGGCCCCTGTGGACAATTTATTACCTGCTGCAAGTGGCACATCTGAGCACGCTTTTCAGCATATTTGACTGAGGGGAGCCGGGGGCTGTCCGACACCGTTCCCGGCCATGACCCGGATGGTGACCCATGCCATGAGGCATGGCGAAAAAAGCACAGGACCAAGGGGCCGGAATGTCAGCATTCGACCCATTTAGGGGGGGTGGCAAAAACAGCAGAAAATGGGGAAGAAGGGCGCAACCGGTGCCCGGTCGGCGGGACAGGCTGCCAACCTAGGCCGCGACTGGCTTTGGTCGACTTACCCACAGAAACTGTGGATAACCCTGTTCATGAAACTTGGCGATCAGCCTGCAGGCCGCGCCAATACTGGGATGCAAGCACTGTTCAAAAAATACCGAAAGAAAAATGTTTCTATAAAAATCATATAGTTATACGCAGCAGAACAAAACGCTGCTGGTCGGGGGGAGGGGATCAAATGGGAGTGTCACCGCGAGGCGCGGCTTGTGCATTAAAATCGGCAGAGGAAAGCACTAAAGTGGATAACTTGCACCGAGATGGTGAGGAATTGGCTCCCCCGACTGGACTTGAACCAGTGACATACGGATTAACAGTCCGCCGTTCTACCGACTGAACTACGGGGGAACATCAGGCAAGGAGACGCACTATACAGAGCTCGCTTTTCGGGGTCAATAGCCGCTTGGCCATATGGAGTGGATACCCAGGTCACCCCAAGTCGGAGTACACTTCTCTCTTGCTGTTTTTTGTCCGGAGTCGTCATGAATAAGCCTTTCAAGCTGGCCAGCCAGTTTCAACCCGCGGGGGATCAGCCAGAGGCGATCGCCCGGCTGCTCGATGGCATCGAGTCCGGGCTTGCCCACCAGACCCTGCTCGGGGTGACCGGCTCGGGCAAGACCTTCACCATGGCCAACGTGATCGCCACCCTCAACAGGCCCACCATGATATTGGCGCCGAACAAGACCCTGGCGGCCCAGCTCTATGGCGAGATGAAGGAGTTCTTCCCTGAGAACTCGGTGGAGTATTTCGTCTCCTACTACGACTATTACCAGCCGGAAGCCTATGTGCCGACCACGGACACCTTCATCGAGAAGGATGCCTCCATCAACGATCACATAGAGCAGATGCGGCTGTCGGCCACCAAGGCGCTGCTGGAGCGGCGCGACGTGGTGATCGTCGCCTCCGTCTCCGCCATCTATGGTCTGGGGGATCCCCAGGCCTACCTCAGCATGATGCTGCACCTCAAGGTGGGGGACATCATCAACCAGCGGGACATCCTGCGCCGCCTCGCCGAGCTGCAATACACCCGCAACGACGTGGCGTTTGGCCGCGGCACCTTCCGGGTGCGCGGGGAGGTGATCGACATCTACCCCGCCGAATCGGACAAGCTGGCCCTGCGGGTGGAGCTGTTCGACGAGGAGGTGGAGCGGCTCTCCCAGTTCGATCCCCTGACCGGGGCCATAGAGCAGACTGTGGTGCGCTACACCATCTATCCCAAGACCCACTACGCCACGCCGCGCGAAACCATCCTGGGTGCCATCGACCACATCAAGGAGGAGCTCAAGGGGCGCCGTGAGCAGCTGCTGAGCCTGGGCAAGCTGGTGGAGGAGCAAAGGATCAGCCAGCGCACCCAGTTCGACATCGAGATGATGCAGGAGCTGGGTTACTGCTCGGGCATCGAAAACTACAGCCGCTATCTGTCGGGGCGCGCCCCCGGCGAGCCGCCGCCCACCCTGTTCGACTACCTGCCGGGGGATGGCCTGCTCATCATCGACGAGTCCCACGTCACCGTGCCGCAGATCGGCGCCATGTTCAAAGGGGACAGATCCCGCAAGGAGACGCTGGTGGAGTACGGCTTCCGTCTGCCCTCGGCGCTGGACAACAGACCCCTGAAGTTCGACGAATTCGAGGCGCTGATGCCGCAGACGGTGTTCGTCTCGGCCACCCCGGGCCCCTACGAGCTGGAGAAGTCCGGTGAGGATGTGGTGCAGCAGGTGGTGCGCCCCACCGGCCTGCTCGATCCACAGATCGAGGTGCGTCCGGTCACCACTCAGGTAGACGACCTGCTGTCCGAGATCCGGTTGCGGGTCGCGGTGGAGGAGCGGGTGCTGGTCACCACCCTCACCAAGCGGATGGCGGAAGACTTGACCGAATATCTGGCGGATCACGACGTGCGGGTGCGCTACCTGCACTCGGACATCGACACCGTCGAGCGGGTGGAGATCATCCGCGATCTGCGGCTCGGCAAGTTCGATGTGCTGGTGGGTATCAACCTGCTGCGGGAAGGGCTCGACATGCCGGAGGTCTCCCTGGTGGCCATCCTGGATGCGGACAAGGAGGGCTTCCTGCGCTCCACCCGCTCCCTCATCCAGACCATAGGCCGCGCCGCCCGCAACCTCAACGGCAGGGTGATCCTGTACGGCGATACCATCACCAACTCCATGAGGGTCGCCATCGAAGAGACGGATCGACGCCGCGCCCTGCAGCATGCCCACAACCTCGCACACGGCATCACCCCCAGGGGCCTCAACAAGTCGGTGGGGGACGCGATGGACATGGGCGGCAGCCGCACGGCTGGCAAGGCGGGCAGGGGCGGTCGCAAGGCGGCCGAGCCGCAAGGGGAGTACCACGCCCGCTCCGCCAGCGAGATCGCCAAGGAGATCAAACGGATGGAAGAGCAGATGTTCCAGCATGCGCGGGATCTGGAGTTCGAGCAGGCGGCCGCCATGCGGGATCAGATCCAGCGGCTGCGCAGCGAGTTGATCGAGAGTTGAGTGCCGGGTTTGGCAAGAAGCCGAGCGGCAAGCGCTGGCTCCTCTGGCGGCGTCTGCGCCGCCTCTACTTCGGCTTTCGCCACCCCGCGACCCCCTGGTGGGCCAAGGGGCTGGTGATCCTGATCCTGCTCTATGGCATCAGTCCGGTGGATCTCATCCCGGACCTGGTGCCGATCTTTGGCTGGTTCGATGACATCAGCCTGCTGTTGTTGCTGCTCTGGGGCTGGGAGTCCTGCCTGCCGGCGGCGGTCAGGCAGGGGCTGGATGCCCTGGAATAGGCGGGCCTTGTCACCCGGATGCCTCTGCCGATGGCGGGAATTGACGTCGCCACCACTAGGGGTTGGGCTTTCCCCTAGGGCGACCGGCGGCGCTGATTGTGGCGCGCAAGCCATTGGCGTAGACTCCACGCGGTTCACTTCATGGGTATGGAAAAAATGGATCTGATCCTGTTTGCGATTGATTTTATTCTGCACGTCGACGTGCATCTGAAAGAGCTTTTTGAGCACTATGGCGTCTGGGTTTACGCCATCCTGTTCCTCATCATCTTCTGTGAGACCGGCCTGGTGGTGACGCCCTTCCTGCCCGGCGATTCCCTGCTGTTTGCCGCTGGTGCACTCACCGTCGGCAGCGTGCTGGATGTGCACACCCTGGCGGCCGTGCTGATCGTGGCCGCGGTGCTCGGCAACGTGGTGAACTACACCATAGGCCACTTCTTCGGGGAGCAGCTGTTCCGCAATCCGGACTCGAAAATCTTCCGCCGTGACTATCTGGACAAGACCCACGCCTTCTATGCCAAGCACGGTGGCAAGACCATCATCATCACCCGCTTCCTGCCCATAGTGCGCACTTTCGCGCCCTTCGTGGCCGGGATGGGGGCCATGACCTATCCGCGCTTCCTGGCATTCAACCTGGTGGGCGGCCTGCTGTGGGTCCTCTCCTTCGTCTATGCGGGCCACTTCTTCGGCAACCTGCCGGTGGTGCGCCATAACTTCACCCTGCTCATCTTCGGCATCATAGCCGTCTCGCTGCTGCCGATGATCGTCGGCATGGTGAAGGCGAGGCGCAGCAGGGGCAAGACCGCCTCCTGAGCCGATCATCAAGCATGAAAAAGGGGAGCCACTGGCTCCCCTTTTTATATTGCGGCGTGTGACTCAGCCGCAGCAGCGGCCCTTGACCAGGTTGCCAACCGCCACCATCAGGAACACCCGCAGATGGGCGGTGAGGATGGCAACCAGCCCGATGAGGAGCGGCATGGAGAGGCTGGCTCTTGCGTCTGCTAAGGGCTGAGATCGCTGTCGACCATCATGTGAAATGTAAAAAGGGAGCCAGTGGCTCCCTTTCTTGTATGGCGGTGTAGGATTCAGCTGCAGCAGCGGCCCTTGACCAGATTGCCGACCGCCACCACCACGAACACCAGCAGGTAGGCGGCGAAGATGACGACCAGCCACTGAGGCATGGAGAAGCTGAGGAACTGCCAGGTGATCTCGCTGCAGTCGCCATCCGGGAAGAACAGCCAGGGAATCCACTGATCGAGCGGGGCCCAGCTTGGAAAGTCAACAAAGCCTTCGCACACATTGAAGGGGGAGGGGTTTATCTGGTAATCCACATGCTTGAGTGCCAGTTTCAGGCCCCAGAAGGCGCTATAGCCCCACAACAAGAGGGCGCTCCAGCGCAGATACCACTTCTCTGGCGCCACCATGCCGAGCAGGCCGGCCGCGAACACCCCGAGAATGGCGATCCGCTCATAGATACACATGACGCAGGGATGCAGACCCAGCACATGCTGGAAGAAGAGGGCGCATAGCTCGAAGCTGAGGGCGGAGGCGGCCAGCAACCCCCAGGCCAGACGATGGCTGGCAATACGACGCAGAAATCCGATCATCTGATTGATCTCACTGATAAAAATAGTGGCTGAATTAGAGCAGAGCAGGCTCTAAAAGGAAAGGGCCCCCATGGGCCCTTCCATCATCAATGTGACGCCGGTGCCAGGGCCGGCATGGCGGCGCCCTGCGTCAGCCAGCCGGCCTGGTAGAACCATTCGGTGGCCGGTGCGAGGAGCTGCTCCACTGCGAAGAACCCCACCAGCCCCAGCACAATGGTGTAGGGCAGCGCCATCCAGACCATGCGACCGTAAGAGAGTCGCAGCAAGGGGGCAATGGCCGAGGTCAGCATGAACAGGAAGGCGGCCTGGCCGTTGGGGGTGGCGACGGAAGGCAGGTTGGTGCCGGTGTTGATGGCGACCGCCAGCAGATCGAAATGTTCGCGGCTGATGGCGCCATTGAGCAGCGCCGTCTTCACCTCGTTGATATAGACGGTGCCGACGAAGACGTTGTCGCTCACCATGGAGAGCAGGCCGTTAGCCAGATAGAAGAGGGCGAGCTGATCCTCCGGCTTGGCGGCCAGCACCCACTGGATCACCGGCTTGAACAGCTGCTGATCGATGATCACCGCCACCACGCTGAAGAAGACGGTGAGCAGGGCGGTGAAGGGCAGTGCCTCATGGAAGGCCTTGCCGAGGGCATGTTCCTCGGTGACGCCGGTGAAGGAGGTGGCCAGGACGATGACGGTCAGGCCGATCAGGCCGACGGCGGCCAGGTGCAGGGCCAGCCCGGTGATCAGCCAGAGCGCGATCAGGGCCTGGACGACCAGCTTGGCCTTCTCTTGCGGGGAGCGCTGGGCATCTTCGTCACGCCCGTAGGCTTCCATGATGCGGCGCACGGGTTCGGGCAGCTTGGTGCCATAGCCAAACCAGCGGCACTTCTCCACCAGGATGCAGGTGAGCAGGCCACAGAGGAAGACCGGGATGGTCACCGGGGCCATGCGAATGGCGAACTCGCCAAAATGCCAGCCCGCCTGTTCCCCGATGATGAGGTTCTGTGGCTCGCCCACCAGGGTGCAGACACCCCCGAGCGCCGTCCCGATGGCGGCATGCATCATCAGGCTGCGCAGGAAGCCGCGAAACTCATTCAGATGCTGGCGGGTCAGCTCGTCGATCCCCTCGTCATTGTGCAAGTTACCGGACTCATCACTCGATGACACCTTGTGGTAGATGGCGTAGAAACCGGTGGCGACGCTGATCACCACGGCGATCACGGTCAGGGCATCGAGGAAGGCGGACAGAAAGGCCGATACCAGGCAGAACGCGAGGGAGAGGAGCGTCTTGGAGTGGATGCGGATCAGCATCTTGGTGAAGACATAGAGCAGCAGCTGCTTCATGAAGTAGATGCCGGCCACCATGAACACCAGCAGCAGCAGCACCTCGATATTGGCAACCAGCTCGTGCTTGACCTGGTTGGCCGAGGTCATGCCGATCAGCACCGCCTCTATGGCCAGCAGGCCACCTGGCTGCAGCGGGTAGCACTTGAGCGCCATGGCCAGGGTGAAGATGAACTCAACGACCAGCAACCAGCCTGCCAGGAAGGGATCATAGTGGAAGACGATAGGATTGATCAGCAGGAATGAGACGATGGCAAGCTTGTACCACCGGGGGGCATTGCCCAAAAAATTCTTTGCAAACGCGCGCCCTAGGCTGATTGGCATAATGATGGTTCTCTGTTCTGTTGATTGGTATCTGCGTCAATGCAGTCGAGCTTCCGGATATTCACCTTTATCAAATTAATTGCACATGATTTTAATCAAAGGAGCGCTAACTATAAATAACGGGGTGGCGCTTGCCCAGACGCGTTGCCGGTTTATCACCCCCCTTTGGTGTTGACTGACACCTATCTGGATTCCATATACATTTTTTTAACAAAAAGATCGGGTTAATGTGAGCAGAGGACCGACCTTCTGCTTGCCAGCATGTCCGGCTTTGCTATTATTCGTGAGCCTTTTTACGCACTACAAGAGTCACTACATGGTCATAAAAGCGCAGAGCCCCGCAGGGTTTGCCGAGGAATACATCATCGAGTCCATCTGGAACAATCGCTTTCCTCCAGGATCCATTCTGCCGGCGGAGCGCGAGCTGTCCGAATTGATAGGTGTGACTCGCACTACCTTGCGTGAAGTGCTGCAGCGTCTTGCCCGTGATGGCTGGCTCACCATCCAGCATGGTAAACCCACCAAGGTCAACAACTTCTGGGAGACCTCTGGTCTGAACATCCTGGAGACCCTGGCTCGGCTGGATCAGGACAAGGTACCGGACCTGGTGGCTCAGTTGCTGTCGGCCCGCACCAACATCTGCACCATCTTCATTCGTGGCGCCATCCGGAATAATCCCGAGCAGGCGGCCGAGATCTTGCGTGGCGCCGATGGGGTTGACAACTCCCCTGAGGCGTATGCCGAGTTTGACTACCGTATGCACCATCAGCTCTCATTTGCTTCCGGCAACCCTATCTACGCCTTGATCCTCAATGGCTTCAAAGGGTTGTACAGCCGGGTCGGGCGTTATTACTTCTCCGACAAGCAGGCGCGTGAGACGGCGGATGCCTATTACAAGACCCTGCTGGGGCTGGCCGAGACCAAGAATCACGAAGCCGTGTTTATGACGGTGCGCCAGTACGGCATCGAGTCCGGCAAGCTGTGGACTCGTCTTCGTCAGGATATGCCGAGCAACCTGTGCGATAACTGATCCCTTGCTGCCAAGAAAAAACGCGCCAACTGGCGCGTTTTTTTATGCCTCGATGTCAGGTGACCCCCTTGCGTTCCGGGCAACGCCCTATGATGTCGGCAGGCAGTTCTCCGTTATCTTGCTCCAGCACCACATCAAATCCCCACAGCTGATGCAAATGCCTGAGCACCTCGTGGCGCGACTCGCCGAGCGGGATCCTGTTGTGGGGCACATAGCGCAGGGTGAGCGATCGATCGCCCTTCACCGCCACGTTGTAGACCTGAATGTTGGGCTCCAGATTGCTCAGATTGTATTGGGCCGACAGGGTATTGCGCACCAGGCGATAGCCCTCCTCGTTGTGGATGGCGGACACCTTGAGGTAGTTCTTCAGATCGTCATCGTCGATGGCGAACAACTTCATGTCGCGCATCACCTTGGGGCTCAGGAACTGGCTGATGAAGCTCTCGTCCTTGAAGTTCTGCATGGCGAAGTGCAGGGTCTCGACCCAGTCGGTGCCGGCGTAGTCGGGGAACCAGTATCTGTCCTCCTCGGTGGGGTGTTCACAGATGCGGCGCAGATCGGTGAACATGGCAAAGCCCAGGGCATAGGGGTTGATGCCGGAATAGTAACGGCTGTTGTAGGGGGGCTGATAGACCACGTTGGTGTGGCTGTGCAGCACCTCTATCATGAAGCGATCGCTGATCTTCCCCTCGTCATACAGATGGTTGAGGATGCTGTAGTGCCAGAAGGTGGCCCAGCCCTCGTTCATCACCTGGGTCTGTTTCTGCGGATAGAAGTACTGGCTGATCTTGCGCACTATCCGCACAATCTCGCGCTGCCAGGGCTCCAGCAGGGGGGCATTCTTCTCGATGAAGTAGAGGATGTTCTCCTGCGGCTCGGGCGGGTAGCGCCTGTCCTCGACCCCGGAGGCCTTGTGCTGCTTGGGCAGGGTACGCCAGAGCTCGTTGACCTGGGTCTGCAGGTAATCTTCCCGCGCCTTCTGACGTCGCTTCTCTTCGGCCAGAGAGATCTTCTGGGGGCGCTTGTAGCGATCCACCCCGAAGTTCATCAGGGCATGGCAGGAGTCGAGCAAGCGCTCGACGGCATCGATGCCGTGCTTCTCTTCGCATTCGGTGATGTAGTTCTTGGCAAACAGCAGGTAGTCGATGATGGAGGAGGCATCGCTCCAGGCCTTGAACAGGTAATTGTTCTTGAAGAAAGAGTTGTGGCCATAACAGGCATGGGCCATCACCAGTGCCTGCATCGGCATGGTGTTCTCCTCCATCAGGTAGGCGATGCAGGGATCCGAGTTGATGACGATCTCATACGCCAGCCCCATTTGGCCGCGCTTGTAGTTGCGCTCGGTGTGAATGAAGCGCTTGCCAAACGACCAGTGCTGGTAGCCGATGGGCATGCCCACACTGGAGTAGGCATCCATCATCTGTTCGGCGGTGATCACCTCGATCTGGTTGGGATAAGTATCCAGCCGATAAAACCTGGCGACCCGGGCAATTTCCTGGTGATAGATCTCCAGCAAATCAAAGTTCCAGTCAGGACCATCGTCCAGCGGCGCTATTTTTCTCGCGGTTTCTACCATATGACGTCCCTCAAGCCGCTTGCTTCTTGAACAGCTCACGGAAGACCGGATAGATATCCTCCACCTTGCGGATGTGCTCCATCGCGAAGTGGGGGAATTGGCCAGCCACAGATTCGTATTCGTGCCACAGGGTCTGGTGGGCACGGGTGGTGATCTCGATGTAGGAGTAATAACGCACCCGCGGCATGATGTCGCGCATCAGGATCTCCCGGCACTGGGGCGAGTCATCCGCCCAGTTATCCCCATCCGA
Organism: Aeromonas sp. sif2416; assembly: GCF_019218665.1. NCBI lineage: Bacteria > Pseudomonadati > Pseudomonadota > Gammaproteobacteria > Aeromonadales > Aeromonadaceae > Aeromonas > Aeromonas sp. sif2416. The sequence continues at coordinate 67,811 of NZ_JAHUXC010000004.1, forward strand.
TGCCTGCGCCGCATAGATGTTCCACTGATTGGCGGGATAACGCTCGTTGATGATGTCGTTCATCATCTTGAGGGCGCTGGAGACTATGGTGCCGCCGGTCTCCTGGGAGTAGAAGAACTCGTGCTCGTCCACCTCCTTGGCCTGGGTGTGGTGGCGGATGTAGACCACCTCCACGTTCTTGTAAGTCCGGCTAAGGAACAGGTAGAGCAGGATGTAGAAGCGTTTGGCCATCTCCTTGGTCGCCTGATCCATGGAGCCCGACACGTCCATCAGGCAGAACATCACCGCCTGGCTGGACGGCACCGGGCGTTTGACGAAGTTATTGAACTTGAGATCGAAGGTATCGATGAAGGGCACGGCCTCGATCCGCCGTTTCAGCTCGCGGATCTCCTTCTCGAGCTGGGCGATTTCGGCAAAGTGATCGTTGGGTGCGCTGGTGAGCTGTGCGAGTCTCTCCTCCAGTTCGCGCAGTTGGCGTTTCTTTCCCGCCTGCAGCGCCATGCGCCGCGCCAGCGAGTTTTGCAGGGAGCGCACCACGTTGATGTTGGCCGGCACCCCGTTGGAGGTGTAGCCCGCCCGATAGGTTTTCATCTCCATCAGCTGGTTGAGCTGGGTTTTCTGCAGGCGGGGTAGCTCCAAGTCTTCAAACAGCAGATCCAGATACTCGTCTTTGGAGATCTGGAACACGAAGTCATCCGCCCCTTCGCCCTGATCCGAGGCCTGGCCTTCTCCGCCACCCTGACCGCTGCCCCCTCCCTTGGGCCGGTCAATCTTGTCGCCGGAGACGAACTGGTCGTTGCCGGGATGCACCATCTCCCGCTTACCGCCTTGCCCCTGATGGAAATGGGGCTCACCGATGTCCTTGGTCGGGATGCTGATGCTCTCGCCCTTGTCCACGTCCTGAATGCTGCGTTTGGAGACAGCATCCGAGACCGCTTGTTTGATCTGCTTCTTGTAACGGCGGATGAAGCGCTGCCGATTGACAGCGCTTTTGTTTTTGCCGTTGAGCCTGCGGTCGATAAAATGCGCCATAACTCCCCCTTGAACCGATCAGGGTCAGGATGACTTGCGTACCCTGAGATACCATTCGGAGAGCAGGCGCACCTGTTTGCGGGTGTAGCCCTTCTCCATCATCCGTTCGACAAAGTTATCGTGCTTCTTCTGCTCCTCGGCCGAGGTTTTGCTGTTGAAGGAGATAACCGGCAGCAGCTCTTCCGTGTTGGAGAACATCTTCTTCTCGATCACGGTGCGCAGCTTCTCGTAACTGGTCCAGTTGGGGTTACGACCTGCATTGTTGGCCCGTGCACGCAGCACGAAGTTGACGATTTCGTTGCGGAAATCTTTCGGATTGCTGATCCCCGCCGGTTTTTCGATCTTCTCCAGCTCGCTGTTTAGCGACGACCGATCAAACAGCTGGCCGGTCTCCGGGTCGCGGTATTCCTGATCCTGGATCCAGAAATCGGCATAGGTGACGTAGCGGTCGAAGATGTTCTGACCGTACTCCGAATAGGACTCGAGGTATGCGGTCTGGATCTCCTTGCCGATGAACTCCACGTAGCGCGGGGTCAGGTAGCCCTTGATGAACTCCAGGTAGCGATCGTGCAGCTCTTGCGCGAACTGTTCCCGCTCAATCTGCTGCTCCAGCACGTAGAAGAGGTGCACCGGGTTGGCGGCCACTTCCGCGTGATCGAAGTTGAATACCCGGGAGAGGATCTTGAACGCGAAGCGGGTCGACAGGCCGTTCATGCCCTCATCCACGCCGGCATAGTCGCGATACTCCTGATAGCTCTTGGCTTTGGGATCCGTGTCTTTCAGGCTCTCGCCGTCATAGACCCGCATCTTGGAGTAGAGGCTGGAGTTTTCCGGCTCCTTCAGGCGGGAGAGCACGGAGAACTGACCCAGCAGCTCCAGGGTGCCAGGGGCACACTTGGCATCGGTCAGTTCGCTGTTGATCAGCAGTTTTTCGTAGATCTTCACCTCTTCCGAGACGCGCAGGCAGTAGGGCACCTTGACGATGTACACCCGGTCGAGGAAGGCCTCGTTATTCTTGTTGTTGCGGAACTGCTGCCATTCCGACTCGTTGGAGTGAGCCAGCAGGATGCCGTCGAAGGGCAGGGCGGAGAGACCCTCGGTGCCGTTGTAGTTCCCCTCCTGAGTCGCGGTCAGCAAGGGGTGCAGCACCTTGATGGGAGCCTTGAACATCTCCACGAACTCCATCATCCCCTGGTTCGCCTTGCACAGCGCGCCTGAGTAGGAATAAGCATCGGCGTCATCCTGGGCATAGTGCTCCAGCATGCGGATATCGACCTTGCCGACCAGGGAGGAGATGTCCTGGTTGTTGTCATCGCCGGGTTCGGTCTTGGCGATGGCGATCTGATCCAGGATGGAGGGGTTGACCTTCTCCACCTTGAACTTGGAAATATCACCGCCGAATTCGTGCAGCCGCTTGGCCGCCCAGGGCGACATGATGGGGCGCAGGTAGCGGTGCGGGATGCCGTACTCTTTCTCCAAGATCTCGCCATCTTCCTCGATGTCGAACAGGCAGAAGGGGTGATCGTTGACCGGTGAACCCTTGATGCGATAGATAGGCACCTTCTGCATCAGGGATTTGAGTTTTTCGGCCAGCGATGACTTGCCGCCACCGACAGGCCCCAGCAGGTAGAGGATCTGTTTCTTCTCTTCCAGCCCCTGGGCGGAGTGTTTGAGGTAGGAGACGATCTGCTCGATGGCCTCCTCCATGCCATAGAAGTCTTTGAAAGCGGGATAGCGTGCGACGACGCGGTTGGAGAAAAGGCGGCTGAGGCGCGGATTGACCGAGGTATCGACCATTTCCGGTTCGCCGATGGCAACCAGCAGACGCTCGGCGGCGGAGGCATAGCAGGATTTATCCTGTTTGCACATGTCCAGGAACTCCTGGATGCTGTACTCCTCCTCTCTGGCTTTCTCATACCGCTGTTGATAGTGCTCGAAGATGCCCATAACTTAGCCCTCGTTATAGTCGCTTACCCTGAAAAAGAGTGGATCACTACTTTTGTTCTGTTTTCCTCTTAAGCCTAGTCAACAGCCCCCAGTAATCCATCGCCATCATTGGTTTAAGTTTGCACGGGGCTTCCCGATCCTTGTGCGGGAAGGTGCAGTCAATGACATACCTATGTTACTGACTGTTAAATTATTTTTGCCACGACAGTGATGTAAATGTCAAAGACATAAAAAATAAATGTTTGTGTGGCAGGCAGGGAAAGCGGCGGCGTTCGCTTCTGATTTACGGAATGTCAGGCGGGACAAGGCTGACAGGGGGAAGTAGAGATATTTGATTTTCGTTTACGTTAACGTAATGTGTTCTGTTTTGTGTTTAAGCTCTAATTTTTACATTGACGCTACATTCTGGCTGCACTAGATTGGCCCTGTGTCGAGCAGTCATCGCTTTAGCAAGAGAGTGGGTGGCTGTGCAGATACTAAGCTCTGTTTAAGCACGTTTCCGTTGGCTTGACCCTCGCATCCGCGAGGGTCTTATTTTTTCGGCGTCCGGCAAACTTGCGCCATCAAGGCGCGGTGGGGTACAGGCGGGAGACCGCCGTCAGCACCTCGGCGAAGGGATGCGCGGCCAACCGGCCGAAACCGGCCAGACTTTTTGCCTTGGCCTTGGTGGTCAGCGGGGTAGCGATGCCGCACAGGAAGCGGGTCAGGACCCGGGGATCTTGGGTTTGGCACAGGGCCACCAGGGGATCGCACCAGGCGCGCAAGCCGGACTCGTTGGGCAAGCCCAGGGTCGGCAGCTGGGGCAGGATGGCAATCTCGCCCCGGCAAACGGAGCAGTGGCCGCAGTGGCTCGGCGCCTGCTCATCGGCAAAGTAGTGGGCCAGTTCATGGCTCAGGCAACGGGTCGAGGTAAAGAAGGCCAGCAGGGCCTGCAGCCGGGCCAGTTCACTTCGCTCCTTTTGCTCGAACAGGGCATGCAGCTGATCGGCCAGCGGCGCTATGTCCAGCTCCTGGCGCAATACCCGATAGACATCCGTCATCTGCTTGCTCTCCAGCTCGATCCAGCCTTGCTGCTGCAAATAATCCAGCGCTGCCGCACCGCGCTGCCGCTCCCCCTGATAACCCTGCCAGAGCGCATCGAAATCCATGGTGCACCAGCTGCGCGCCTGGGGGGCGCAGGCAAACAGCTGCTCCAGGAACTGGCGCCGATCCGGATTGAAGCGGGCCAGGATCTCTTGTTTGTCCAGCACGAACTTGAAGCGATATTCGGCGAAATAGCTGTAGGCCGGGGTAATGATCCCCGCCATCTCCAGGTAGACCAGCAGGGTCTTGAGCGGCAACTGGCGGATGTTGGTCTCGTTGGAGAGGCGCAGCAGGCCAAACTCCCACTCGCCGCCGCTCTCGCGCAGGATCTCGAGCAAGGCCAGGATGGCGGTCCTGTCCGGCGTATCCCCGTAGACGAAGTTCTCCAGCACCGGCAACTGGGCGCGGCTGGCCAGCACGGTGCAGCGGGAGGGGTGACCATCCCGCCCGGCACGGCCGATCTCCTGGCTGTAGTTCTCGATGGACTTGGGCAAGTCGTAGTGGATGACCCGGCGGATATCGGCCTTGTCGATGCCCATGCCAAAGGCAATGGTGGCGACGATGCAATCCAGTCGACCCGCCATGAAGTCATGCTGGATCTGGCTGCGAATGGCAGGATCCAGCCCTGCGTGATAGGCGCTGGCGCGGATGCCGATGGCCTGCAGCTGCTCGGCACACTGCTGCGCGCTGTGTTGCAGGGTGACGTAGACGATGGTGGGGGACTTGGGGTCTCGTTGCAGTTCGTCGCGCAACCAGCCATCGCGCGCCGGGCCAGCCAGGGGGATGACGGCGAGATCCAGGTTGGCGCGATAGAAACCTGTCACCACCAGATCCTCTTCCTCGATGGCGAACTTGGCCTGCATGTCTGCCATGACCGCCGGGGTGGCGGTGGCGGTGAGCAACAACACCTGAGGAATATTCAGCTCGCGGCGATGATCCGGCAGCTTCAGGTAGTCGGGGCGAAAATTGTGGCCCCACTCGGAGATACAGTGCGCCTCGTCCACCACCAGCAAGGAGAGTGGCACCTGGGCGATGAAGCGGCGAAAGCGCTCGTTCTTGAGCCGCTCCACCGAGATCATCAGGATCTTGAGCTGACCGTCACTGGCCTGCTGCATCACGCGGCGGCTCTCCTCCACGGTCTGGCTGGAGTCCAGGGTCGCGGCGGCAATGCCCTTGCCGCGCAAGAAGGCGAGCTGATCATGCATCAGTGCGATCAGCGGGGAGATGACCAGGGTCAGATGAGGCAATGCCAGTGCCGGCAGCTGATAGCAGAGGGACTTGCCGGAGCCGGTGGGGAAGATGGCCGCCGCACTCTTGCCAGCCAGCAGGCGGCTGATCACCGCTTCCTGGCCGGGTCGCAATTGATCGAAGCCGAAGTGTCGGGTCAACAGGGTGGGGATCATGGCAGGGCTCCAGCACAAAGAGCGGCATGATAGCACGTTGGCGTCGGCTCGGCCGATGAACGGACTGGAATGGCTATTATTTGACCGTAGTTGATATTGTGTTATCACCTTGTTGTAGATTTTTTGTGAGGTGACCCTGATATTTTTCAGTGATTATGTGGAAAAAAACGGTGGCAGATGGGATATTCCTTGTCCGCAGCCCCGCGCGTATTTGGACGGATCCAGAAGAAGATCTGCCAAGAGGGATCGCCGTCAGTGTGCCGGCATCCCGGCGTGTGGCAGGTTGCCAACAGGACTATTGATTCACGCACCTTGAGTGCACAGGGACTATTTGATGACACAACAACACCCCCTCATACGACTGGTCAACAGCACCAGTCTGGTTAGCCAGATCCTGGTCGGTCTGGTACTCGGTATCCTACTTGCTATGTTCATGCCGGAATGGGCCAAGGCGGCGGGTCTGCTTGGCAGCCTGTTCGTCGGTGCCCTGAAGGCGGTCGCCCCGCTGCTGGTCTTCGTGCTGGTGATGGCGGCGATCCTCGGCCACAAACAGGGTCAGAAGACCAGCATTCGCCCGCTGCTCGCCCTCTATCTGTTTGGCACCTTCGCCGCCGCCGTGGTGGCCGTGGTTGCCAGCTTCCTGTTCCCCTCCAACCTGCATCTGGTCGCCAACAGCGCCGATATCACCCCGCCGGGTGGCATCACCGAAGTGCTGCAGACCCTGCTGTTCAACGTGGTCACCAACCCGGTGAAGGCGCTGATGGACGCCAACTACATCGGCATCCTGGCCTGGGCCATCGGTCTGGGCATCGCCATGCGTCACGCCAACGAGAGCACCAAGGTACTGATCTCCGATCTGTCCCACGGGGTCTCCACCATCGTCAGGGCAGTGATCCGCTGCGCGCCGCTCGGTATCCTGGGTCTGGTGGCATCCACCCTGGCCGAGACCGGCTTCGGTGCCCTGCTCGGCTATGCCCAGCTGCTGGTGGTGCTGATTGGCTGCATGCTGTTCATCGCCTTGGTGGTCAACCCGCTCATCGTGTTCTGGAAGATCAAGCGCAACCCCTATCCGCTGGTGCTGACCTGCCTGAAAGAGAGCGGTGTGACCGCCTTCTTCACCCGCAGCTCTGCCGCCAACATTCCGGTCAACATGGCGCTGTGTGAAAAACTGCGTCTGCCGGAAGATACCTATGCGGTCTCCATTCCGCTGGGGGCGACCATCAACATGGCCGGTGCCGCCATCACCATCACTGTGCTCTCCATGGCGGCGGTGCACACCCTGGGGATGGAAGTGGATCTGGCGACCGCCGTTCTGCTCTCCGTGGTCGCGACCATCAGTGCCTGCGGCGCTTCCGGCGTGGCCGGTGGCTCCCTGCTGCTGATCCCGCTGGCGTGCAGCCTGTTTGGCATCAGCAATGACATCGCCATGCAGGTCGTGGCCGTCGGCTTCATCATCGGGGTGCTGCAAGATTCCGCCGAGACCGCGCTCAACAGCTCCACCGACGTGCTGTTTACCGCGGCCGCCTGTATGGCCGAGGATGAGACCCTGCTGGATGCAGCGCCGCTCTCTCGCCGCGAAGCCTGATAAGCGCGCGTCAAACCGCCAGAAACGCCCTCTCCGGAGGGCGTTTTTTTATGGCCGCAAAAGAGGGCGAGGGGATGGGGGATTTGCCCTGGCAGGCTAGCCGGTGGCTGTTCGTTGTTCGCCTTGCCTTGAACCCGTCACTTAGGTGGGCCTAGATGCCACCAGCTGGGGTCTTGGGGGGCAGCTAACCGCAAGCGGCTCAGTGGCACGAGTGCCCCGCTGACATCCCATCTCGACTGGGGCTCTATGGGTTTCGAGCCGGGGACTCGCACCAGCACTGCGCATGGAGATGGGCTGCGACAGGTCTTAGGGGCGCTGGCTGTGGGGGAGAGGATATGGCTCTTCTGTCACTTATGGTGCCAAGCGCCCCGCCCTTTCCATGTTCTCGATGACATCCCTTGTCCCTCTCGGATGTCGGGTGCTTTAGGGTATGGGGCCAGGGTTCGGCGACTGGCGCTTAAAGAAGGGCTGCCAGGATCCCAATAGCAGAGCGGGGGGCGTAGGAGTGTCGCGATCAGGGAACGATCGCCAATCCAGAGCACGCAGGCCATGGTGCTAAGACAGGCAATAAAAAATGCCCGCCATCACTGGCGGGCATTTGCTTGTTGGCTAGGCCGAGAGGATTAGCCGAACAGCTGATACAGGATGGCGGAGATGGCAATCAGCCCCATGATGGTGACGAACAGGTTGCTGATATGACCCTGATACTTCGCCATGGCCGGCACACGCTTGATGGCGTACATCGGCATGAGGAACAGGATGGTGGCGATGATGGGGCCGCCCAGTGACTCGATCATGCCGAGGATGGAGGGGTTGATCACGGCCACGCCCCACAGGGTCAGGATGAAGAAGGCGATGATGAACAGCTCAACCTTCTTGGAGGTTGTACCCGTCTTGCCGGCGCTGCGCATCTGCTGGTTGATCATGCCGCGCAGACCTTCACGGGCACCCAGATAGTGGCCGAAGAAGGAGGAGACGATGGCAACGAAGGCGACCAGCGGACCGAAGTAGGAGATGATCGGGCTAGAGTGCTGGTTAGCCAGGTAGGAGAGCACGGCGATGTTCTGGGACTTGGCTTCCGCCAGCTGGGCCGGGGTCAGGCTCATCACGCAGGAGAAGACGAAGAACATCACGAAGCCCAGTAGGATGGCTGCGGTACGCTTGAGGATGGCATCGGACTTGGCGACGGCATTGTCACCGTAGTCGCGGCGCTGGGCCAGGGCGAAGCTGGAGATGGCCGGGCTGTGGTTGAAGGAGAACACCAGCACCGGGATGGTCAGCCACAGGGTGGTCGCGAAGTCCTTGGTGGAAGGCACTTGGGCCAGGGCGGCACCGGTCCAGTCCGGGATCAGATAGAGGGAGATGCCCGCCAGGATGGCGATGAGCGGGTACACCAGCATCTCGGTGACCTTCAGCATCAGTTTCTCACCGGCCAGCATGACCGACATCATCCCCATGATCAGCACGATGGAGAGGATCCAGCGCGGAGGTGCCGTCATCTGCAACTGGTTGACCAAGAAGCTTTCCACCGTGTTGGTGATGCCCACCCCGTAGATCAGCACGATCGGGTAGATGGCGAAGAAGTAGAGCAGGGTGATTAATTTACCGGCACCGACGCCGAAATGCTCTTCCACCACCTGGGTGATGTCGGCATTGGGGTTCTTGGAGGAGAGCACGAAGCGGGCCAGCCCACGGTGGGCGAGGTAGGTCATGGGACCCACCAGCAGGGCCATCACCACCAGTGGCCAGAAGCCACCCATGCCGGCGTTGATGGGCAGGAACAGGATACCGGCCCCGACGGCGGTACCGAACAGGCTGATCACCCAGGTGGTGTCCTGCTTGTTCCAACTGCGAGATTGCAGGGAGCGGGTACCTTGCTCCTGTGTGGCCGCGACGTCTTGTGCGCCGGTGACAGTATTAGACATGTGTCTTACCCCGAATGTGTAGTTTTGATTGAGTCGGCGCAAGAATACTTTTTTTTTAATCAAAAATGTTGATCAGATTCACCTTTATGAGGCGCAACCCCGTACTTTCTTATAAAAATGTGATCAAAAGAATAAAAAATCAAAATCTCTTTATCATATTCAATGTTAGTTGAGTGTTAATTGGATAATTTTTCATCCGACGAGGTTATTGGGATGTTATTTTGACAGGTGCGCGGAGAGTTGGCGGATCATGCTGGCGGTCGCCCCCCAGATGAAAGATTGCTGCCAGGGGATCCAGTAGATGGTGTGGTGCTTGCCGGCCCTGGGGATGGTCAGGGCGATGTGGTGCGCCAGATCCAGCACATGGTTGAGCGGCACCTCGAAAGCCTGCTCCACCTCATCGGGGCTCAGCGTGAGCTGGTAATCGGCGTCGACCATGGCCAGCACCGGCAACACGTCGTAGAGGGAGATGGTGTTGAGCGGGGTGAGGCTGCCGATGACGTGGATCTTGGATGAGGGGATCCCCAGCTCCTCCCGGGTTTCTCGCAGCGCGGTGTGGATCAGGCTCTCGTCCTCCGGATCCTGACGCCCACCGGGGAAGCTGATCTGCCCCGGGTGGTGGCGCAGCTGCGCGCTGCGACGGGTCAGCAGCAGCTGCAGCCCGGTGGGGCGCTCCACCAGGGGGAGCAGCACGGCCGCCGGCTTGAGCCCGGCCAGCATCAGCCGATGTGCAGGGGCAGGGCGCTGCAGCAGAAACCGGGTCAGCAGTTCGGCACTGTCCATCTTGATGTTTCCCTCCCCGTGGGCGGTGCAAGGGGCCGTCACTGGCGCAGGGCAGCCAGCAGCGGCAAGATACGGGCGACCTTGTCGTAGGTCTCCTGATACTCGCTGTCTGCGTCCGAGTCGGCGATGATGCCACCCCCCGCCCAGCAATGGAGCCGTCCGGCCTCGGCGATCAGGGTACGGATGCAGATGCTGGTGTCCATCCGGCCGTGCTGGCTCAGGTAGCCGATGCTGCCGCAATAGGCATTGCGCCGCTGGGGCTCCAGCTCCTCGATGATCTCCATCGCCCGGATCTTGGGCGCCCCCGTGATGGAGCCGCCGGGGAAGCAGGCGCGCAGCAGATCCACCCCCTGCCAACGGGCATCCAGTTCGCCATGAATGGTGGAGACCAGGTGATGCACGGCGGGGAAGGACTCCACCGCAAACAGGTGCGGCACGCTGACGCTGCCGGGGCGGCTCACCCTGCCGATGTCGTTGCGCAGCAGATCCACGATCATCAGGTTCTCCGATCTGTCCTTGTCGGCGCTGGCCAGCTCGAGGGCACTGGCCTGATCTTGCTGCGGATCGGCAAGCCGTGGGCGGGTCCCCTTGATGGGCTTGGTCTCGATATGGCGGCCGTCGAGCAGCAGGAAGCGCTCCGGCGACAGGCTCAAGATGGCACTCTCTTCCAGCCGGATGAAGGCAGAGAAGGGGGCCCTGTTGGCCGCGCTGAGGCTGAGATAGGCGGACCACTCATCCCCTCGATAGGGGGCGCTGAAGCGCTGGGTGAGGTTGATCTGATAGCAATCCCCCGCCGCCAGATAGGCCTGGATGCGGGCAAATTTCTCACCGTATTCGGCCCGACTCATGTTGCTCTGCCAGGGCCCTTGCAACGAGAAGGCCTCTCGCGAGGCACAGGGGGGCGCCGTTTGCGCCAGCTGCGCCTCTAGCCATTGCAGCCGGCTGGCGAGCCCCGTTTCGTCCCCCCAATGCACCAGCTGCCAGGCGCCGTTCGCCACCTCCCGCAGCAGTGCCCAGTCGTAGATCCCCACCGCCATGTCCGGCACCCGGATGTCGGCGCGGGCCTGCGTTGGCAGACGCTCGAACCGCCGCCCCAGATCATAGCCAAAGAGCCCGAGGGCACCGCCGATAAAGGGCAGTGCACAGGCCTCCTGCGTCAGCTCCCCCAGCAAGGCGCGCTGGGTGCTGGCGAGCAGGCTGAGGGGATCGCCATCATGTTGCTCGACGGTGTTGCCACGGCGCAGACAGGTGCTGGCACCGCGGGTTTCCAGGGTGGCGAGGGGATCGGCGCTGAGGATGTCGAAGCGGTTGTCGGCGCCCTGGGCACCGGCTGACTCCAGCAAGATGGCCCAGGGTTGCGGTTGCAACTGGCCAAACAGCTCGTGGAGCGATCTTTGCGGGTCGAAATGGTGGATATGCAGTCTTGGTTTCATTTTTTGTTACACAGGCAACAGTTTGCACCCAGCTCCCTAGCCGGTATGGGAGCTCAAGCGTATCATAGCCGCCGGAATTTTTAGAAAAAACACGCCGTTGTCTCTCGGTCCCGCGGACGCTTTTCGCAGGCCGAGAGCCCGGCTCATATGGAAGCCCTTGCTCGCGTTTGCGAAGACAAGGACCAGTGAGGATGATATGAGCATCATTAGAAAACAGGACTTTATCGATTCCATTGCCGACGCCCTGCAGTACATCTCCTTCTACCACCCCCTCGACTTCGTCCAGGCCGCCAAGGCCGCCTATGACCGCGAGATCAACCCGGCCGCCAAGGATGCCCTGGCCCAGATCCTGATCAACTCCCGCATGTCAGCCGAAGGGCACCGTCCCCTGTGCCAGGACACCGGCATCGTCACCTGCTTCGTCAAGATCGGCATGCAGGTGCAGTGGGACAGTGACATGACGGTGCAGGAGATGGTGGATGAGGGGACGCGCCGCGCCTACACCAATCCGGACAACCCCCTGCGTGCCAGCGTGCTGGCCGATCCGGCCGGCAGCCGCAAGAACACCAAGGACAACGCCCCGGCCGTGGTGCACATCGACATGATCCAAGGCAACAAGGTAGAGGTGAGCATCGCGGCCAAGGGCGGCGGCTCCGAGAACAAATCCAAGATGGTGATGCTCAACCCCTCCGATGACGTGGTCGAGTGGGTGCTGAAGACGGTGCCGACCATGGGGGCCGGCTGGTGCCCGCCCGGCATGCTGGGTATCGGCATCGGCGGTACCGCCGAGAAGGCCGCGGTGCTTGCCAAGGAAGCCCTGATGGAGCACATCGACATTCAGGAGCTGATCGCCCGTGGTCCCGAGACCACCGAAGAGAAGCTGCGGGTCGAGCTCTACGACAAGGTCAACAAGCTGGGGATCGGTGCCCAGGGGCTGGGAGGCCTCACCACAGTGCTGGACGTGAAGGTCAAGTCTGCCCCGACCCACGCCGCCTCCAAGCCGGTGGTGATGATCCCCAACTGCGCCGCCACCCGCCACGTCCACTTCGAGCTGGATGGTTCTGGCCCGGCCGAGCTGACGCCGCCGAAGCTGAGCGATTGGCCGGAGATCACCCGCGAAGCGGGTGGCAATGTGCGCCGGGTCAACGTCGATGGCATCACCAAGGCCGAGCTCGCCAGCTGGAAGAGCGGCGATACCGTGCTGCTCTCCGGCAAGATCCTGACCGGTCGCGACGCGGCCCACAAACGCATCGCCGACATGCTCAAGAAGGGTGAGGGGCTGCCAGAAGGGGTCGACTTCACCAACCGCTTCATCTATTACGTGGGCCCGGTCGATGCGGTGCGTGACGAGGTGGTCGGCCCGGCAGGCCCCACCACCTCGACCCGAATGGACAAGTTCACCGACATGATGCTGGGCGAGACCGGCCTCATCGGAATGATCGGCAAGTCCGAGCGGGGCCCCAAGACGGTGCAGAGCATCAAGGAGCACCAGGCCGTCTACCTGATGGCCGTCGGTGGCGCCGCTTACCTGGTGGCGAAAGCTATCAAGAAGGCACGGGTCGTGGCCTTCGCCGATCTGGGCATGGAGGCCATCTACGAGTTCGAGGTGGAGGACATGCCGGTGACAGTGGCCGTCGACTCCCAGGGCAACAACATCCATGAAACCGGCCCGGCCTACTGGTCGGCCAGGATCGCCGAGCTGGATGTCAAGCTCTCCTGATCCGGCATGGCGAGGGTCGTCCGCTCGGTGATGACCCTGTGCGGGTGCACGCCTCGTGGCAAGCCCCGCTGTGATAAAAACCGATGTGACAAGAGGCGACCCCAGGGTCGCCTTTTTCGTGTCCGCAGGATGTGAGGAAGGGCGGGATAACCAGTTCCTAGACGTCGCCCATCGCGCTCTGTCGACTCTCAGTGATTGAGGTAGACATCCTGCCCGCCGTAGCAGAGGGGGCCGCTCTGGGCGGGCAGGGCTCCCTTGGGTTCGAAGAAGCGGGTCAGCACCCCGAAGCGTTGCCCCAGCTTGTTCAATCTGGCGCGATCCAGGGCGATCTGCTCGGGCAACCAGGTCAGCACGGCGGCGCAGTGGCCGTTGCCTAGGCTCTGCTCCAGCATGCGTTGCCAGTTCTTGATCTTGGCGCCGTGCACCACCAGCACCCGGGCGGGATCGATCCCCTGTGCCTGCAACTGCTCGGCGGCGGGTAAGCCCGGCGGGGCTATGAGCAGGATCCAGCCACCCTTGTCCTGACTCAGTCGCCCCAGTTCGTCGAGCAGCTGGGTTTCATGAGCATGGGTCGCCAGCCGGTGATCGTGCTCTCCCTTGCCCTGATGGCGGGTGGGCCAGGGGGTGATCAGGCCGACGGTAGAAACGAGGGGGCGGTGACTCAGGGGCTGGCTCATATGTTTGTCCTGTATGAATAACCATGCTGTATGCACATACAGTAGTTGTAACTCGTGCCAGTGACAAGTCATTTATGGTCAAAAATGTGAGCGGATTAACAACGCGATGAGCTAGTTGATTGAATAAAAAGGAAATTTACATTCAAACCGAATTGGGTGTTTTTTGCGCTATGGACAAAGCCAGGGCAGGCGCCCATGGTTATACAGTATGTATGGGAAGAGGAGAGACCAAGATGGATGTCAGCACCTTGCAACGGCTGGACGCCAATATTCTGCTCGGGATCATCAACGAGAAGCTGCGGCTGGAGTGCGATGGTCTGGAAGAGTTGTTGGCCTACTACGACATGACAGAGGATCAGTTGGCCACGCGCCTGCAGCAGATTGGCTATCACTATGATCCCATGAGCAATCAGTTCAAGGCTCATGGCTAATTCGGTCACGGAGGGTGTCCCAACCGGGGCACCTTCTCTTAATTGATGCATGGCCCCGTCGATTATTGAAACCGGTTTCAACGAGCGCCGTCCTTGGGGTTATTTTCACGTATTTTCAGCCACTGGCAATCATTGAAAACCTATTCATGGATGTATATTTTTCATTAATAAGCAACTTGATGATTTTTATCGTTATTTTTATTTCATTCAGGCAAGTTTAAGGAAAGGGTTTTCATGCTTGAACTGTCATTTTCATGCGTTAAAGTGTGACTCATGTTAACGTTTGAACCATCGGCTTTAGCTAGTATGCCCACGCCGGAACATATTCTGAGATAACAACAGCGCCGGTCCCGAATGGGATAACATTTTTTTATTTGTAACGAAGGAAAATGGTTTATGGCTACCAAGAAGAAGACAGACCAGGATCTCCAACTGGATAAAGATCAGCTCAAGGCGAGTATCGTGCGTCACCTGCGTTCTACCTTGGGGACAAGCGAACAGAAAGCCTCGCCAGAAGCGTGGTGGAAAGCGACCGCGGCCGCCGTCAACGAACAGGTGTACGAGCGCCTGACCCGCACTCAGCAGACTCACTTCAAGAAAGATACTCGTGCCATTCACTATCTCTCTGCTGAATTCCTGATGGGGCGCCTGACCTCCAACAACCTGCATAACCTCTCCCTGTACAAGGTCTGCGAAGAGGCTCTTGGCGAACTCGGTCTGGAACTGACCGACCTGTGTGAACAAGAGCCCGACATGGCGCTCGGCAACGGTGGCCTGGGTCGCCTGGCCGCCTGCTTCATCGACTCCCTGGCCACCCTGAACTACCCGGCGGTGGGCTATGGCATTCATTACGAACACGGCCTGTTCCGCCAGGAGATCCAGGATGGCCGCCAGATCGAGCGCCCGGACTCCTGGCGCGAATATGGCAACCCCTGGGAGATCTGCCGCCCGGAATCCGTGCAGGAGATCCCGCTGTACGGTTACGTCGAGACGGTGTTTGGTGACAACGGCGGTCTGAAGAAGGTGTGGCACGCCGGTCGCAAGATCAAAGGGGTGCCCTGGGATATCCCTGTGGTGGGTTTTGGCGGTCACACCGTCAACATCCTGCGGCTGTGGGAGTCCCGCGCCTCCGAGTTCTTCGATTGGGATGTGTTCAACGCCGGCGGCTATATCGACTCCCAGGCGGAGAAGGCCCAGGCCGAGACCATCTCCAAGGTGCTCTATCCGAATGACGAGACAGATGCGGGCAAGGAGCTGCGCCTGATCCAGCAGTACTTCTTCTGCGCTTGCTCCATCAAGGACATCATGCGCCGCTACAAGCGGGCTCATGGCAGCAACTTCGACAACTTTGCCGCCCAGATCGCCATTCAGCTCAACGACACCCACCCGACCGTGGCGATCCCCGAGCTGATGCGGGTGCTGGTGGACGAAGAAGACCTGAACTGGGATACCGCCTGGGGCATCTGCTACCGGGTCTTCTCCTATACCAACCACACCCTGCTGCCGGAGGCGCTGGAGAAGTGGAGCGTCAGCCTGTTCGAGAAGGTGCTGCCCCGTCATCTCGAGATCATCTACGAGATCAACGCCCGCTTCCTGGATGAGCTGGTCGAACCCAAGTGGCCGGGCAACGATGCCATCAAGGCCAAGCTCTCCATCATCGAAGAAGGGGACGTGCGCAAGGTGCGCATGGGTAACCTGTGCGTGATCGGCTCCTCCAAAGTCAACGGCGTGGCCGAGATCCACTCCAAGCTGGTGAAGGAGGATCTCTTCCCCGAGTATGCCGAGCTGTGGCCCCAGAAGATGTGCAACGTCACCAACGGCGTGACCCCCCGGCGCTGGCTGCTGGCCTGCAACCCCGAGTTGGCCGAACTTTATAACGAAGTGGTGGGTAAAGAGTGGCCGCTGCAGCTGGACAAGCTGCGTGCCGTCACCAAATTTGCCGACGATCAGGCATTCCAGCAGCAGTTCATGCGCATCAAGCGCCACAACAAGGAGAAGCTGGTCAAGGTCATCAAGGGCGAGACCGGCATCGATGTCAGCGCCGAGGCGATCTTTGACGTGCAGATCAAGCGCCTGCACGAGTACAAGCGCCAGCAGCTGAACCTCATCCACATCATGGCGCTTTACCGTCGCCTGCTGGCGAACCCCGACTATGACATGCACCCGCGGGTGTTCATCTTCGGCTCCAAGGCGGCGCCCGGTTACAAGCTGGCCAAGGACATCATCTACGCCATCAACAAGCTGGCCGAGCGGGTCAACAACGACGCCCGCATCCAGGGCAAGCTGAAGGTGGTGTTCATGCCGAACTACCGCGTCAGCCTGGCCGAGAAGCTGATCCCGGCCGCCGATGTCTCAGAGCAGATCTCCACCGCCGGTTACGAGGCATCCGGTACCGGCAACATGAAGATGGCACTGAACGGCGCCATCACCATAGGCACCCTGGACGGGGCCAACATCGAGATCGCGGAGGAGGCGGGGGTCGAGAACTGCGCCATCTTCGGCCTGAACGTGGACGAGGTGAAGGCGTTGAAGGCGCGCGGTTACAACCCGTACGACTTCTACTATGCCAACTCCGAGCTCAAGGCCGTGCTGGACTGGTTCGATACCGATTACTTCACGCCGGGTCGTCCGGGCGAGCTCTCCGCCATCAAGCGCTCCTTGCTGGAAGGGGGCGATCCCTACCTGACCCTGGCCGATTTTGCCGCCTACTCGGACGCGCACAAGCTGATCGATACCTGGTATCGGGATCCGGCGCTCTGGGCCAGGAAGGCGATCATCAACTCGGCCACCATGGGCAAGTTCAACTCCGACCGCTCCATCCAGGATTACGTGGACAAGATCTGGAGCCTGCAGAGCTGCAACGTGGGCTGATAAACGCCCGATATGAAAGAACCCCGCATCGCGGGGTTTTTTTGTGCCCGTTGCGCACCGAACGCAAACTAGTGTGCTCCCCGCCATGGCCGCTGGCGGCGGTTTTGAGTCGAAGGCGGCCAGCGGAGGCAGGGTCAGGGGCAGGAGAGGCCAGACCGATAACAGGTTGCGTTGACGCGACCGAGCGCACCAGCTCCACCCATGGCGGGTGAGGGCGAGCTTGAGTGGAAGGCGGTCTATGGGGCAGAGGGGCAGGAGATAGCAGAGATAAAAAAGGCCCCGTCAGGGGCCTTGTCGAGCGGGAGGGTATTTTCTCCTCTCAGTGCAGTATATCGCCGAAGAAATAGGCCAGCAGGGTCAGGATGACGGTGAACACCAGGTTCAGCACCAGACCGGCCCGCATCATCTCGCGCTGCTGGATGTGGCCGCTGGCGAAGACGATGGCATTCGGCGGCGTGGCCACCGGCAGCATGAAGGCACAGGAGGCGCCGACGGCGATCAGCACCGATACCACTATGGGGGAGACGCCCAGCGCCTCGGCCACACCGGCGAACAGCGGCACCAGCAGGGCGGCGGTGGCGGTGTTGGACACCAGCTCGGTCAGGAACACCACGAAGGCGGCAAGGCACAACAGGATGATGAAGATCGGCATGGTGGAGAGAGCGCCGGACAGGTGTTCCGCCAGGAAGGCATTGGCACCGGTCTGCTTGAGGATGGAGCTCAGGGTCAGGCCACCCCCGAACAACAGCAGCACACCCCAGTCGGTGTTCTGGTTGATATCGTCCCAGTTGGCGACCCGGCTGACGGCGATGGCCAGGATGGCGGCCATGGCGATCAGGGTATCAAACTGGGGAATACCGCCCAGCGCCGCGGCGATGGGCTGCGAACCAATCCACAACAGCACTGTTGCCAGGAAGATGAGCAGGGTCACCTTGCGCTGGCCGGTCCACTGGATGGTGACCTTCTCGGTGCTGACGCGATGGGAGAGGTTGGGGCGCGTCACCCAATAGAGCAGACCAATTCCCACCGGCATGAAGATCAGCACCACCGGGATGCCGAACTTCAGCCAGTCGGTGAAGCCGAGGCCCATCTGGGCGGCGGCGATGGCATTGGGGGGGCTGCCGACCAGGGTGCCAATCCCGCCTATGCTGGCGCTGTAGGCCACGCCCAGCAGGACGAAGACCAGGGTGCGGCGCTCCTTGTGGATATCGAGCCCCTTGAGCATGCCGAGGGCGAGCGGCATCATCATGGCTGCGGTGGCAGTGTTGCTGATCCACATGGAGAGCGCTGCCGTGATGGTGAAGAGCACGATGGCCCCCCAGCCGAGGTGGCCCTTGGCGAGCTGCATCACCTTGGCGGCGATCTGGGTGTCGAGGCCCTGTTTGGACAGGGCGGCGGCCAGTGCGAAGCCACCGAAGAAGAGGAACAGGACAGGGTTGGCGAAGTCGGTCAGCGACTTGCTCATGTCGAACACCCCGAGCAGGGTGGCGAGTACCGGGATGGTGAGGGCGGTGATGGTGATGTTCACCGCCTCGGTCAGCCAGAGAATGGCGATGAAGATCAGGATGCCGAGCCCCTTGTTGACCATGGGGTCAAAGGGGAGCCAGGCGAGCATGGCACAGAGCAGCAGGACGTCGAGAATGACGATCCCGGCCTTGATGTCCAGCCAGCGTGAGGGGGCGGAAGGGACTGCAGAGGTATGCATGTTGTTCTCTCGGTTAATTTATGGTTGTTGTTGTGTTGCCGAGGTTACATTTATCCCCCCGTTTGAAACAGGGGGAAGTCGTCAAACCATGTCGCGACTCACAGAGTCAAGTGAAAATGGATCTAATCGTAAACATAAATTAAACAATTATTTATCATTCATCCCTATTGGTCAGGGAGAGCAGCCACTCCCGCAACAGGCTGGGGGGCAGGGAGCCGCTGCGCTGGGCCAGGATCTCGCCTCGCTTGAAGACCATCAGGGTGGGAATGCTGCGAATGGCATAGCGGCTGGCGATGGCTGTCTCCTGTTCGGTGTCGACCTTCACGAAGCGGATACGCGGCTCGAGCTCCTTGGCAACTTGCTGAAAGACAGGGGAAAACTGCAGGCAGGGGCCGCACCAGCTGGCCCAGAAATCGACCACGACCGGGATGTCGGAGCCGATCAGGATGTCGAACTGCGCCGTGCGCCCCACCAGGGGGGTGACGCCGAACAGCGCGGCGCGGCAGCGACCGCAGTTAGCATTTGAATCCAATTTATCGCTGGGCAGGCGGTTGCGGGTAAAGCAGTGGCTACAATAGGTGGTGATAAGTGACATAATTGATTCCTCCATAAGGCCCGGCAACATCTTTATTGCATATATAGAACTGACTAACGGTAACATAGCCGTCAGTTATTTTTCACAGTTGGCTTTCTGCGGTGGCATCCATCACCGGGTGGCCGGCCATGACATGAGAATCGAGACGGGATGAAGAGTGTTGCACGCGTCAATCGCGTTGTCCTGAGCCTTATCATCATATCGCTGCTGGCGTTTTCGACCTATTGCTGGCAACTGCTCAGCCAGCAACAACGCGCCTCCGAGCTGAGTGTGGCCGCGGAGCTGGTCTTGAACCGCATCAATACCGACACCGTCTATCTGCTGGGCCGCGAGAAGGCCAGCGATGGCAGCGTGCAGCTGCGGCTCAGCCAGCTGTCCAGCAGCCTCGACAACTTCGTGAGCCGGGTGCGCGAGGATCCGGACTCGGCCGATGATCCCAAGTCCCAGGCGTTGCAGCGGGACATCGATGGCTACCTGCTCGATCTGGCCAAGCTCTATACCATGGAGATGACCATCGAATACCTGGAGCCCCGCTTCCAGAGCCAGCTCAAGTCGCTGACGGCGACCATGCCGCGGGAGACGGCGCTGCACAACGATCTCACCGATCTGGTCAGGCTCAGCCACTATCTCAGACGCAGCTGGGACATGAGTGATCAGCGCCAGCTGCAACAACTGCAGCAGCGCATCAAGGAGAGCTATGGGCAGCAGCCCCAGGTCATGGCGATCAATCAGCTCAGCCAGGAGCTCAATCGCCAGGTGATGGAGTATCACCGCCTGCGCAACCAGATCATCGAGATGAAAGAGTTGAACTCGCTGCCGCTGTGGAAGCAGAGCAAGCTGGATCTGGCCTCCTCCCTCAAGAGCCGGTTCTACCTGATGGTGCTGGGCGGCGCCCTGCTCAGCTTCTCGCTGGTGGCCGCCACCCTGTGGCGCCGCAACCAGAAGCTGAGCGAGCTGTCCCGTCATACCGGGCTGCTGGCCCAGGCCAAGAGCGACTTTCTGGCCAACATGAGCCACGAGATCCGCACCCCCATGAATGCGATCATCGGCTTCAGCGCCCTGGCGCTGCAGACGGATCTCAGTCAGCAGCAGCGGGACTATCTCAACAAGATCAAATCCTCGTCGGACACCCTGCTGCTGCTCATCAACGACATTCTGGACCTGACCAAGGTGGAGTCCGGCAAGCTGACCCTGGAGGAGATCGACTTCGACCTGAGCGAGCAGCTTGACTCGCTGGCGGCCATGTTCGCCGATCTGGCCGAGCGCAAGCAGATCGAGGTGATCATCAACAAGTCACCGGCGGTACCTGACTTCTTGCGCGGCGATCCGCTCCGGCTCGGCCAGGTGCTGGTCAACCTGGTCAACAACGCCATCAAGTTTACCGAGCGGGGGGAGGTGGAGGTGGCCATCACCCTGGTCAACCAACATCCGATGCGGGTGCGCTTCAGCGTGCGCGACACCGGCATCGGCATAGCGCCAGAGAAGCAGGCGCAGCTGTTCCAGCCGTTCACCCAGCTGGAGGCGGGCAACACCCGCAAATACGGCGGCTCCGGCCTCGGCCTCAACATCTCACAGCGGCTGGTGGGCTTGATGGGAGGCGAGATAGGCGTGCAGAGCAAACCCGGGGTGGGCTCGACCTTCCAGTTCGAGATCCCCCTGTCCCAGGCCGTCTATGGGGTCTCCGGGCGGCGGGTCTTCTTCGAGCAGCAGCCCCTGATCCTGATGATGGACGATAACGAGCTGGTGCTGGAGCTGGCCAAGGACATCCTGAGCCGGGCCGGCGCCACCGTGATGACGGTGAACAGCATCTCCCGCGCCCGCCAGGTGCTGCGGGAGGAGGGCCACCATATCCGGCTGGCGATCCTCGACTGGCGCATGGGTCAGGAGGATGGCCTGGATCTTGCCCTCGAGATGTACCAGCACAGCCAGTGGCGGCGGTTGCCGGTCCTGATGACCAGCGCCTGGGCCAGGGAGGGGCTGCACGGGCGTATGGAGAGCATGGGGCTGACCCACTTCCTGGCCAAGCCGATGACCGAGAATGCGCTGCTGGCCAAGGTGGATGAGCTGCTCAATGGCAGCTCCCATGATCGCAACGTGCGTCAGGCCGAGGCGCAGGGGGATCAGCAGCACTTTCGCGATCTGCTGCACGGCACCCGGGTACTGCTGGCGGAAGACAACAGGGTCAACCAGCAGCTCATCATGGAGTACCTGCGCCGGGTGGAGGCGGTGGTCACCGTGGTCGACAATGGCCGCGAGGCGGTGGAGCAGGTGGCGGAGCAGCCTTTCGATGTTATTTTGATGGACCTGCAGATGCCGGTACTCGATGGCCTGGACGCGACGCGCCAGATCCGCAAGATGGTGGACAAACACGATGTGCCCATCATAGCGCTGACCGCCAGCGCCATGCCGGGGGACAAGGAGCGCTGCCTCGGCGTCGGCATGAACGGCTATGTCACCAAGCCGGTCAGCAAGCTGGATCTCTACAACAACCTGCTGCAGTGGGTGAAGAACGCCAACGGCGAGCGACGGGCACCGCTCGAGGTGAAGCCGCCGGCTCTGATGGGAGTGCTGGATCTGGAGGATGCGCTGCGCCGGCTGGAGCAGGACAGGGAGGCGTTGCAGATCCTGTTCAAACTGTTCCTGTCCGAGCACAAGGACGATCTCTGGGAGATCCGCTCCGCCCTGCGCCGTCAGCAACCCGAGGTGGCTTGCCGCCTGCTGCACACCCTGAAGGGGGTGTCGGCCAACATCTCCGCCTCCCGCCTGCAACTGCTGGCCGGTGAGCTGGAATGGCGGTTGCGGCTGAAAGAGGAGCTGGGCGAGAGCGAGCTTATCCAGTTGCAGCAAGTCTTCAATCAGACCCGGGAGCAGGTGTCCCATTTCCTGCTGACCGGCGAGCAGCAGGAGTCCGCCGGCATACTGTTCGAGCCGCGGGATGAGCGGCTGTGACGCGGGGCGGATAGCCATCGTTCTCAAGCTGGCCGCTTTCAGGCTATGATGGCCCCATTTGCATCGCCCCCGCCTCGGGGGCGATTGTATTGAGCTTCTCTTATGACCAACTATGACCAACGGCGGCCCCCTGGGCGCCGCGAGAAAGGATGTTGATGTGAGCGTATTTCTACGGCTTGGCTGGTTTTTCAAGGAGCAGTGGCGGCGTTATCTGACCGCCATCGCCTTGCTGATGATGGTGGCGCTGCTGACCGTGATCCCGCCCAAGGTGGTGGGCTGGGTGGTGGACGGGGTCGCCAAGGGCGAGCTCGATCATGGCACCCTGATGGGCTATCTGGCGGGGCTGTTTGGCCTTGGCCTGCTCATCTACCTGCTGCGTTACGTGTGGCGGGTCATGCTGTTTGGCGCCTCCTATCGGCTCGCCTATGTGCTGCGCAACCGGCTGTTCCACCACTTCACCCGCATGAGCCCCGACTTTTACCAGCGTCACCGTACCGGCGATCTGATGGCCCACGCCACCAACGACATCCAGGCAGTGGAGATGACAGCCGGCGAGGGGGTGTTGACCCTGGTGGACTCCTTCATCGTCGGGATCCTGGTGCTCTCCATCATGTGCAGCCAGTACTCCTGGCAGCTGACCCTGCTCTCTCTGTTGCCGTTGCCGGTGATGGCGTTCTTCATGAACCGCTTCGGGACCCAGATCTACAAGGAGTTCAAGGCGGCGCAGGGGGCCTTCTCCAGGCTCAACAACAAGACCCAGGAGGCCCTCTCCGGGGTGCGGGTGCTCAAGTCCTATGCGGTCGAATCCCTCGAGGATCAGGGCTTTGCCGAACTGACCCGGCAGGCGGGGGAGTGCAACATGGCGGTGGCCCGCATCGATGCCAAGTTCGATCCCGTGATCTACCTCTGCATAGGTTGCTCCTATTTCCTGGCGGTGGCGGGCGGCAGCGCCCTGGTGCTGCAAGACAAGCTGACCCTGGGGGAGCTCACCAGCTTCACCATGTACCTGGGGCAGCTCATCTGGCCCATGTTCGCCATCGCCTGGCTGTTCAACATCATAGAGCGCGGCAGCGCCGCCTATTCCCGCATCGAGAGCCTGCTGGCCGAGCGCAGCGACATTCAGGATCCCGCGGCGCCGCAGCCCCTCACTGCCAGCTTCCCCCTCTGCATGAAGGGGGTGGATTACCGGTTGGAGCAACGCACCCTGCTGCAGGGGATAGATTTCAGCCTGCAGCAGGGCGGCATGCTCGGGGTGGTGGGGCGCACGGGGGCGGGCAAGAGCTCGCTGCTCAAGCTGCTGATGCGCCTGGCCAACCCCAGCGCCGGCCAGATCACCATGGGCGGCGTGCCCATCCAGCAACTGGCGCTGGCCGATCTGCGCAGCCAGTTCGCCTATGTGCCCCAGGAGCCGTTCCTGTTCTCCACCACCATAGCCGCCAACATCGCCCTCGGCCGGCCCGAGGCCAGCCAGGAGGAGATCGAGCGGGTGGCCCGCATCGCCTGCGTGCACGATGACATCAGCCGCTTCCCCATGGGCTATGCCACCGAGGTGGGCGAGAAGGGGGTGACCCTCTCCGGCGGCCAGAAACAGCGCCTCGCCATCGCCCGGGCCCTGCTGCTGCCGGCCCCTATCCTGGTGCTGGACGATGCGCTGTCGGCGGTGGATGCCCATACCGAGCAACAGATCCTGCAGGCGCTCAAGGCCCATAGACGCACCCTGATCCTGGTCAGCCACCGCATGACGGCGGTGGAGCAGGCGGACGAGATCCTGGTGCTGGAGCAGGGCCGCGTCAGTGAGCGGGGTCGTCACGGTGCCCTGATGGCCCACAACGGCTGGTACGCGGACATGGTGCGTTACCAACGGCTGGAGCAAGATGTGGAGGAGAGCCTGTGAGCGTGATGATGAGACGAGTGGTTCCCCTCATCCCCAACCCTTCTCCCACGAGGGGAGAAGGGAGCAAAGAGTGTCAATTCCTTGGGAACGCTGCGCTGGAGGCAAGTCTGTGAATCCAACCATTAAACGCCTGCTGGCCTATTGCGCTCGCTACCCCCGCTGGCTGATCCAGGCGGGCATCTGTCTGCTGCTGGCCACCGGCGCCGAGGTGGCGGGACCGCTGCTGATCAAGCTGTTCATCGATGACTACCTGGCACCGCGCCAGCTGGTGTGGCCGGCCATCGCGGCGCTCGGGGCGGGTTATCTCGGTCTGCAACTGCTGTCGGCCGCCGGTTTCTACCTGCAGTCCCTGCGTTTCAACCGTATCGCCCAGGCGGTGGTGCAGACCCTGCGCGAGCAGGTATTCGCCACCGCCATCCGGCTGCCGGCCCGCTATTTCGACAAGCATCGCTCGGGATCCCTCATCTCCCGCATCACCAACGACACCGAGGCGATCATGAACCTCTATGTGCAGGTGATAGGGCTCTTGGTGCAGAAGGTGGTGCTCTTGTGCGGCATCCTCATCTCCATGGCGCTGCTGGATCTGCGGCTGATGCTGGTGTGCGCGACCCTGTTGCCGACGGTGGGCGCCGTGATGTGGCTCTACCAGCGCCTGAGCGTGCCTGTGGTGCGGACGACCCGCAGCCTGCTGTCCGATATCAACAGCCGGCTCAACGAGTCGCTGCAGGGCATGCCGGTGATCCAGGCCATGGTGCAGGAGCGCCATTTTGCCAACGCCTTCGCCGACATCAACCAGCAGCACTGGTCGGCGCGGCTCAAGAGCCTCAAGATCAACGGCATACTGCTGCGTCCGCTCATCGATCTGTTCTACATGATGGTGCTCATCGGCCTGCTTACGCTCTTTGCCCAGGAAGGGCTGAGCGCCAATGGCGCCATCCAGGTGGGGGTGCTGTACGCCTTCATCAGCTATCTGGGACGGATGATAGAGCCGCTCATCGAGATGACCAACCAGCTCAACCAGCTGCAACAGGCCATGGTGGCGGGGGAGCGGGTGTTTGCCCTGCTCGACGAGACCCGCGAGAGCACCGGGGGGGAGAGCCCCGCATTGCAGGGGCGGGTCAGCTTCGATCGGGTGAGCTTCTCCTACGATGGTCAGCAACCCGTGCTGCGGGAGGTGAGCTTCAACGCCCGTCCCGGCCAGATGCTGGCGCTGGTGGGCCACACCGGCAGCGGCAAGTCCACCATCATCAGCCTGCTGATGGGCTTCTATCCGCTGGCGAGCGGGCAGATCCGCTTCGACGATCACCCCCTGGGGGAACTCTCCCTGGCGGCTGTGCGGCGCAGCATCGGCCTGGTGCAGCAGGATCCCTTCATCTTCGTCGGCACCCTGGCCGAGAACCTGCGCCTCGGCCGCGCCGGCATCGACGAGGCCAGGCTGTGGCAGGCACTGACCGAGGTGCAGCTGGCCGAGTTCGTGCAGAGCCTGCCCGACGGGCTGGGCACCCTGATGGAGGAGGGGGGCAAGAACCTCTCCGCCGGTCAGCGCCAGCTGCTCTCGTTTGCCCGGGCTCTGGTCGGGGATCCGCGCATCCTCATCCTGGATGAGGCGACCGCCAGCGTGGACTCCCAGACCGAGTTCGCGCTCTCCCAGGCGCTCTCGGCGGCCCGCCGTGGCCGCACCACCATCGCCATCGCCCACCGGCTCTCGACCATAGTCGATGCCGACGAGATCCTGCTGCTCTCCCGCGGTCAGGTGAACGAGCGCGGCACCCACGCCGAGCTGATGGCGCTGGGGGGCCACTACGCCCAGCTGTTCGAGATGCAGAGCCAGGGCGCCTGGCTGGAAGAGAAGCGGGCCTGAGCCCGCTCCCCATAAAAAAACAGCCGGCAGATGCCGGCTGTGTTGTCTCTGTTGTGTGGGAGGATCAGACCGTGGCCTTGCCCCGTGCGATCTGCTTGGGTTGCAGGGGCGGGAAGTCATCGTTGAAGAAGGTGTCCGCCTCGTCGATCTGCGCCTTGCGCTGCTTCTGGATGAAGTTGTCGAAGTCGCGCTTGATCTCCGGATCCTTCAACGCCTCGTAGTCGAACACGTTGGCGGCATAGAGATAGTTGAAGTAGATGTCGACAAATTCGGCGCTGGCACAGGCAGAGGTGAACTTGCTGTTCTGGCGGTCGAAGTTGATGCGGTACTGCTTGATCTTGGGCACATAGACCAGCTCGCTGCCCACCTTGAACACCTCGACCGTGATGCCCACCGTGATGGTCTTGTAGAAGTCCTTGTTGTTCTCCACCCCGAAGCGGATGGCATCCCCCTGCTTTTGCAGGAACTTGTTGAAGCTGGCCAGCGCCGTGGTGCCCTGGCTCACCACCACGTCCATGATGAAGTTGATGAAGTCGGTGGCGATGCTGAGCCCCTTGATGTGGCGGCTGTAGCTCTGCTGATCGATCTTGCTCGGCCCCATCAGGGGGATCTTGGCGAGGGCCCTGGCCCAGAGATCCGCATCCGTCTTGTACTGCTCGCCATAGGCTTCGGCGTAGCGGTTGATATAGGCGGTGACCACGGAGGTGATGGCGATGAGATAGGCCTTCTGCTCGGCCAGCCTGGCCATCACGGCGGGATCATCGAGCAGCTCGTTGGCCACGATGAACTCCACCAGGCCATCCTTGTCGGCATAGGGATCGTTTGCCACATTCCTGGCGGTGGTGGGCAGGTTGACGTCGTTGAAGAAGGCCTCGGCCTCGGCGAACTGATCCCGGTTGTTCAGACGGCTGGCGGGGGCTTCGCGCACCAGGTGGCAGAGCACTATCTCGGCCTCGTAATCGGACTCGCGCCACAGCGGGGCCTGTGTCTGGTTGCTGAAGGTCTTCTTGTAGGCGAGATTGAAATCGATCAGCACCGAGCTGCAACCGCAATCCATGGCGAAGTCGACGGCGTAGCTGAGCTGGCCTGAGGGCAGCGGCTTGCTCATCTTGCCCTTGACCGCCAGGTTGGCGTAGCACTTGAGGTACTCCCGGCCAAACAGCTCATAAGCGCGGTTGTTGTTGAAATTGAGCTGGAAGGTGCCGGCGCTCTCGCCGCCGTTGAACAACTGTTGATTGTTACCCATCTCTTTATCCTTGTGCTCAGTTGTGTGAAAAGGTGGCCCGTTGCCGTACGGCCATTCGCGGGCCAGAACAACCTAGTGAGGGATGAGACGGATAGTTACTGTGACTTATGTCAGTGGCGACCTGAGGAGCGCCGACTAGCGCCGGCGAGGGCAGGATTAGTCCTTAGCTTTCATTCGGCTAGGGTTGTCATCTGGCTGACACAGTGGCGCCAAGCTTTAAAAATAAGGGAAGAGAGGGGCTGACCATGCTCGCCATCGGGGTCATGGCGCCCCGTTTTACGATTTTCCACATAGATGAGATCCCTCCTTCATCTGGGAAAAAGTACCTTGGCGAGAGACGGCCAGGGCGGGGTAACGGGCGCCCCTCTGGCTCGAAAACCACCTGACGGGAGGCGCAGGGTGTGAAAAGGGTGCTTGCCTATGGGGTGTGATGCTGGCAACATTTCCGTCACGCTCACTCATCGGATCAGTTTGCATATGGACTTGCAACGCTTCAAAGCCAATCTGGCGCTGCGCCTGTTTGCCTGGCGCTATATTCCTGTCATCGGATTCTGTTCCCCCGTCATCGAGAGCATGGATGCCAAGGCGCTGCGCATTCGCATCCCGCTCGGCTGGCGCACCCGCAACCACCTCGGCAGCATGTATTTCGGCGCGCTGGCGACCGGCGCCGATCTGGTGGGGGGCCTGCTGGTGATGGAGAAGGGACGGACGAGGCGCAAGAAGGTGCACTTCGCCTTCAAGGATGTACAGGGGGAGTTTCTGAAGCGACCCGAGGCGGATGTGCAGTTTGACTGCGCCGCGGGGGAGGCGATCGATGCCATGATCGACGAATCGCTGGCGACGGGGCAGCGCATCAACCGCCCCATCCAGGTGGTGGCCACCTGTCCGTCGCTCAACGGGGATGAGGCGATGGCGCGCTTCGTGCTGACCCTGTCGATCAAGGCCAGCTGAATGCTAACGGGCGCGTCGGCGCCCTTATTCAAGCCGGGCTCAGAGGATCTCCGGGCTCACCCCTTCCTTCACCACGACCTTCATGCCGTTGAAGTTGACCACCTGCTCGGCGACGATTTTGCAGCGCTTGCGGGTCTCGATCTGACCATCCACTTCCACCAGTCCCTCGGCGACCAGTGCCTTGGCCGCGCCGCCGCAATCGGCCCAACCCTGATGCTTGATCAGGTCACACAAGGCAACGAAGGGGTGGCCTTCGAGCAGAAACGTCTCCATGGAAAATCCTCTTGCTTAAATGAATGCCTGACGTGGCAGGGCGGCCATTTTAGGCAGTTAGGGCCGGCAGGGAAAGGGTTAGGTCCGGATTGGGCAGAAAAAGGGAACATTCGGCGCAAGGCAAATAATTCAGCCCGGCGAGGGCCGGGCTGAATTATTACGCGATGTCGAGCCTATCTCAGCCGAACTTCACCACGGCTTCTCCCGTCACGGCGAGGGCGCCGCTCTGGGTGAAGATGCGGGTGGCCAGGGTGACTATGGGTTTGTCATCGCGAATGGCGATCACTTCGACCTCCGCCAGCACCTCCTCCCCGACAAATACCGGCTGCTTGAAGGAGAGGGTCTGCCCCAGGTAGACGCTCCCTTTCCCCGGCAACTGCTGGCCCAACAGCCCGGAGAACAGGCTGACCAACAACATGCCGTGCACTATGGGGCGCTCGAACGGGGTGCTGGCGGCAAACACCGGGTCCAGGTGCAGCGGATTGAAATCCTCCGACAAGCCGGCGAAGGCGCCGACCTCTGCCGGCCCGAACGGCTTGCTCAGGCTGGCCTTCTGGCCGACGAACAGGGGGGTTGTTGCTGCACTCATGTTGTTACCTCTTCTGCTGCCTTGGTAAAGATGGGGTTGAGGCGCTCCTTGACGTAGCTGCCGGGGGCCGCCGCCAGGCCTTCGCCGGGCTCGCGTGCCGGGATGGGCTCCGACGCCTCGTCCCGTGCCTTGATGAAGGTGGTCATCTCGGGCCACCAGGAGCCGCCCTGGTGGGTCGCACCAGCGTGCCAGGCCTCCGGACTCTCGCAGGGGGCATCGTTTTGCCAGAAGCCGTACTTGTTGGCGGCCGGTGGGTTGATGATGCCGGCGATGTGGCCCGACTCGGCCAGGATGAAGCGCTGCTCGCCACCGAACAGCTTCATGCCCTGCCAGGTGCCTTGCCAGAGCGCAATGTGGTCGTCGATGGCCGACACCAGCAGCACCGGCGTCTTCACCTTGGAGAGATCGATCCGGGTCTGGCGGATCTTGAGTTCCCCCTTCACCAGCTGGTTCTCGAGGTAGAGACGGCGCAGCAGGCTGTTGTGGGTCTTGCCCGCCACGTTGGTGCTGTCGCCGTTCCAGTGCAGCAGATCGAAGGCCACCGGGCTCTTGCCCTTGAGGTAGCTGTCGATGTAGTAGTTCCAGTAGAGGTTGTTCTCGCGCAGCAGGCTGAACGAGACCGCCAGTTGCCGGCCATCCATGATGCCCTTGGCCTCATTTTGGGCCTCCAGCGCCGCTATGATGGGCTCGTGGATGAAGATGCCGAGCTCGCCCGGCTGGGAGAAGTCCAGCAGGGTGGTGAACAGGGTGGCGGTGCGCACCCGTTGCTTCTGACGGCGCGCCGCCAGCCAGCCCATGGCCAGGGACAGGGCGGTGCCACCGATGCAGTAGCCGATGCCGTGCACCTCCCGCTCACCGGTCGCCGCCTCTATGCCATCCAGGGCGGCCAGCACACCGTCGACCACATAGTCGTCGAGATCGATGTTGGCCTGGGCCGGCCCCGGGTTGCGCCAGGAGATCATGAACACCGTCTGTCCCTGGGCGACCAGCCAGGCGACCAGCGAGTTCTGGGGACGCATGTCCATGATGTAGTACTTGTTGATGAAGGGGGGCACGATCAGCACCGGGGTCTTGGCCACGGTCTCTGTGCTCGGGCTGTACTGGATCAGCTCGTAGAGCTCGGTGCGCTGCACCACCCTGCCCGGCGTCAGGGCCAGATCCCGCCCTAGCTCGAAGGCCGCCTCATCGGTCAGCCGGATGTTGAGCTGATCGGCGCTGCGCTCCAGATCCTCGGCCAAGAGCGCCAGCCCGCGCACCAGGTTCTGACCGTCGGACTCCAGGGTCAGCTTGAGCAGCTCAGGGTTGGTCGCCAGGAAGTTGCTGGGGGCCATGGCATTGAGGTATTGGCGGGTGAAGAAACGCAGCCGCTCCCGGCTCTTCTGGGGCACGCCTTCCAGCGCGTCGACCGACGCCAGCAGGTGCTTGGCCGTCAGCAGATAAGATTGTTTGAGATAGTCGTAGATGGGCTGCTCGCTCCAGGCCTCGGCCTTGAAGCGGCGATCCCCTTGTTCCGGCTGGATCACCGGTTCGCTCTCCTGACCCGCGCTCTTGAGCAGGGTGTGCTGCACCAGTTTGAGCTGATCCTGCCACCAGTTCATCTGGGCATGGATCAGCTGTCCGGGCTGCTGGCTGGTCTGCTCAAGCACCTTGCCCAGATCGTCCAGATTGGTCTGCAGCAGGGCCTGGGCCGTGCGCTCGGTCTGGGCCTTGGCCATGGTCAGCAGCTTGTCGTTATAGTGGGACAGGGCCTCGAACAGCGGGCCGTACGATGATTGGCTCATGTTCTCTCCTTCACCCACGCCCGTGGCGGGACTAGCCCGTCATATCGAGTCATGGGGAGATGTGGCTGCCCGAGCGGGCAGCCAGGGTTATCAGGCCTTGCCCGTGGTCTTCTTGATGCCATCAGCGGTCAGCACGTCCAGTTCTTCCTTGAACTGCTGACCGAGCGCGTTGAGCTTCTGGATGTCATCCAGCATCTGGCGGGAGAGTTGGCTGGCGGTTTCCAGCTGCACAGTGCCGAGGGCGGCCAGGCTCTGGGCATCCTGCACCTTGCCCGCCGCCTGCAACTGGTTCAGGCCCAGCTCGGCATAGGCGTTGGCGGAGGCCAGTTGCAGACGGGTCAGCTGTTCAATATTGCTGGCCAGCAACTGGTTGTAGCGGGTGAGGGGGGAGGCAAAGCCTTGCATCTGCTCGGTAAAGCTCTTGAGTATGTCCATATTCATCATGCGTCTCCATTTCGGCAGAACTGTATTGTTATGAGCCAACTGGCCCTGAGTGGGTACAACTTGTCATCCATGGTCACGTGTTGCTTGCTCTGTTCAAACACACGTTTAACTATATTGTTACAAGATGTGGTTTGATGTAAATAACAGAAATGTTAATTTCAGTTTGAATTTTAATTTCATCTGTATTTATTGGCTGTCTTTGGTGAGAGTGGATTCAGACGAGCTGTGACGCAGCGCCGCCGGTGCGGCCTCGAACCCCGGGCCGGGCACTGGTAGGCTGCCCCGATGCTCAGATCCTCAAGGAATCCCCGATGAAATCGCTCACCCTGCTGCTTGGCAGCGGCACGCTGGCCCTCTGTGGCGCCGCCCAGGCCAGTACCCCGGTCCAGATCTCGCTGCCCGGCATCAACCTGCCGGCGTCTCATCAGGTCGAGGGGGCGCGCGCCTCCTTCCTGTACGGCCGGACCGGCCAGGTGAAGGGAATAGACTTGCCCGTCTTCGCCCTCTCTGACGTGGATCAGTTCACCGGCTTGCAGCTCGGCATCTTCTTCGGTGCGGCTCGGGTGCGTCACCAGTTTGGCGGGGTCGCCATCAACGCCGTCAACTGGCATGGCGGGCAGGACACCGGGCTCAACCTGGGCTTCGTCAACCTGACCAACAACGTGCGGGGGCTGAACTGGGGCGCGGTCAACATCGCCCAGGGCAACGCCCTGGCCAACGTCGGCTTCGTCAACTATGCCGAACGCACTACTTTCCAGATTGGCTTCGTCAACGCCACCAAGCATCTCGATGGCTTGCAGATCGGTCTGGCGAACTACGCCGAGAACGGCATCTTCCCCATCTTGCCGCTCATCAACTTCAAGAAATCCTTCTAAGGCGCGGCCCAGCCTTGCATTAGCGAAGGCAACCATTACCCTGTGCAGCATCGACAGTGCAGAGAAGTGATCTTGAGATGACAACTGAGCATATGGATGCCATCGGTATCGGCTGGGATGTGAGAGGCTGGCAGGGCAACGCCCAGGCGGTGGCCGTGGTGGGCTGGCAGGCCCGCGAACAGCGGCTGCACTGGTTTGGCGTCTCCCCCCTGTTTCGACTGAGCTCCCGGGTTGCCCCGGATCTTGACGCACTGCTGCGCCCGGCGTTGCAAGACGAGATGAGCCTGATGCAGGTGCTGGCCTGTCCGCAGCTGGCCCTGGGGATAGATGCGCCGCTCGCCTTCCCACGGGCGTTCGCCGATCTGCTGGCGGGCAGGGGAGGCGAGTGCGCCGTGCCGCAGCGGGAGATAGACAACCCTTACGCCTACCGCGACTGCGAGCGCTGGCTACACCGGCAATATGGCAAGAAGCCGCTCTCGGCCACCTTCGACAGGTTGGGCAACAACGCCACCCTGGCGATCGCCATGCTGCCGCGGCTAGCGGACTTGCAACCGGTGCCAAGACAGGTGCTACTGGCCGATCGCGCCGTGCTGGAGGTCTATCCGGCGCTGGCCAAGGCCGGTGGCAGAGCCTCCCTGGCCAGAGACGAGATCGCGGCCAGTTTGCCGGCGGATGTCATGGCGGGGACGGATCGCTATGATGCCGCCCTCTGCGCCCTGATGGCGCTGCAGTATGCCGCCAGGGGAGGCGTCTCGGCTCTGCCGCCGCTGGTCTCGGCTCCCGCCGATTTCCCGCTGGACGAAGGCTGGGTCTATCACTTCGTCCGGGACTGAGCCTTCGAACTAAGCCTTCAACACGGGCTGCCGCATTCCCTCGCTGGCAGCCCCTGTCTTTTCTCCTCGTCTGTTCCCCCTTGCCTCAATGCCCAATCCGGCCTGGGTGTTGAAATATCGTTCTCATATGCCATCAAACAAGAAGATTGAGACACCATAAGACACCCGGCAGACGAGGTGCCAGCCGGCCAAGCGGCAAGGCAGAGGGGTCAGCTGCGCGGGAAGCAGGGTGGAAAATCCGTCATGGGGCCGCAGTTATTTCGGCTCAAATGGCGGTAGGCGCCGCGAATCGCTGGAAGAGGGCTCTCTTCATCCGATATATTGCCTGCTTTCCTCATGCTTCTTCTGTGGTGGTTTCCATGAAACGCATTCTCTCTATCCAGTCCCACGTGGTTTTTGGTTGTGCCGGTAACAGCGCCGCCGTGTTCCCCATGCGCCGTCTAGGCATGGAAGTGTGGCCCATCAACACTGTGCAGTTCTCCAACCATACCCAGTACGAGGCGGGATGGCAGGGGATGGCGATGCCGGCCGGTCACATCGGCGCCCTCTGCAAGGGGCTGATGGAGATAGAGGTGCTGGGGCAGTGCGATGCGGTGCTGAGCGGCTATCTGGGCTCGGCCGAGCAGGGGGACGAGATCCTGGCGGTGGTCGCGGCCGTCAAGGCGGCCAACCCCGAGGCCATCTATTTCTGCGATCCCGTGATGGGTCACCCGGAGAAGGGCTGCATCGTCGCCCCCGGCGTGACCCGCTTCCTGACCGAACAGGCGCTGCCGGTGGCCGACATCATGGCGCCTAACCTGCTGGAGCTGGAGACCCTGTGCGACACTCACCTGGCCGACTTGAGCCAGACCCGCGAGGCCGCTCATCGGCTGCTGGCCAGGGGCGTCAAGATGGTGCTGGTCAAGCACCTGGGCCGCGCCGCCAGCCAGCCTGGCCGTTTCGAGATGCTGCTGGCCACGGCCGAGGGGGATTACCTGATCGCCCGGCCGCTCTACGAATTTGCCCGCCAACCAGTCGGGGTGGGGGATCTCATCAGCGCCCTGATGCTGGCGAACCTGCAGGCCGGCTTTGATGCCGTGGCGGCCTTCGAGCGCACCAATGCGGCGGTGGATGCGGTGCTGCTGTGCACCTGGCAGGCGGATGCCTACGAGTTGCAGCTGATCGCGGCGCAGGCCGCCTTCGCCGAGCCTAAGGTTGAACATCGTGCAGAGCGGCTGGCCTGAGGGATGGCGTGATCAGCTAGCCTTGTCGGCGGTTGATCAGCTGACCGCCGGTCCGCCCACTGTGACGGCCTGAAAATGCTCGACGGTGGGGAAGGGATCGTAGAAGTGATGCAGCAGCGCCTTCCACTGCTGGTACTGGGGGGAGCCCCGAAAACCCCGGGTGTGATCCTCGAGCCGCCGCCAGTTGACCAGCAGCAGGTAGCGATGGGGGTCGGTCAATGAACGCTGCAGCTGGTGGCCGCCATAGCCGGGCATGGCGCCGATGATGTGCTGGGCCTGGGCGAAGGCCAGCTCGAAGGCGGCGCTCTGACCCGGGATGATCTGCAGTGGGGCGACTTCCAATATCATGCTGGCTCCTTGCCTGTCTCCATGGAGGGGCCATTTCAGCAATGAATGCGCCAATAAACAAGGCCAGCCTCGCGGCTGGCCTTGTTTATTGCGAGCGTCTGGCCGTACGCCGCCTCTGATTCAGAGCTGCTTGTAGAAGAACTGGGTCGCCGCCAGGGAGCCGTCGCCATTGCGAGCGAAGTCCGGGATCTGGCCCGCCTCCTGATAACCCAGCTGGCGATAGAGGGTGGAGGCCACGTCGCCGACCCGGGAGTCCAGCACCAGCAGGGTGCGTTTGGCGTCGCGGGCGCCTTGCTCCATGGCGTTCATCAGGGCGCGACCGACCCCCTTGCCGCGGGCCTCGCTGTGTACCATCAGCTTCTCCACCTCGGCTCTATGACCGCCGTTCGCCTTGGTGCAGAGCGCCAGTTGCAGCGCCCCGACCAGGTGGTGCTGATCGAAGGCCACCCAGAGCCTGCGTACCCCGTCGGCCAGATCTGCTTCTATACCCTGCCAATATTCCAGCCCCAGCTCTTCTGGCAGTGGTGGCAGGAAGCCCACAGATGCGCCACTGGCCACGCAGTCCTGCAACAGGGTGATCAGCGCCGGTTTGATGCCTCTGGTGCTATCGACCTCAATGATCTCCATTGAAACTCCTCATCGTCTATGACTCATCTCTCTTGCTACTCACATCGGGTATTAACGGATCAGGTCTTGCTCGGCCAACCAGTGAAACAGCAGGCGGGAGACCGGGGACACCTGGTCCAGATGGCGGCTGTCCAGCCAGCGCAGCTCGGCGATCTCCGCCGAGGCCACGGGGGTGCCGCTGGCCTCGCCGGTGTAGCAGCGCAAGTTGACCAGTACCCCTTCTGGCTTGCCATCGGCCTGGGCGCTGAATTCGCAGGCAAAGCGCAGCGTCTCAGGCTGCAGGGCGACGGCCAGCTCCTCCTCAATCTCCCGCCGCAGCGCGGCCTCGTCGCTCTCACCCGGCTCGCGCTTGCCGCCGGGAATGTAGTAGATGGCCTTGCCGTGGGAGCGGGCGCACAGCAGCTGCCCATCCTTGAAGCTCAGCCAGGCGAGTTTATCGATCATGGGGCAAGTTCCTCTTGTCAAAATGCGCTCTGCTGCTCGCACAGGGTGCGATAGGAGCGGGTCTCCAGCTGGTCGGCCGAGAGCGCGAGTTGCGCCGCCAGCCCCTGCAACTGCTGGCGATAGCCAGGCAGTTTGGCCTCCTCGTCGGTCATGATGGCCAGCTCGGCAAAGTCGCCGAGCCCGTCCAGATGATCCAGGGTCAGGTGAAAGGGGCCGACGAAATAGATGCTGCGCCGCTTGGTGAGGGTCAGCACCTGCTGATAACCCAGGTTGTGCAGCATGCTGATGGCCTTGTCGGCATCGGTGATGTTGACGGCCTCGCAGCGATCGGCTCCCGGTCCCTTGACGATCCAGAGCCGGATGCCGGAGGGCTGCATGGTGCGGATCACCAGGCTCTTTCCCTGCTCGGCCAGGAGCCGCTGCGGCGTGTCGAAGTAGCAGTCCCGCTCATGATTATCCTCCACCATCACCTCGGGATTGAGGGCTTTGAGGGCGGTGAGGAAGGCGGCGCGATCCGTCAGGCGGTATTTGAATTCCACCTCGAAACGACCCTGAAAATGTGTACTCATGAGGTGCACTTGGCGCTCAAACGGCAAATGAATAGTGCAGACTAGCAAAAGTGCGGGGCTTGCCCAAGCGCCTGGATCACAGCTTGGGAGCGATCGCCGTCTTTGTGCGCAGTCGGCACCTGAAAAGTTGGGCTGGCGCACAGCCCGTGGCAGGGTGACTGGGCGCCGTGGCGGGGTTGTGCTCTAATAAGCTCCCTCTTTGGCGGTAGGGTGCCGCCCATGAACAACGACAGCGGCGGTGAATGGGCCGACGCGAGTGGAGCCATAGATGCAGATCACGCAATTGAGCAACTTTATCGGATTGGGGGTGGCGGGCAACTTCGCGGGCCACCTGGAGCAGGCGGGTGAGGCGGCCGATTTTGTCGCCGTCAAGGTCACGGACAAGGTCGCCCCCAAGGCGCTGTTCCCCTTCTATGTGCCGTCCCATCCGGGCCAGCTCGGTGTCTTCCCGCTCAGCGGCGATGCCATCTTCCTGCCAGAGGCGGCGGTGAGCGGCGATGAGAAGGTGCAGATCGAGCCTGAGGTGGCGCTCTGGTGCGAGCTGGAGTACGCGGGGGAGCAGGTGGTGGCCATCCATCCCCGCGCCTTCGGCGCCTACAACGACTGCTCCATCCGTCGCCCCAACGCCAGGAAGATCAGCGAGAAGAAGAACTGGGGCCCCGAGAGCAAGGGCTTGGCCGAGAACCTGCTAC
The DNA here is from genome assembly GCF_019218665.1 of Aeromonas sp. sif2416. Lineage (NCBI taxonomy): Bacteria > Pseudomonadati > Pseudomonadota > Gammaproteobacteria > Aeromonadales > Aeromonadaceae > Aeromonas > Aeromonas sp. sif2416. The sequence goes on from NZ_JAHUXC010000004.1 coordinate 104,600, forward strand.
CGCTCAGTGCATTTGCCGCCGGTTGCGAGCTCGATGACTATCGCATCGCCTGCTACCTGGAGCGCGATGGTGAGCTGCATGGCTACGGGGTCGACAGCGCGGCGGTGGATTACAGCTATTTCCATCAGCAGTTGCTGGCCTGGGCCATCGACAAGTTCAACCATCAGCAGGACGAGGGCCCGGCCGAGCACATCCAGGGGCTGCTGTCCCAGGCGGGCCGCCCGGCCCATGCGCTGATCAGCATAGGCGCCACCCGCTACACCCCCTTCGGCGAGACTCACTTCCTCAGGCCCGGCGACACCTCCTGCGTGGTGGTCTACCCGGCCAGCCGCTACGGCGAGCTCGACATCCAGGACGCCATTCGTCGTCGCACCTTCGGCCCGGACGTCTCGGCCCTGCTGCAGGCGGTCAAGACCCGCTGATCCCCTGGGCCCTCCCCATTCCTGGGGGAGGGCCTGTTATTTGTGCCTCGCAGCCATCCCCGCATTGCTTGCGCCTCCTCAAGGGCTGCCGCGATCCTGCCACCTTCCCATGGACAGCATGAGAAGCGGATTGAAGCGCGCCGATATAACAGTATGATTTGCCAAAAGAAGCGCCCTCATCGGCAAGGATCACTGCACCTCACATGATTGAACTCAAAACCATAGCCCTGTTTCTGGTGACGGCGGTCGCCGAGATCCTGGGCTGCTATCTGCCCTATCTGTGGCTGACCCAGGGCAAGAGCGCCTGGTTGCTGCTGCCCGCGGCCTTAAGCCTCATGCTGTTTGCCTGGCTGTTGTCGCTGCATCCCACCGCGGCCGGCCGGGTCTATGCCGCCTATGGCGGCGTCTATATCTTCGTGGCCATTCTCTGGCTCTGGGCCGTGGATGGCATCAGGCCCACGCTCTGGGATCTGGTCGGTGCCGGGGTAGCCCTGCTTGGCATGGCCATCATCATGTTTGCGCCGCGTCAGGCCTAGGGCCAGACACCGGGGAGGGCACAAGGCCACCCGCCGATTGTACGGATGGTCAGGCATCGGCTTGGGTTGTCATCAGGCAAGTCGATGCCGAGGTGCTGGCAGGCCGATCGTGCAGGGCATTAAGCCCGCCAACCAATAGACGGAGTCAACAAAGAATGAAAATTGAACAAGCGCAACCCGGGGATTATCAGACCCTGATCGCCATCTGGGAGGCGTCGGTGCGCACCACTCATCACTTCTTGCCAGAGGAAGAGATTGTTGCCCTCAGGCCGCTCATTCTGGAGCACTACTTTGCCGCCGTGACGCTGACCCATGCCCGAGACGAGCAGGGGATCGCCGGCTTTTGCGGGGTGCATGATGGCAACATCGAGATGCTGTTCGTCGACCCCAGGGCGCGAGGGCGCGGGGTCGGCAGCCTGCTGGTGGCCGATGCCATCAGCAGGCAAGGTGCGACCCGGGTGGACGTCAACGAGCAGAACGAGCAGGCGCTCGGCTTCTATCGACGCATGGGCTTTGTAGTGACGGGGCGCTCGCCGCTGGATGGCCAGGGCAAGCCCTATCCGTTGCTGCACATGGTGCTCGCCGCCGGTTGAGGCCGTCGAAAAACAAAAAACCGCCCGAGGGCGGTTTTTTCATTGCGGGCACCTGGCTTCAGGCACCGGCGTCTTACTCCTCGGCGGAGTCGTCCTGATAGCTGTCACGCTGGGTCTTGGGCAGACGGCGCATGGGGGTGAAGCCGATGTCTTCACCCACGACCTCGCGCTTGCGCGCCGGGGCTGGCTTCCTGGCGGCATCGCCCCTGGCCGCGGGCTTGCCTTTGCCCTTGGCGCCGGATTTTTCGCTGGCGGACTTGGCATTGTGCTTGGCGTTGGCGTGGCCACGGTCGCGCGGCGGGTTCTGCACCGGCTTGCTGCCCGGCAGGGTCTGACGGGTCGGCTTGCCGCTCGGCTCGTAGCCTTCCATGATCTCGCTCGGAATGCTCAGACCGATCAGCGCTTCGATGGCCTTGAGCTGATCCTGTTCATCCAGGCTGACCAGGGAGATGGCCTCACCGCCACGGCCGGCCCGACCGGTACGGCCGATGCGGTGGATATAATCCTCGGCCACCTGGGGCAGCTCGAAGTTGATCACGTGGGGCAGATGATCGATGTCCAGACCACGGGCGGCGATGTCGGTGGCGACCAGCACCCGGACCTTGCCTTCCCGGAAGTCGGCCAGCGCCCGGTTGCGGGCCCCCTGAGTCTTGTCGCCGTGAATGGCGACGGTATCCAGGCCATCTTTCACCATCTGGTGAGCGAGGCGGTCGGCGATCTGCTTGGTGCGCACGAACACCAGCACCCGCTGCCAGTTATGGCGGCCGATCATGTGGGAGAGCAGCTCGCGCTTGCGCTCGCGATCGACCTTGATGATGCGCTGGTTGACCTGCTCGGCGGTGCTGTTGCTCGGGCTCACCTCGATGAGGGCCGGATTTTTCAGCAGATCGTCGGCCAGTGCCTTGATCTCGTCCGAGAAGGTGGCGGAGAACAGCAGGGTCTGCCGCTCTTCCGGCAGCGCCTTCATGATGCGGCGAATGTCGGTGATGAAGCCCATGTCGAGCATGCGATCCGCTTCATCCAGCACCAGCACTTCCAGCTCGGTCAGGGTGAGGGCGCGCTGGGTCAGCAGATCCAGCAGGCGGCCCGGGGTGGCGACCAGGATGTCGACCCCGAGTTTGATGGCGTCCAGGTTCGGCTTGATGCTGACGCCGCCGTAGGCGATCAGGGTGCGGAACGGCAGGTGGTGGGCGTATTTGATGATGCTTTCACCCACCTGGGCGGCCAGCTCGCGAGTCGGGGTCAGCACCAGGGCGCGGACCTGGCGACGGCCGCCGCGGCCGTGGTTGGCCATCAGACGATGCAACATGGGCAGGGTGAAACCGGCCGTCTTGCCTGTGCCTGTCTGGGCGCCGCCCAGCACGTCCTGTCCTGCCAGAATGGCCGGGATGGCTTGCTGCTGGATGGGGGTTGGCTGTTCGTAACCCAACTCCTTGACGGCCCGCAGTATGTGCGGTGACAGACCCAGTTCATTGAATGACATGTTCGAGAGAAACTCCGAGCCTTGGGCTCAACGGGTGACGGCAGCCAGAGGGCCCGTCACGACATGGAAAAGATTATGGGCGCGTAATATAGCAGAACTGCGGCGAGCACGCAGTAATCCTGTGGGCAACGAGTGCTTTACGGGGCCGGGCCTCGCGCCGCAAGCCCCGCATCCTGCCGCGCTCGCCAAGGGGAGAGGGGATCCCGGCCTGTGAAAGCTGCGGCGCAGCCTCTTCAGGCTGGCAGCAGCGCCCGGATCTTGTCGGTCAGCTCCTCGGGCTTGGTCTGGGGGGCGGCTCTGTCCACCACCCGGCCCTCGCGGTCGATCAGGAACTTGGTGAAGTTCCACTTGATGGCCTCGCTCCCGAGCAGACCCGGCTTCTGCTGCTTGAGCCAGCGGTAGAAGGGGTGGGCCTGCTCGCCGTTGACCTCGCACTTGGCCATGAGCGGGAAGCTGACTGGGTAATCCACCGAGCAGAAGCGGGCTATCTCCTCGGCATCGCCGGGTTCCTGATGGCCGAACTGATCGCAGGGGAAGCCCAGGATCACCAGCCCGGTCGGGCCAAATTGGCGATGGAGCGCCTCCAGCCCCTGGTATTGGGGGGTGAAACCGCAGCGACTGGCCACGTTGACCACCAGAATGACCTGGCCCTGCAGGGCGTCCAGGGGAAAGTCGCTGCCATCGAGCCGTTGCAGAGTGAGGGAGGGAAGGGACATGGCGAGCTCCTGAAGGGGTGACAGGGTCAAAGGTTGAGGCCACTATCGGGCTCTATGGGCACGTTAGCTGGCTAGGGGCGGTGGGGCAAGGGGAAATCGGGGGCGGGCGCCTGCGCCCTTGTGCGTATTGATGGTGGGACTTCTCAGGAGAAGCAATCCGGTTTGTGCCAGGGGGACTAAGTCGCTACAAAGCGCACTCTCTCCACTCGTTGCGAGCCCATCTTGGACTATCAAGCCGTCATGGATGCCATTTACACCCGAGGATGGGTGATAGTGGATGATTTTTTAACCGCCGCCGAGGTGGAGGCGCTGCGTGCCTGCCTGCCGGGGGACTGGCAACCGGCAGGGATCGGGCGGGAAGCGCTGCATCAGGGCAACCCCGATATCCGCCGTGATCAGATCCACTGGCTCGAGGCTGATCTCGGTGCGCCTGTGGTGGATTACCTTGCGCGCATGGAGTCCCTGCGCCTGGCCGCCAATCGCAGCCTGATGCTGGGGCTGTTCGACTACGAGGCGCACTTCGCCCGTTATCGCAGCGGTGACTTCTATGCCACCCACAGGGACGCCTTCGCCGGTCGCTCCAATCGCCGCCTCACCTCGGTGTTCTACCTCAACAACGGCTGGCAACCGGAGGCGGGCGGAGTGCTGCGCGTCTACGACAACGACGAGCAGTTTCTGATGGATGTCTCACCCAAGGGGGGACGGTTGGTGCTGTTCCTGTCCGAGGAGTTTCCCCACGAGGTGTTGCCAGCGAGCCAGGAGCGTTACAGCATCGCCGGCTGGTTCAGGGTCAACGGCAACGGCGTCGGCCGGGTCGATCCGTCTCGCTGATTGAAACCGCGAGACCTTTTCTGACACAGGGGTTGCCACAATCGAGGCCTTTGTGGCCCCAAGCGGGGGAAGAGGGCTTCCATCGGCTGACAAGGCTTTGCCTCCCTTGCTACACTGGCCGCACTCAATGTTCGTATCTGGCTTCGTCCGGTTTTTTTTCGTGCGGTGGTTCATCACGGATCATGACGAAGCCGCTTCTCCCAAGGGATCATATCTAATGAAGAACATGCATGTTTTGCTGCTGTGCGGCGGCGGTGGCGCCGAACACGAAGTCTCTCTGCGTAGTGCCAATTTCCTCGAGCAACAACTCGCCCTCCTGCCCAATGTCGAAGTGACCCGGGTCGAGATGTTTGCCGATCGCTGGCTCAGTGCCGACGGCCGCGAGTGCAAGCTGGGGCTGGACAAGCTGCTCTCCTTCGACAGCGTGGCCCGCCCGGTGGATTACGTGGTGCCCTGCATCCACGGCTATCCTGGCGAGACCGGCGATCTGCAATCCTTCCTCGAGCTGGCGGGCCTGCCTTATCTGGGTTGCGACGCCGAGGCGAGCAAGATCTGCTTCAACAAGATCAGCACCAAGCTGTGGTTCTCCGCCCTCGGTATCCCCAACACCCCCTATCTGTTCCTGACCGAGCAGGATGAGGCGGGGATCGCCGAGGCGAAAGCCGCCCTCGCCAAGTGGGGCAAGGTGTTCATCAAGGCCGCCTCTCAGGGCTCCTCCGTTGGCTGCTACTCCGCCAGCAACGAAGCCGAGCTGGTGCAGGGCATCAAGGACGCCTTCGGTTACTCCGAGCAGGTGCTGATCGAGAAGGCTGTCAAGCCGCGCGAGCTGGAAGTGGCGGTCTACCAATACGGTGACGAGCTGGTGGCGACCTATCCGGGCGAGATCTGCGTGCCGACCGACAAGTTCTACACCTACGAAGAGAAATACAGCAGCGCCAGCCACACCGAGACCGCCTTGCATGCGGAAGGTTTGACCCTGGCTCAGTCTGATGCCATCCAGGCCTATGCCCTCAAGGCATTCCGTCAGCTGAAGTTGACCCATCTGTCGCGTATCGACTTCTTCCTGACCGAGGAGGGGGAGATACTGCTCAACGAGATCAACACCTTCCCCGGCATGACCTCCATCTCCATGTTCCCGAAACTGCTGGAGCATCACGGTCACAGCTTCGCCCGCTTCCTCGAGCAGATCCTGCGCAAGCCCGCCTGAGAGGCGGCAGTGGTGAAATGAAGAGGGGCCGGTTGGCCCCTCTGTCATATCCGGCGCGACAACTCACATAGGTGCCGAGGTGAACAGCCAGATGTGCGCGCCCTAGGGATCGGCGATCAGGGCCATGCGCCCGACGGTGGGGATGTCCATGGCGGGCACCACCACGCTGCCCCCATGGGCCGTCACCTTGGCCAGCCTGGCATCGACGTCATCCACCGCTATGTAGGTCGCCCAGTGGGGCGGCACGCCGGCCATCTGCGGATTGTCGCGGGTGGCCTGCACCCCGGCCACCGGTCGGCCATTGGCGACCAGCATGGGGTAGTTGCCGCCCTCCATCTCCATGAGCTCAGTCTGCCAGCCGAGCACCTCGGTGTAGAAGCGGACCCCGGCCTCACCATCGGGCACATAGAGCTCGTGCCAGGTGAAGGTCTTGCCTTCGGCCAGGGCATGCTCCCTGGCCATGTCTTGTTCTGCCATCTTCTCCTCCTGTGTCCCATCGACCTTCCCGGGTGTGGGATGATGGGGTGACGACCAAGTATAGAGCGACTCATTGGGCTCGCGAGTCTGACCGGGGAGGGCCGCGCAGCTTGCGGCCCGCAGACCCGCTCGCTACAATCTGCCCCCTTTTGTACTGCAAACCGCACCCCAGACTGTGCCGCCGAGCCCGCCATGAAGCCAATCCCCGATCACGCCGTCAACCGCCTGCGCATCTGGCGCAAGAGCATCTCGACCCGACCCTTTCTCGCCCGCGGCGGCAGCGTGCCCCGCTGTGAAGCCTGCCAGCTGCGCCATGCCTGGTGTGCCTGCGAATGGCGGCCCGAGCTCAAGGCCGAGGCCGGTTTCTGCCTGCTGATGTACGACAGCGAGCCGATGAAGCCCTCCAACACCGGCCGCCTCATCGCGGACGTCTTGCCTGACACGACCTGGGCCTTCCTCTGGAAGCGTACCGAGCCCCACCCCGACTTGCTGGCCCTGCTGGCGGATCCCGCCTGGCAGCCCTATGTGGTGTTCCCCGCCTGCGAGAAGAACCCGGCGCGGGTGACCGAACGGGTGGCCCTGGCCCCTGGCAAGAAGCCGCTCTTCATCCTGCTGGATGGCACCTGGCCCGAGGCGCGCAAGATGTTCAACATGAGCCCCTATCTGGATGGCTTCCCCGTGCTGTCGGTGCGGCCGGATGCGCTCTCTACTTATGGCATGCGGGTGGCCAATTGTGACGAGCACCTCTGCACCGCCGAGGTGGCGGCCTGTGTGCTGGAGGTGGCCGGCGAGCTGGCGGCGGGTCAGGCATTGCAGCTCTGGTTTAATCTGTTCAGCAGCCGCTATATGGCCGGCCGCGTGAGCCGGGCTCCCGGCGAGGACGAGTCACCGCTGTTGCAGGCCCTTGACGAGATCAACGGGGGAGTCGCCGAACCTGCCGTGGAGACGGGCGAGCCCAGCGTTGCCACCTAACCGTCAGCTCGGCAGCTGCATGGCGAAGATGAAGTCTTCGGGGCAAGAATGGCCCGCGATAAAGGGCAGGGGAGAGACAGCGCCGGCCAGGCTGATCGCCTGAACCGCTGCGCCGGTGATCAACGAACATAGGGGAGCGGATCCACCGTCTGCCCCTGTTTCGCTCGCTGTACGAGTCTGTGCCTGGGGTCGTCTATTGATGAAAACCAGGAATCAATTGGCTGCCATTGTTTCGTTAGCCTCATGAGCCTGCGCCCGCTAGGATAGCGACCAGCGTTACTCATCTGTGCCCGCCTGGCGTCGCCGCGGGGCACCACAATCACACGAGGTCTATGGATGGAATTGGAACTGCTTACCCTGGTCGCCCTGTTCGGGGTCGCCCTTATCGCCGGCTTTATCGACGCCATCGCCGGGGGCGGCGGCCTGTTGACGGTGCCAGCCCTGCTGGCGACCGGCATGCCGCCGGCGCTGGTGCTCGGCACCAACAAGCTGCAGAGCAGCTTCGGCTCCTTCTCCGCCACCTGGTTCTATGCCCGCAAGGGGCTGCTGGAGTGGGCCATGATCTGGCCCGCGGTGATCTGCACCTTCATCGGCGCGGCCATCGGCACCCTGGCGGTGCAGACCATAGACGCCGCCATCCTGGAGCGGCTGCTGCCCTTCCTGCTGATGGCCTTTGCCTGCTACTTCTTCTTCTCCCCCAGGGTGAGCGATGCCGAGAGCGCTCGCCGTCTCACTCCCATGCTGTTCGCCCTGCTGGTGGGTGGCGGGGTCGGCTTCTATGACGGTTTCTTCGGGCCGGGCACCGGGTCCTTCTTCGCCATCGGCTTCGTGGCGCTGGCGGGCTTTGGCATGGCGCGGGCCACGGCCCATACCAAGCTGCTCAACTTCACCTCCAACATCGCCTCCCTGCTGTTCTTCGCCCTCGGCGGCAAGGTGGTGTGGAGCGTCGGTTTCTGCATGGCCCTCGGCCAGTTCATCGGCGCCCGCTTCGGCTCCAAGCTGGTATTGAAGAAGGGTGTGAAGCTGATCAAGCCGCTGCTGGTCACCGTCTCCCTGCTGATGTCGGCCAAGCTGGTGTGGAGCCAGTACCCCGAGCTGTTTAGCTGGATCAGCTAAAAGACCTCTTTCGTTGCAGATGACAAGGCCGCGTGATCGCGGCCTTGTCATTTCAGTTACCCTCGGGCTCAACTTGGCCGGGCGAAGTGGGCCCTGATCCCCTCGACCAGCCGGCCGATGCGCTCCCGCTTCAGGCTGCTCTGGCGATAGACCAGGTGCAGCGGCCGCCCCAGCCCCGGCAGGGGACGCGCCCGTTCCCCCTGCTCGCCCACCAGGGCCAGCAGGCCTGCCGGCAGCAGCACCGGGCCTATGCCCGCCTTGGCCAGCTCGATCAGCGCCAGATAGGAGTCCAGCTCCATGCTGGGCACCAGCCCGAGCGCCGCCAGCGGCTCGCGCAGGTAGCGGTTGGAGGGATTATCCAGATCCATGGTCAGTATGGGTTGCCCCTGATCATGAGATAGCCGCGCCCCTTGATCCGCGTCGCCCACCAGATAGAAGGGCTCCTCCAGCAGCAACTCGGCGCACAGGCCGTGACCGGGGGGCAGCCGACCGGCACAGATGCCGAGCAGGGCATCGCCCCCGCGCACCCGCGCCAGTATGACGGGGGTGTGGTGGGTGGAGAGGGCGAGGCAGGGATCCTGGCTGAGGTAGTCGTGCATGAAGCGGGCGAGGTAGCCCGCCAGCAGGGTCTCGGAGCAGGCGACGGGCAGGGGGGTACTGTCGGTGAGGGTCTGGCTGTCCGCCAGCACCCCCTTCATCTCCGCCAGGCTCGGAGCCAGCCGGGCGAGCAGCTCCAGAGCCTGGGGGGTGAGCCGGATCTGGCGGCCATCCGGCTCGATCAGCTTCTTGCCGAGGCGCGACTCCAGCTGATTGATGCGCTTGCTCACCGCCGACTGGCTGATGTAGAGGCGGCTGGCCACCTTGGCCATGGTGCCCTCGCTCGCCAGCAAGCTGAGTGTCTCCAGCCCTTCCAGTAACATATCCCCTCCCATCCTACCTGTTGGAAGGGGTTACCTTAGGGGCTGGTGGACTCAGGGGCAAGTGCCGTCTGCCGCCTTGGGATGCGGCCAGCGCCAGGACTTCAGGGGCGGGGCGAAGATCACCAGGTTGCCGAGCAGGCTGATCACCACCCCCACCACAGACACCGTCTGCCAGACGAAACCCTCATACAGGGTGGAGAGGCTGAGCGCCACCAGGGGGAACAGCACTGTGGCGTAGGCGGCCTTGCTGGCGCCGATGCGCCCCACCAGGGTGAGGTAGGCGGTGAAGGCGATGACGGAGCCGAAGATGGCCAGATAGACCATGGCCGCGAGGTAGCGGGGCTCGGTCGGCAGGACCAGGGATTGGCCGAGCAGCAGGACCCAGCCCAGCAGCAGTGCCACCCCGTACACCATGCCCCAGGGCACCATCTGCAGCACCTGGTAGCCCTGGCGCTGACCGCGGGCCGACACCAGATTGCCCAGGGAGAAGCAGAGCGTCCCCGCAGAGGCGAACAGCAGTCCCTTCCAGCCGTTTGCACCCAGTTGCGCATCCGCCAGCACCGGCCAGAACAGCAACAGGGTGCCGAGCAGCCCCAACAGGGAACCCTGCAGCCAGCGCAGACTCGGCTTTTTACCCTCGAACAGCCAGAGGTTGAGGCCGTTGAAGATGCTGGCGCTGGCGAAGATCACCGCCGACAGGCCGCTCGGGATGTAGAGGGTGGCGTGGTAGAAGCAGAGGAAATTGGTGGAGAACAGCAGGGCGCCGAGCAGGGCGGCGTAACGCTGGCCCTGCCAGGGCAGGCGCGGGAACTTGCCACTGAGGGTGAGCAGGGCAAACAGCGCCAGGGCCGCCAGCGCGAAGCGATAAAGTACGGAGACCTCGATGGGGATGGGCCCCAGCTGCCAGGCGATGGCGATCCAGGTGCTGCCCCAGATGAGGACGGTGGAAATATACAGCAGTAAGTTCATAAGGGATCCGGTCAGAAAAGGGAAACGACATGGGGATCAGCATGGGCCGGACGGCGTGCGCTGGCTTACAGCATCTTGCGGTTTTTTTGGCGTGACCGCTGTGCGCGGCAAGGGGGAGGGGTAAGATGGGGCAGGATGAGGCGCAAGGCACAGGCGGGTTGCAGCAGATGAGACAGGCGGGAGTATTCGATGCACTGGTCAGCACGGGGGCAAGGCTGGAGGATTCCTGCTGGCTGGAGCCCGGGCTCGGGGTCGCCAGCTGGCGCAACTGTTACGATCAGACCCGCTACCACAAACCTGGCCATCATACTGTCAGCGTCTACCTGCAGGGGGGCGAGCAGACCGAGCGGCTGGACGGGCCCGGCGGCCACGGTGGCACCGGCAAGGTGTGCATCATGCCGGATCACCACAGATCCGAGTGGCTGGTGCGCGAGGAGTTTCGCTTCTTCCACCTCTATTTCAGCCCCGATCACCTCGCTCGCATCGCCGAGCAGGCCTGTGACAAGGAGGGCCGTCATCTGGTGCTGGAAGACAAGACCTTCATCGATGATCCCCAGGCCGCGGCGCTGGTGCAGGCCCAGCTGATGAAGCTGGACTGGCAGCACGGGGTCGATCGCATGGCGCTCTCCCACGGCGCCTGGATGCTGATGTTGCACGCCTATCGCCACCACACCCGGGAGGCGCCCAGCCTGCCCGAGGTGCGCGGCGGCCTTGCCCCCGTGGTGATCCGGCGGGTGCAGGAGTATCTGCTGGCGCACCTGGCCGAGCCCGTCACCCTGAGCGAGCTGGCCCAGGAGGCGGGCCTCAGCGAATATCACTTCGCCCGCATGTTCGGCCAGAGCCTGGGTTGCCCGCCCCATCGCTACCTGCAGGGATTGCGGCTGAAGCGGGCCAAGCAACTGCTGGCAGGACCCGATCCCCTGGCCAGCATCGCCGCCCAGTGCGGCTTCTCCTCCCAGGCCCATCTCGGCAACCGCTTCCGGGAGGCCTTCGGCCTCAGTCCCGGGCAGTGGCGCAGCCAGTTGTCATCCCATTGTCACGGATAGGCGGCAGACTCGTTGGGTAACGGCAGCCTGGCTGCCCTCTATCACCAAGGAGTGTCCATTGAAGCATCGCAAGCGTCAGATCCGTACCCGCCATCTCTGGTTCAGCCATTGGAATGGCCCCAAGACTCGGCTCTGTGTCCCTCCCGCCCCCGAACCTCTCATTCCTCACAGTTCCCGCTGAAAGTCGCCACGACCCGATAGGATTTTCCTGGCAACTTTGCCACTATGACGCCATCAGCATGGACTTGGGTATGGCCTCATGTTTCTGGAACGTATTGAAGTCAAAGGTTTTCGCGGGATAAATCGGCTCTCGCTCGGGCTGGATCACACCACGGTGCTCATCGGCGAAAACGCCTGGGGCAAGTCCAGCCTGCTGCGCGCCCTCTGGTGCCTGCTGGGGGATGCCGGCCCCTATCAGTTCACCCGCGATGATTTCCACCAACCGGAAGACCCGGAGCTGGCGTCGTCGCGCAACCTGCAACTGGTGCTCACCTTCAGCGAGTACCGGCCCCAGATGTGCCAGCACTCACGCCGGCTTGCGCGCCTCGGCGAGGCCTGGATCCCGCACCGGGACAAGTTTCACCGCGTCCATTATCGCGCCAGCGCCGAGCTGCAGGATGACGGCAGCGTGCTGACCACCCATGACTTTCTCGACGGTATCGGCAAGACCCTGGCCATCGACGACAACGATGAGCTGGTGCAGTTGCTCATCACCATGAACCCGGTGTTCCGCCTGCGCGATGCGCGCACGATCCGCGATGGGGTCGAGGCGCTGCCCTGGGGGGATCTGTCCGAGCAGCGCCTCGGCGAGCTGTCCGGCAAGCTGACGGATGAGCCCCAGCGCATCGGCGAGCCCGAACTGAAGGAGGCGTTGCTGGCGGTGCGCCAGTTGATGGAGCACTACTTCAGCGCCCTGGCCCCCATCAAGCACAAGCCGCGCAGCCAGCGGGAGATCGTCAATCGCCCCATGACGTTGCGCAACCCCGGCAATCTGCAGATGCTGCTGCGCAACGCCGACAACCGGGCCCTGCAGCTGGCGATGGCGGGCATGGCGGCCATGTTGCTCAACGCCCGCGGCAACCGCGAGCTGGAGGAGGGGGCCAGACCCATCATGATCCTGGAAGATCCTGAGAGCCGCCTGCACCCCACCATGCTGGCGCTGGCCTGGGGCCTGCTAGAGCAACTGCCGGGCCAGAAGCTGCTCACCACCAACTCGGGGGATCTGCTCTCCTCCCTGCCGCTCAACCAGGTGCGCCGGCTGGTGCGCCGTCAGCAGGACATCGTCTGCCATCAGCTGGGGGGCGAGCGCTACAGCAGCGACGATCTGCGCAAAATCGCCTTCCATGTGCGGATCAACAGACCCATGTCGATGTTCGCCCGCTGCTGGCTGCTGGTGGAAGGGGAGACCGAGATCTGGTTGCTCTCCGAGCTGGCCCAGATCTGCGGTTACAGTCTGCGGGCGGAAGGGGTGCGCATCATCGAATTCGCCCAGTGCGGCCAGGCGCCGCTCATCAAGGTGGCGCGGGACTTTGGCATCGAGTGGCACCTGCTTACCGACGGCGACGAGGCCGGGATCAAGTACGCCAGCTCGGCCCGCTCCTTGCTCAAGGGCGAGCGGGAGCGGGATCGACTGACCCAGCTGCCGGCGGCCGACATCGAGCACTATCTCTATCAGAACGGGTTCGAGGGGGTGTTTCGGCGCGAGGCCGGCGTCGGCGGCCGCTCGACCCTCAACCCCGGGCGCATCATCGCCAAGGCCATCCATCATCGCAGCAAGCCCGGCCTGGCGCTGGCGGTGGTGGAGGAGGCGGAGCGACTCGGCGGCGAGCGCATCCCGCCGATGATCCGGCAGATGTTCGCCAGGGTGGTGGCCCTGGCGCGCGGTCAGGGCTAGATCCGGATATCGCCGTTGGGGATGGGGGCGGGTTTGGGTATACTCGCCCCTCTCATTTTTACTGCCGGGCGCCCCTTTGGCCCCGTCATCAGTTTGCTGCCGGAGATCCTATGTTCGTCCAACTTCCTTTTTGGCTCTTTCCCCTGACCGGCCTGATGGCGCTGGGTGCCCTGATCGCACTCGGGCTGGTGCTGTGGCGCGGCGATCTCTGCCCGGGCCAGCGCTCGCGGATCACGACGCAGCTCTTCTCCATCTGGGTGATCACCGGGCTCTCCCTGATGCTGGCGATGGAGGCCGGGATGAAAGGCTGGCTGATCTGGTGCGGGGGCGCCGCCATGATCCTGGGGATAGTCCTCTCTCTGGCCCAGTCCCGCCTGGAGGGCAAGCGCGCCATCCCGTCCAGTCTGCTGTGGCTGCCGGCCATGCCGCTCGCCCTGTACGGACTGGGCCTGCTGCAGATCCAGGGCTGGCTGAGCGGGGCGTTGCAGATGGTGCTGCTGGGATCGGCCTTCGCCCACCTGATGCTGCTGCGCGCCCGTCACAGGTTGCAGGCGTTCAATACCCTGCTGCCCATGGCGGGGCTCATCGCCGCCATCCTGAGCCTGATCTGGCTGGCGGTGCTGGTGGGGTGGCAGGGTCATGGCGCTAGCCTCGATGCCCTGATCCCCGGGGTGCTGACCCAGGCCGGGCTGCTGATCGCCGCCCTGCTGCTCTGGTTCAGCCCGCTCTATCGACAGCAGGAGACGGCGCCTGTGGTGGTCTCGACCACCCTCTGTGGCCTGATCATCGCCCAGCTGGCGGCGACCAGCGTCTTGCATCAGCTGGTCTGAGCCCGCCGCAACGCGTCATGAAGAACAGAGAAGCCCGCGCCGTCCCATAGGCGCGGGCTTTTTCATGGGAAAGGCGCACCGCCGGCGTGGATCGGCTGTCAGATATAGAGAGGGGGCAGAGCTCCCTGCGGGGCAGGGCATTAGCTAGCTGACTGAAAAAACTACGGTTTGTTGCAAAAGAACACAACATATGGCGGTTTCATCCCCTAATGCACTTTTTTTAGGATAATTACTTGCAATCTCAGCGCTGGCGCCTATTATTGGCGACCTCAGACGCGGGGTGGAGCAGCTCGGTAGCTCGTCGGGCTCATAACCCGAAGGTCGTCAGTTCAAATCTGGCCCCCGCAACCAACTATTTGTCCTCATGGCACGGCTTCGGTCGCTGCGGTGAGACGAAGACGCAAGGTACCCCTGCTCGGTACCCTGCGGGATAGGTCCGGTAACGGACAAACAATTCGGACGCGGGGTGGAGCAGCTCGGTAGCTCGTCGGGCTCATAACCCGAAGGTCGTCAGTTCAAATCTGGCCCCCGCAACCAACTATTTGTTCTCATGGCAAGGCTTCGGTCGCTGCGGTGAGACGAAGACGCAAGGTACTACTGCTCGGTACCCTGTGGGATAGGTCCGGTAACGGACAAACAATTCGGACGCGGGGTGGAGCAGCTCGGTAGCTCGTCGGGCTCATAACCCGAAGGTCGTCAGTTCAAATCTGGCCCCCGCAACCAACTATTTGTCCTCGTGGCACGGCTTCGGTCGCTGCGGTGAGACGAAGACGCAAGGTACCTCTGCTCGGTACTCTGCGGGATAGGTCCGGTGACGGACAAACAATTCGGACGCGGGGTGGAGCAGCTCGGTAGCTCGTCGGGCTCATAACCCGAAGGTCGTCAGTTCAAATCTGGCCCCCGCAACCAACTATTTGTATTCATGGCACGGCGCAGGTCGCTGCGGTGAGGCGAAGACGCAAGGTACTTCTGCTCGGTACCCTGTGGGATAGGTCCGGCAACGGACAAACAATTCGGACGCGGGGTGGAGCAGCTCGGTAGCTCGTCGGGCTCATAACCCGAAGGTCGTCAGTTCAAATCTGGCCCCCGCAACCAACTTTTCATGTTATCCCCCCCCCTGTTTTTCCTCTCTGAACTCATATTCTATCATCCTGATCTTGAACATTAATTTTCAAGCTACTGGTCGTCGCCAGCCCTTGTTCGGTATCATCGTGACCTCTGTTCATGGATGAGGCCGCTTCCTATGCTGCAACTCTTCAGTTATCTCCCTCCCAAGATTGACATCCAGACCACTAGCCTTGACGAGGTGATGGCAAGCCAGGCGCAGATCAAGCTGCTGCTGGTCGCCGACACCGAGCGCAGCACCCTGCTGGCGCAACCCGCCTTCGCCGGGGTCGCGGCCCAGCTCGCCCTTGGCCAGAAGGCCCCCTATCGGCTGGCCGACGGCCAGGGCCTGCAGCTGGTGATCTTCGTGGATCCCAAGCCAACCCTGGATCATCGGCTCTACAAACTGGCCCGCTCCTGGGTCGCTCCCCTGGCCGGCCTCAAGGTGGAGCAGTTGGCGCTGCATCTTGAGGGATTCGACGACGCCAGCCGGGCCCTGCTGGCCGAGCTGGTGCTCTCGGCGCTGCTCGCGGCCAATGTGCCGCTGCCAACCCACAAGCAGCGCAGCGAGGAGCCCACGAGCTACCGGCACCTGATGGTGTCACCCGCGTGCGAGCTCGATCTGGCCCGGATCCATGCCGAGGCGCAAGGCAATGGCCTGGCCCGTCATCTTGCCGTGCTGCCGGCCTCCGATCTGACCCCCCGTAGCTACCGGGCCTGGGCGCAGCAGCTGGCGCAGCAGGAGGGCTGGCAGTGGCAGGAGTTCGATGAGGCCGAACTCGCCAGACTCGGCGCCGGCGCCTTCCTGGCGGTGGCCAGGGGATCGGCAGACAACCAGGCCGCCATCGTCAAGCTCAGCTATTGCCCGGCCAAGGCGGAGCGCCGGTTGGCGCTGGTGGGCAAGGGGATCTGCCACGACTCCGGGGGCTACAACCTCAAGGTCGGCGGCAGCATGTATGGCATGCATTTGGACATGGGGGGCAGCGCCGTGGCGCTGGGCACCCTCTATGCAATCAGCCGGGCCAAGCTGCCCTACGAGGTGCACTGCTGGCTTGCCATCGCCGAGAACCACATAGGCCCGCTGGCCTACAAACCCGGGGAGGTGGTGACCGCCATCAACGGTACCACCATAGAGGTGGTCGACACCGATGCCGAGGGGCGCATGGTGCTGGCGGATACCCTGGCCATGGCGGTGCAGGACGAGCCGGACCTGCTGATCGACTACGCGACTCTCACCGGTGCCTGCAAGCGGGCGCTCGGCAGCCGTTACAGCGGCGCCTTTACCAACAGACCCCAGTGGCTCGGCGAGTTGATAAGCCTGGGCCAGTGCAGCGGCGAGCGTGTCTGGCCCTTCCCGCTGGACGAGGATTACGATGACAACCTCGATAGCGAATGGGCCGATCTGCTACAGTGTGCGCCGGGTGCGTCACCGGATCACATCGATGCTGCCCGCTTCCTCAGCCGTTTCGTGCCCGAGCAGACCCCCTGGTTGCACCTCGACCTGAGCGGTTTTCGCAACAAGGGGGGCAATGGTGTGGTCAGCAGCGAGGTGACCGGATTCGGGGTCAGATTGACGCTGGATCTGCTCGACGGCCCGCTGGGGCGGCGCCTCGATGATCGAGATGCATGAGCAAGCAACCTAAGCAAGACAACGAATGAGGACAAGCGTGAAACAACCAAGTTATGACTGGGTGCTGTTCGATCTGGACGAAACCCTGCTCGATTTCCCGGTCGCCCAGGCCCTGGAGCAGACCCTGCAGATCTACGGGGTGACACCCAGCGCGCCCAAGATGGCGCAATATCACGAGCTGAACCACAGACTGTGGCAGCAGTACAACTCCGGCGAGATAGACGCCACCCATCTGCAGCAGACTCGCTTCTCGCTGTTTGCCGAGCAGGTGGATGTGGCGCCCATGGCGATGAACGACACCTTCCTGCAGCAGATCATCGCCCTGAGCATGCCGCTGGAGGGGGTGGTCGAGACCCTGGAGGCGCTCCTGCAGGGCCAAGTGAGGATGGGGATCATCACCAATGGCTTCAGCCTGCCCCAGCGTGGTCGCCTCAGCAAGCTGGGCTGGGACGACTGGTTCGAGCCGCTGATCATCTCCGACGAGGTGAATGTGACCAAGCCGGCCGCCGCCATCTTCCAGCATGCGCTCGAGCTGATGGGGCAACCGAGCCCGGCGCGAGTGCTAATGGTGGGGGACAATCCCAAGACCGACATCGCCGGCGCCGCGGCGCAGGGGCTGGCCACCTGCTGGTACAACCCGGCGCGCCAGCAGGTGGCGTGCGAGGCGACCCACGAGATCCATCACTTCGCCCACCTCTTCGCCATAGTGCTGGGACAATGAGGCACCGGCTCCTCGCCAGCCACAAAAAAGGCAGCCCTTGGGCTGCCTTTTTTCATCTTCGTATTTCTCAGGTGCCGAGGCGGCTGAGCAACCAGGCTTCGAGCAGGTCGACCCCGTGGCTCAGCACGGTTTCATCGAAGTCGAATTCCGGATGGTGGTGGGGCGCCGCCAGATCGGCCCCCAGGATCAGATAGGCGGCCTCGCCGCCGCTGCGCTGCACCCGCTCGATGAGGAAGCCGGCATCCTCGCTGGCGCCGAAGCGGCGGCTGTGGATGATCTCGAGTTGGAGCGCCTGTGCCAGCGGCACTATCTCCTCGAGCAGGGCCGGGCTGTTCTCGATGCCGATGGCTTCCCCCTGCTTGCGGATGAGGTAGGTCGTGCCCTGCATCAGGGCGGCCCCTTCCACTATCTGCTGCACCTGGCCAAACATGTAGTTGTTAAGCTCAGGGGACGCGCCTCGGGTCTCCCCCTGCAGGCGGGCATGGCCAGGGATCACGTTGCGGCCGCTACCGCCGCTGAGCTGACCTATGTTGATGCGGGTCATGCCATCCCGGTGGCGGGGGATGCCGAGCATGGCGGTGGTGGCCATGCAGGCCGCAGCCAGCGCATTGCTGCCCGCGTTGGGCTCGAGCCCAGCGTGGGCGGCACGGCCCATAAACTCCACATCGAACTTGGTGGAGCAGAGGAACTCGGTCGGGTTGACCACCAGTTCGCCACTCTTGGCATGAATGCCGATATGCAGCGCCAGCAGGGCATCCACGTCGTCGAGCTGACCGCCCGCCGCCAGTGCCTTGCCACCGCGGCAACCCTCCTCGGCAGGCTGGAAGAACAGCTTGATGCGCCCGTTGAGCCGCTCGGCCAGGGCTTTGATCCGCTCGGCCAGCACCAGACCGATGGCGGTGTGGCCATCGTGGGCACAGGCGTGCATCCAGCCCGGGTTGTGAGACTGCCACCCCTCTTGGCTGGGGGGATGCAGCTCTCCCTGGCCCTCATTCACTTCTACCGCGTCTATGTCGAAGCGAAACGCCAGGGTAGGGCCCGGTCGGCCGCTCTCCCAGAGTCCCATCACGCCCGTTATCTCTTCGATACGGGCCAGCCAGTCGGGGTGTGCACCCTGGCGCAGGGCGCGCTCCTTCTGGGCCGCGACGTCGATCTCCCGCCCCATGATGAGGTTGCTGGCCAGCAGCTGGTCACCCAGCATGACGGAGAAACCGAGTTCAGAGAGGTGATGAGCGATGAGGGAGCTGGTTCTAAATTCACACCAGGCCGCTTCGGGCAGACGATGAAGATCACGGCGCCAATGGCGCAGAGCATCTTGGGTCATGGTAATTCCTGCATGGCTAGTCCAGCAGATATTGTGACGGGCAGGGGAGCAAGAGTAAATCCCGTCGGCAGAAATGCAACAAGGGGAGCATGAGGCTCCCCTTGTTGGCGATGGCTTGATCGTAAAACATGCGCAGATTGACTATAAAGGCCGATTCGTCTGCATATTCAGATCAGTGGCACCAAAAACATATTCTGTGAGTGATTAGCCAGCATCCAGGCCTTGATGGCGTTCAGACCATGTCATTCTCTGGGCAATCAACCGACTCAAAGCTGTGCCAGTGACGGCAGAGAGACGGCAACCAGAGTGAAAAACACGGTAAATACGGCGGTAACAACGAACTCTTTCATTATTTTGTCTCCCTTCACTGACTAATGATGGGATCAAGATACCATAACGGCCTGGTAAAACAATGATAAATGTATTTATGTGGCAGTTTTATTGCAAGATAAGAATAAGGCGTCTTTTTTACAATTTTGAGGTCACTTTATCACCATGGTGATAAGGTGGGGGATGCGCATGTCATCTGCATGGTATTATTTGTAGTAAATACATGGCATTACGTTTTTGTGTGGTGATTTTTTTATGGGTTTTATATGGGGCTTTTATTGGGTTTCATAAGTTTTCTCGCCTAAAACCCTCCGTTACTGCGTCTGGAGATGTCGCCATGGAGGCGTTGGCTTGCCTGGATGCACTATATGACTTATCCAGCCACTTTTCCTCTCTATCCTGTCTCTTACCCCAGTCATGGCAGTGCCTTAACGTCACCTCCTGGCAGCGTTTTCACAATTCATGGTTCAAAACAGGGGGAATATCGCCTTGGCCAAGAGAAAATCTGGCAGCGGTGGGTGCTTGTTACCCCCCTATCTGGCTGTAATGGAGGCTGCTGGCGGCGCCTTGCCGGGGGAGGGATCTAGGGACGGGGACCCGGTGCCAGCGAGCCGGATGACGGGCAGAGGCTCTCACAGTATTAGGGGCGTGGCTGGCCACGGCGATCGACCTCAGTGAGACAGTCAGAGCAGAGTAAAACGTGTCATGGGCGCTGAGTGACCCTTGCTGGGGATAAGCCTGAGGTCAGGTCCCGTGCCTCCATGTCTTCGGGAGTGCTGGGCGCGGAGGTGTGGCACCGAAGGGGCCGACGGCCAGCCGCCACGGACATATAAAAAAACCCTCCGGCGGAGGGTTTTTGTCACAGCAACCTGTATCAGCGCTATCTGGCTTAGAACAGAGTGGTGGAGAGGTCGTACAGCTCCTGATCGAACGGGCGCTTGAGGTTCTCGATGCAGTCGATGATGTCGTGGTGCACCATCTCGTTGCCCTGGATACCGACGCAGCGGCCACCCTGGCCGGCCAGCAGTTGCTCGACGGCGAAGGCGCCCATGCGGCTGGACATGATGCGATCGCGGGCGGTCGGCGAGCCGCCGCGCTGGATGTGGCCCAGGATGGTGGCGCGGGTCTCGCGACCGGTCATGGCCTCGATGTCCTTGGCCAGGGCGTTCACGTCGGTGACGTGCTCACAGATGGTGATGATGGCGTGCTTCTTGCCTTTGGCTTCGCCTTCCTTGATCTGTTGCAGCAGCTTGTCCTTGTCGAAGGTCACTTCCGGCACTATCACATACTCGGCACCGCCGGCCACGGCGGCAGACATGGCCAGATCGCCACAGTGGCGGCCCATGATCTCGACCACAGAGATGCGGTGGTGGGAGCTGCAGGTGTCGCGCAGACGGTCGATGGCATCCACTACCACGTTCAGTGCGGTATCGAAGCCGATGGTGAAGTCGGTACCGGCGATGTCGTTGTCGATGGTGCCCGGCAGGCCGATGCAGGGGAAGCCCTCTTCGGTCAGCTTCTTGGCACCCATGTAGGAGCCGTCACCGCCGATCACCACCAAGGCGTCGATGCCGTGTTTTTTCAGGTTCTCGATCGCCTCGGCCCGGACTTTCGGATCTTTGAAGGCGGGGAAACGGGCAGAGCCGAGGAAGGTACCACCGCGGTTAACCACGTCGGAGACGCTGTGGCGCTCCAGCTTGACGATCCTGTCCTGATGCAGACCGAGGTAGCCATCATAGATGCCGTAGACTTCCAGGCCATGATGCAGACCGGCGCGCACCACGGCGCGGATGGCTGCGTTCATACCCGGTGCGTCACCACCACTGGTCAAAACACCAATACGTTTGATTTGCTTGGTCATGAGTGCCTCTGGATCTGAGTTGTCAAAAATCTGTATCTGAAAATGGGGTCAGCCATGTTTACTATATCGGCTTTCCTATGGAATGCGGACACCATAGGAAAGCGATATACCAGAGAGGGGCCAGGCCCCTCTCTGTGCATCACTTACTGGGCAGCGCCAGCGATGATCTGGGAGAAGTCGTCCACTTTCAGGGACGCACCACCCACCAGGCCACCGTCGATGTCCGGCTGACCGAACAGATCGGCAGCGGTGGCACCGGTGACGGAGCCGCCGTACAGGATCTGGACCTTGGCAGCCACGGCCGCGTCAAAGCCAGCCAGATACTGACGGATGTGAGCGTGGACGGACTGGGCGATCTCCGGGGTGGCAGTCTTGCCAGTGCCGATGGCCCATACCGGCTCGTAAGCCACCACGGCCTTGCTGAAGGAGGCGATGCCACAGCGATCGATCACGGCTTTCAGCTGGGTCTCGACCACGGTATTGGTGGTACCGGCTTCGAACTGAGCCAGGGTCTCACCGATGCAGAGCACGGGGATCAGATCGGCTTTCTGGATGACTTCGTACTTGGCAGCCACCACGTCGTCGGTCTCTGCGTGCAGGGTGCGGCGCTCGCTGTGGCCGACCAGGGAGTAGGTGCAGCCGAAGGCTTTCAGCATGGAGGGGGCGTTCTCGCCGGTGAAGGCACCAGACTCGTGAAGGTCGGCATTCTGGGCACCGTAGGCGATCTTGCTGCCGGCGGTCAGTTGCTCAACCAGGCCCAAAAAGATAACCGGCGGGCAGACGGCGACTTGCACAGAAGGATGAGCGGCAGCAGCCGGGGTCAGTCCTTTGATCAGAGCTTCTACAGAAGCCTTGGTGCCGTTCAGTTTCCAGTTACCCATTACCAGGTGCTGTCTCATCTTGTAACTCTCCTAGGCATTTGATTGCGCGACATTATATGAATTGAACCGAGCCCAAGATAGCTGACCCGGCGGCAAATGACGTAATTTTTTTTCGCTTTCCTGATCCAAATCAGGAATGCAAGAGCCGATCGCTCATTCGTTAGCCTGCCCCCGCAAACGGGCCCACCATACCCCAATCCACTCGTGAATGGCAGCCTCGGAATACATCAGATAACGCCCCTTGGGCAGGTAACTGTAGAGGGGTTGCGGTTGCTGGCTCTGCTTGGCGGTATAGTCGGTGGGGGCCGGCACCGCATCGAGTCCCTGGCCGCGGTAGAGCGCCATGGCCCGCGGCAGATGGGTGGCCGAGCTCACCAGCGCCACCCGCTTGCCCTTGAGATAACGACTGATGCTGACCGCCTCGTCATGGGTGTCTTTGTTGTTTTCAAACAACGTCATTCGGGATCTGTCTATCCCTAAGCTCTGCGCCATGAGGGCGTTGACCTCGGCGTTGGACAAGGGATCCCCCGCCACATAACCGGAGAAGATGAGCTGCGCCTGGGGATAAGCCAGGGCCAGCCGCACCCCCTCCAGGGTTCGCGCCTGGGCGATGTTGTTCTGCCAGCTGCGCATGGGCACGGCGGGATCGCTCACGTGGCCGTTGCCGAGCACGACGATGGCGTCGATGTCCGGGTGCAGGCTTGTCTCGAAGGGCGGGAAGGTCTGCTCCAGCGGGCGGGCCAGCTCGTAGCTTACCGGCCGCATCCCCATCAGGGTGATCAGCAGCAGCGCGCAGGTGGCCAGCAGCTTGCCGGTCTTCTGGAAGCGGGTGAACCAGAGCAGCAGCAGCGCCAACAGCAATAAGGAGAGGGAGAAGGGCAGCGGCATCAGCAGCTGACCCAGCCATTTTTTTAGCTCAAACACTGTGGTGTCGTCCTTGAGTTTTCAGCAGATCCGGGATGTGACAGAATACCCCTCTTTTTTCCTGTGGCCCAACCCTCTGTGCTCCCATCCCGTGAGCCGACGGACAGGTGTGGCCGAAGATGAGTCTGCCTTGAAGCAAGATCAGAGTTTTGACGGACGCGCCGACAAGTTCGCCCGCAACATTTACGACTCCACCAAGGGGCGCATCCGTACCACTGTGGTGTGGAGCGACATCGAAGCCTGCCTGGCCCGACTCGGCAACCGGCCGCTGCGGATCCTGGATGCGGGGGGCGGCTTTGGCTACTTCGCCCAGAAGCTGGCGGCCATGGGTCACCAGGTGGAGCTGTGCGATCTGTCGGCGGAGATGCTGGAACTGGCCCGGGTCCAGATCGCCGAGAAGGGGCTTGAAGACAGAATTCGTCTCATCCAGTGCCCCATCCAGGATCTGAAACAGCACGTGAGCGGAACCTTTGATCTGGTGCTCTGTCATGCTGTGCTGGAGTGGCTCGCCGAGCCGCGCCAGACCCTGCTCGGTCTGTTCCCTTTCGTCAATGCAGGGGGCATACTGTCGCTGCTTTTTTACAACCGTCATGGCTTGCTGTTCCAGAGCCTGGTGGTGGGCAATTTCGACTATGTGCGGCTCGGCCTTCGCAAGAAGCGTCAGACCGCATTGACCCCCACCAATCCGCAGTTGCCGGAACAGGTATACGACTGGATAGGGCGAGGGGGGCTCAAGATCATCGGCAAGACGGGGGTGCGGGTCATCCACGACTACATGCGCCACAAGCAGGATCAGGTCGAGAAGTTCGATGATCTGCTGGCCATGGAGCTGCAGTACTGCCGCCAGGAGCCCTTCGTGTCGCTCGGCCGTTACATTCATGTGATGGCGCAGAAGCCGACCGGCTGACACCTCGATGCGGGGAGGAGGGCGCAGGACGCTCGCCGGCGCCGTCGAGGGCCTGCGGTCGTCTCGCTCAAGACCCCATGTTGACGATGCACAAGCCAAGCAGCCATGTCCGGTTTTTATGCTAGCGGGATCTAGCTGCCAGGGGTCGCCCGCGCACCCTTGGCCCATACCAGCGCGAGCGGAAACGGCGCCCCGTGCCAGCCCCTCGCCGATAACAACGAGATGATAACGTCATGATGAGTACATCCCGTACCCTGCCCGAGACGGTGGGATGGGTCAGACAGGAAGGTCTGGCCTTGAGCCTGCCCACCGACCGGCTGGCCTTTCTGATCGCGATCAAGACCCTGTCCGAGGACGAGTCTGATCTCTCGGAGGCCGCGCTGCACGATGCCTTCGGTTACGTGAGCAGCGCCTTCGGCCAGATGGACGAGACCCAGAGCGGTCGCGCCAACAACGCCATCAACGATCTCATTCGCCAGCAACTGCTGTCGCGCTTCAACACCGACATGGTGGCGGGGGAGAGCCTCTACCGCCTGTCGCGCCTGGGGGTGAGCATCGTCGACTTCTTCATGGATCAGCGCCAGGTTGACTCCATCAAGCTCTCCATCCTGCTCGAACACCTGGCGGCCGAACTCGACACCGCCCGCGAGGCGGCGCTCGAGACCAATACCCGCGAACAGTGGGACGCCGAGGTGCTGCCCAGGCTCAGCTTCTCACTTGAGGAGACCCTGGGGCGCATCGATCTCACCCAGCGCGCCATGGACGAGCAGCAGAATCAGGTCAAGAGCGAGATAGCGGCCCTGCTGACCCAGAACTGGGTCGACGCCATCCACAGCTGCGAGAAGCTGCTGCACGAGACCGGCCAGACCCTGCGCGAGCTGCAGGACACCCTGGACGCCGCCGGCCACCGGCTGCAGGAGGGGCTGCTCAACATTCAGGAGGCGGCCCAGGGGCGCGAGGATCTGTTCCACGTCGAGGAGCTGACCCATGCCCTGCAGGGGCGCCTCGACGTCATCACCTCTTGGGGCCAGCAGTGCATCGAGCTGTGGGCCCGCTACGACAGACACGTCCACAAGTTCATCCGCAACGCCATCGACATGGACAAGAACCGCGCCTTCAGCCAGCGGCTGCGCGACTCCATCCGCAACTTCGAGCAGCACAGCTGGCTGCTGCGCATCGCCGAGGAGCCCCGCCTGCTGGAGCTGCGGGACGAAACCATCGCCATCCACGACGAGGAGGTCACCGGCGAGGTGCCGCTCGAGATGGAATACCTGGAGATGGTGGACATCAACCAGGAGCTGGCGGAGCGCATCGATCGCTACCTCGCCCGCTACCCCGAGCAGAGCTCGCGACTGGACTTGGCCGACGTGCTGCGGGAGTACCTGCTGGATTACCCGGCCCATGCCCATTTCGACGTGGCCCGTCTCTTGATAGACCAGGCCGTGCGCCTCGGCCATGCCAGCGGTGAGCGCGAGCTTCACCAGCAACCCGCATGGAAACCCATTAACCAAGCTGGATCCAAGGTTCAGGCCTATGTCATTGATCAATACTGAGTTTCCCTTGCCGCTGCGGCTCGCAGAGGCCATCGCCAACCCCTTGTTTCCGCGCATCGACACCGCCTTGCGCTCGGGCCGCCACCTCAGTGCCGACGATTTCGAACAGCACTCCATGCTGGTGGAGTATCACGGCGAGCTGGAGATCTTCTACGGCCGCTATCAGGTCGAGCTCATCAAGGCACCGGAGGGCTTCTTCTACCTGCGCCCGCGCCCCAGCGCCGACATCGGCACCACTGTCCTGTCCGAGCTCGACATGCTGGTGGGCAAGGTGCTCTGCTACCTGTTCCTGAGCCCGGACCGGCTCGCCTCTGAAGGGGTGTTCGCCATGGGCGAGCTGCAAGAGGAGGTGCTGAGCCTGGCGGACGAGAAGCAGCTGCTGCGCATGGTCAACAGCCGCTCCGGCGGCACCGATCTGGACAAGAAGAAGCTGCTGGAGAAGATCCGCACCTCCATGCGCCGGTTGCGCCGCCTTGGCATGATCACGGCGCTCGGCAACGGCGACAAGTTCAGGGTCAACGAGTCGGTGTTCCGCTTCGCCGCCGATGTGCGCTCCGACGAGGATCCCCGCGCCGTGCAGCTGCGCATGATCCAGGAGGGGGAGGCCATCTTCCACGACGACGAGATGCCGAGCAGCGACTCGCTGTTTGAGGATATAGAGGCGGATCTCGATGAAGAGCAGCTCGAGCTGGAGGTTGAGAATGACCCGCAACGTTAAAATTCTGGCCCTGATGGAGCCGACTGGTTTGATTGAACTTACTGGTTTGATGGAGAAAATGGCGTGAGAGGCAAATTTAAATCCCTGACCATGGTCAACTGGAATGGCTTCTTTGCCCGCACCTTCGATCTCGACCAGCTGGTGACCACCCTCTCCGGCGGTAACGGCGCCGGCAAGTCCACCACCATGGCGGCCTTTATCGCGGCCCTGATCCCGGATCAGTCTCTGCTCCACTTCCGCAACACCACAGAGGCGGGATCGAGCAGTGCCTCCCGCGACAAGGGGCTCTACGGCAAGCTGCAGCGGGGCCACTGCTACTCGGTACTCGAGGTGATGAACAGCCGCGAGCAGCGGATCTGGGTCGGCGTGCACCTGGAGCAGGTCGCCAACCGCGACAACAAGGTCAACATCACCCCCTTCGCCCTGGTAGACGTGCCCGAGGGGCTGGCGCCCACCGATCTGCTGCTGGAAAAACTCCAGGACGGCAAGGGGCGGGTGCGCGCCTTCGCCGATCTGAAGGGGGCCGCCGCCGAGCTTGGTGCCATGAAGGTCGCCAAGTTCAATACGGTGACCGACTATCACAACTTCATGTTCGAGTTCGGCATCACCCCGAAGAAGCTGCGCGACCAGAAGGATCGCGGCAAGTTCTATCGACTGATCGAAGCCTCCCTCTACGGCGGCATCTCCTCGTCCATCAGCCGCTCCCTGCGGGAATACCTGTTGCCGGAGAACTCAGGCGTGCGCAAGGCGTTCCAGGACATGGAGGCGGCCATCTACGAGAACCGCCGCACCCTGGAAGCCATCAAGGAGACGCAGGGTCAACGGGATCTGTTCAAGAACCTGATCACCGAGACCACCCACTACGTGGCGGCGGACTATGTACGCAACGCCGCCGAGAAGAATCGCCTCTCCGAGCTGGCCCTCAAGGCCCGGGCTGAGCTCGCTGGCAAGCGCCGGCTGCTGGCCGAGGAGAAGCAGCGCGCCATCTATCTGGCCGACGAGGTGGAGCAGCTCACCAATCGTGAGAAGCTCTTGACCGACGAGCTGGAATCCGCCGCCGAGCACCTGGCCAAGGTGATGGCCGCCGTCAGCCTGCAGAAGAAGATCGAGTTGTATCGCGCCGATCTGGCGGATCTCAACGACAAGCTCGAGCAGCAGCAGGCGGTGGTGGAGGAGATCCACAGCCAGCTGCTGGAGGTGGAGGAGCGCAAGGAGCTGGCCCAAGCCGAGGTGGATAGCCTCAAGACCCAGCTCGCCGACTATCAGCAGGCGCTGGACATCCAGCAGACCCGCGCCATCCAGTACCGCCAGGCGGTGCAGGCGCTGGACAGTGCCCGCGAGCAGTGCGAGCTGCCGGGGCTGAGCGCCGAACAGGCGAGCGACACCCTGCATCAGTTCCGCGCCGTCGAGCAGAGCCTCACCAGCCGAGTACTGGGGGCCGAGCAGCAGCTGGCCCTGGCCAAGGCTGCGGTGGCCGAGCACCAGGCCGCGCTGACGCTGCTGCTCAGCATTGCCCCCGAGACCGCCCGCGAGGCCGCCTGGCC
Organism: Aeromonas sp. sif2416; assembly: GCF_019218665.1. NCBI lineage: Bacteria > Pseudomonadati > Pseudomonadota > Gammaproteobacteria > Aeromonadales > Aeromonadaceae > Aeromonas > Aeromonas sp. sif2416. The sequence goes on from NZ_JAHUXC010000004.1 coordinate 132,109, forward strand.
CAACGCCCAGGCCCTGCTCAAGCGCCACATCGAAGACAAGGCCCGCATCGCACAGGGGCAGGGGCTGCGCGCCGCCCTGGCCCGCCTGGAGAAGGAGAGCGAGAGCCAGAAGGCCCTGTTCAAGCTGCGCGATGAGCTGGCCCAGGCTTCTGGCCAGCAGATCGCCAGCGGCGACGAGCTGGAGATCTTCCTCGAGGCCCAGCGCACCCGTCAGGAAGAGCTGAGCGATCAGCAGAGCGATCTGAGCCAGCGTCGCGCCAGCCTGGAGCATCAGGGCGTCCAGCTGGGCCGCGACATCGGCGATCTCACCAAGCTGGCCCCGCGCTGGCTGAAATCCTTCGAGAAGCTCGAGCAGCTGCGCGAACAGAGTGGCTTAGCCTTGGCCAGCGCCGAGGCACTCTCCGCTGGCATGCAGACCGTGCTCGACAAGGAGCGCGAGTTCGAGCAGGAGAGCAACCGTATCCAGGCCCGGAAACAGGGGCTTGAGCTGCAGATCCGCAACCTGCAGCTGGGGGCAGGGGAGGCGGATCCGCGCCTCGCCCGCATCGCCGAGCAGGTGGGGGGCGTGCTGCTCTCCGATGTCTATGACGACATCTCCATCGACGATGCCCCTTACTACTCCGCCCTCTACGGCCCGGCGCGCAGCGCCCTGGTGGTACTGGATCTGGAAGGGGCCATAGAGCGGCTGAAGAAGCTGGAAGATTGCCCCGAGGATATCTACCTCATCCAGGGCAACCCCGACTCCTTCGACGAGGATCTGGTGGAGGCGGACGAGCTCGGCGACGCCGTGCTGGTGCGCAGCAGCAAGCGTCAGGTGCGCTTCTCCCGCTACCCGGAATTGCCGCTGTTCGGCCGCGCCGCCCGTGAGAAACGCATCGAACAGCTCGATCTGGAACGCGAAAATCTGATCGAGGGCTACGCCAAGGCCGCCTTCGAGCAGCAGAAGTATCACCGCCTCTACGGTCACTTCCGCGACTTCATCGGCCAGCACCTGGATATTGCCTTCCGGCCGGATCCCGAGGCCGAGGTACAGGCCAAGCAGGCCGAGCAGCGCAAGCTGCAGGCAACCATAGCCGAGTGTGACAAGCAGCTTGGCGAGGCCAAGGCGGCGGGCGCCCAGCTGACCCGCTATATCCAGCTGGTGCAGGCCATGCTGCCCTTCGCCCACCTGTTTGCGGAAGGGGATCTGGCCGCGCGGCTCGAGGCCGCCCACGCCGATGTGGCGAGCCTGAAACAGGCCGAAGCCTTTATCGGCAAGCACGGCAAGGCGCTCGAGAGGCTCGAGACACTTGTGCAGGTGCTGCGCCAGGATCCCCAGGATCTCGCCGCCCTGCAGGCCGCGTTCGACGAGGTGAACGAGCAGCTCGCCGAGCAGAAGCGCCGCGCCTATGCGCTGGATCAGCTGGTGGCCCGTCTGCCGCACTTCGCCTATCAGGACGCCCAGGACCTGCTCGGCAAGGCCTCCGAGATGAGCGAGCGCTTGAAAGAGAAGCTCAAGGCCGCCGAGCTGGCCGCCCGCACCGCCGGCGAGCAGCACAAGCAGATTGCCCAGCGCCACACCGAGGCGCTGCAGCTGCGCACCGCGCTGCACTCCAGCGTCGAGGCCAAGCGCCAGACCCTGAACGAGTTCGAGCAGGAGCTGGCCGCCATGGGGCTGACCCTCAGCGCCGACATGGAGGAGAAGTCCCGCGCCCACAAGAAAGAGATCGAAGAGCTGCTCATCCGCACCCGCTCCCGTCGCACCAGCGCCGAGGCCCAGCTGCAGGTATGCAAGCGCGAGATTGAATCCCTGGGGGGGCGTCTCAAGCTGGAGGGCAAGGACTACTTTGGTGCTCGCAAATCCCTGGTGGGCCACAAGGCGAGCTGGTCGCGGGTGGTACGGCTGGCGCGGGAGACCGACGTCGAGAAGCGCCTCAACAAGCGCGAGCTGGCCTATCTCGACAGCGACGAGCTGCGCTCCATGTCCGACAAGGCGCTTGGCGCCCTGCGGGTGGCGGTGGCCCACGACGAGGCGCTGCGCGATGCGCTGCGCCTCTCCGAAGGTAACCGCAGCACGGAGCAGAAGGTCGCCTTCTACGTGCAGGTCTACCGTTACCTCAAGGATCGCATCCGCAACGACATCATCCGCTCGGACGATCCGGTGGAGGCCATCGAGGAGATGGAGATCGAGCTGGCCCGTCTCGCCGACGAGCTCAAGCAGCGGGAAACCCATCTGTCGCTCTCCTCCCACGAGGTGGCGGCCAAGATCACCAACATCATCCGCCGCGAACAGAACCGCATCAGGGTGCTGAACCAGGGGCTGCAGAACATCGCCTTCGGGCTGGTGCGCGGGGTGCGCCTCAACGTCAATATCCGCGAGGCTCACACTCGCCTGCTGACCGCGCTGGCGGATCAGAGCGCCATGCACAACGATCTGTTCGCCGACAAGGAGCTCAGCTTCTCCGAGGCCATGGCCAAGTTGTTCCAGCGCCTGAACCCGCAGATAGAGCAGGGGGAGCGCAGCTACCAGGTGATGGGGGATGTGCTGCTCGACTATCGCAACTACCTGGAGCTGGAGATCGAGGTGCAGCGTGGCGCCGACGGCTGGCTGCGGGCGGAGAGCGGTGCGCTCTCCACCGGCGAGGCGATCGGTACCGGCCAGGCCATCCTGCTGATGGTGCTGATCAGCTGGGAGGAGGAGTCCCGCCGCCTGCGCGGCAAGGACATAGCTCCCTGCCGTCTGCTGTTCCTGGACGAGGCGGCGCGCCTGGATGGCAAGTCCATCGCCACCCTGTTCGAGCTGTGCGAGCGGCAGGACATGCAGCTGCTGATCGCCGCCCCGGAGAACATCAGCCCCGAGAAGGGCACCACCTACAAGCTCATCCGCAAGGTGCAGGGCAAGCACGAGCACGTGCACGTGGTGGGCCTGCGCGGCTTCGGTTTCGCCGATGACAAGCTGATCGCCTGACAGAGGCTGACGGAGCAATACGCAAAACGGGAGGCTGGGCCTCCCGTTTTATATGGGAAATATGCGAGAGTGGGCGCCTTAATCGGTGATGAAGCATCGACGAGCAGGCCAGACATTAGGCCCCATACACAGTCGAGGAAATACGGAATGAAGAGGAGCGTGCGAAGCGTCCTGCTGTTGGCATTCAGCCTGCTGCTGGCGGCCTGTAGCAGCCAGCCGGAAGCCGGCAAGGGCGGCAACTGGCACGGCTATAGCCAGACCGGGCTGGCGTCCTACTATGCCGACCGTTATCACAACAAGAGGACGGCCAGTGGCGAGCCCTACAAGAACAACGCGAACACGGCGGCCCATATGACGCTACCCTTCGGCTCCATGGTGAGGGTGACCAACGTCGCCAACGGCAAGAGCGTGGTGGTGCGGGTAAATGACAGGGGCAACTTCCCGAGGGGGCGGGTCATCGATCTCTCCAGGGCGGCGTTCAGCAGCATAGGCAACCTCAGATCCGGCCTTATCAAGGTCAAGCTCGAAGTCATGTAGGGGCTGCAGGGTCAATCAGCGCTGCCCATTGCAGCGCTGGCAGAAACGCCGGTTAGGCCTCATGTCACGACGCTTCGCATTGACAGAAACTAAAGCCGGACTCTAACTGTGGGGTGAGCGATGGCCGAGTCTGTGACTCGGCTTGTCGGTAACCCTTGCCAGCGCACAGAGACGGAGGAATCGAGATGGCTGACCACAGGCCCGTTCACCTAACCCAGATCCCGGTACAGGGGGCCAAGTCCCTCTATCCAGAACCCTTCGCCTCCCTGGTCAGGCACCGCACCAGGCGCAGATTGGGGGATCACTTCGGTCTCACCAACTTTGGCGTCAACTTCACGACCCTGGCGCCGGGGGCCATCTCGGCGCTCAAGCATCATCACTCCAGACAGGATGAGTTCATCTACATCCTCTCGGGGACCCCCACGCTAGTCCATGGTGATGAGGAGTTCCCGATGTCGCCGGGGGATTGCATCGGTTTCAAGGCCAGCAGTGGCCTGGCTCACCAGCTGTTGAACAGATCCTCCGCAGACGTAACCTACCTTGAAGTCGGCGACAGACTGCCTGCCGATACGGTCGAATACCCCGATGACGATCTGGCCCTGGTACAAGGCGCCGATGGCGCCTGGTCTGCCCTGCATAAAGACGGCATGCCTTACTGAGGGCGGCATAGAGAGCCAGGAGGCTGGGTGTGGGCCCAGATTACCGAACCGATGGGCAACGGCGCCGCTCGTGCCTGTGAAGACTGCAGGCCAAGGAGTTGAATGTGCGAGTCGGTGATCAGCGGCTGGCTCTGGTGCGAAAGCCTCGATGGCTCGGTCGCAGGCTTCCCTTCAGGAGGCTTGGGTGCACTCACAGTCCCGGGACCTGCCTTCCGTGTTGCTCTCAGATTTGTTTAATAGAGCGAACAGTCTGTCCATATTGTCTGTCTATACGCATCAATAGCCTGCTCTTACACTGCGTCTCATGTCGAAGGATGCGCCCTTGGCTCGCTGACAAGCCGCTGTGATGGGCATCCTTTGCCAATGAATTTCTTGATAACGGAGTGTGGTGATGAAGATGAGATCGGACAAGATAGTGTCGATTGCAGTGCTCAAAGCCAGGGCCGGGATGAGGGAGCGCTTGCGGCGCGAGCTGCTCAAGCTTATCGAGCCCACGCGCCTGGAGCCGGGCAACCTGGATTATGTGCTGTTCGAGTTGCAGGAGGAGCCGGGGACCTTCTATATGCGCGAGGCCTTCGTCAATCAGGGCGCCCTGGATGCCCATTGCGCGACCGACTATTTTCAGGCCTTTGCCTGCCAGGCCGAGGAGTTGCTGGCGGAGCCCCTGCGGCTGATCTTGATGGAAGAGGTGAGCCCATAACTCGTCCCCTTGGCCGAGTGAGACCTTTCATTGGCCATCCCCGGGTGGCTTTCATCCAGGACCCCGCAACTTCGCCATCAGCGGGTGTCACTGAGTGACGGACTGAGCCATGCTTGCCCTCAACAGAGGATGGCGATACGAAAGCCATCGGGGAGGGACAATGGAGAGAACGCTGTTGCTGGTGCGCCATGCCAAGTCGAGCTGGGAGGAGGTTGCCCTGTCTGACAGGGCGAGGCCGCTGGCCAGGCGCGGTCAGCGTGACGCCCCCCTGATGGGCAAGCGGCTGGCAAAGGCCGGGGTCAAGCCCGACGCCATACTGTCGAGCCCCGCCTGCCGGGCGCTGTCGACGGCGAACATCATCGCCGAGGCGCTCGATTTCCGGGCCAAGAGCATCCTCGTCGATGAGCGGCTCTATGCCAGCGACGTCGAGACCCTGCTGGCGGTGATAGGGGAGCTTGGCGATCCCCTGAGGTGCGTGATGCTGTTTGGCCACAACCCCGAGTTCACCGACCTTGCCCATCGCTTCTCCGGCAAGATCACCCGGATGCCGACCTGTGCGGTCGTCCAGTTCACCTTTGACGCGGCCTCATGGTCGGCCATCGCCGGGCTAAAGCCTGTTAGGGTCCTGTTCGACTATCCGAAACAGGGGTAGGGGAAGAGGAGGGCTGCCACTCACCGTGGCGACAGGGGGCAAGGAATGGCAAGAGATAAAACAAGAAGGGGAACCCAGGCTCCCCTTCACGTCCGGTTATGTCGCTTATTTGGCTGCGATTGGCCCCTTTGTGCCTGCATCGTTATCGACCCAGCCATCCTCGCCCTTGATACGACGATCCCCCTGGATGGTGTAGATGATCATGCCGTCCTTGAACACCAGGGCCCCATCGGATTTCTTGGCACTGACCTTCTTGTCGTTGACCCAGACCTGATCCTTGTCATCGATGCGGATAATGGCCACTGTGGCGCCCGTTTCGGGGAAGGTGGCGACCCAGTTGCCGGTGTAGGGGCTGCCACTGGTGGCGGCCACGGGGGCATCACCAAACCCGGCGGCGGCGTTCTCCGCCTTGGTCTTGTGAATGTCGCAGCCCTGGGCCTCGGTGACCTGTGTACAGCCGGAGTGCTCCAGCTGCTGAGCGTATTTTGCGTTGATGGCATGAGCCGGGGCCATGCCAAGCAGGGTCAGGGTTACGATCAGAGCAGCATTCCTGGACATAGTGAATCCCTCAAAATGTGAGTCTTTCCGGTTCATCGCAGCCTTGACTGCCATGAGAAACAGCCTGTGTTCGCGGCAATATCCTGGGGGCGAGATGGCAGGCCTGTTTCACGTTAGCACCTGGAATAGGGCTCGCACAGGGGACCGGCAAACAGGTGCAATCCATCTGGTGCCCATTAATCAGCTGGCTCAGCTCTGGGGCACCCTCACGCCCTTATCGAGATAGAGGCTGCTGTAGTGGGCGCGGTGGCTGACAAACATCACCTGATGGCGGCTGCCGTCGGAGAGGATGACGAAGTCGCCGGCCTGGGCGGGGCTTTGCAGGATGATGTCGTGTTCGGGGGCCGTCAGTTTGTCGACCTCCTCCTTGAAGCTGAGGGTGTAAGAATACATATGGCACTCCAGATCGGCTCATATACAGACACTGTGATCACACTCTAGCCGCCTGTGCCAGGATCTGCGGCGCCCAACCGACACCTGTGCGGCAGTTAATTTAACGGCTAAGCTGGGCCTGTTTTGCTGGTGTCACACATAGCTTTCTTCGCGCACCAGGCCAGTGGCCACATACGGGGCCAGCGTGGCGACAGCGCGAGGGGAGCCCGGTATTCTTTCGACATAAGAACAGGGAGTGATCATGATGGATCTGTTAACTGAGCTGGTGCGGATCGCCGCGTTTTCCGACGGTCCACAAGGGGGCAATCCCGCCGGGGTCTGGACTGGTGCCAGCCTGCCCGGGGCAGAGGAGATGCAACGCATCGCCGCCGAGGTGGGCTTCTCGGAGACGGCCTTCGCCGCCCCGCTGCAACCCGGTGAGTTGACCCGCTGGCGGGTGCGTTACTTCTCGCCCGAGGCCGAGGTGCCCTTCTGCGGTCATGCCACCATCGCCCTCGGGGTGGCGCTGGCGCACCGTTTCGGGGCAGGGGACTATGCGCTGAACCTCAGTCAGAGCGATATTCGGGTCTCTGGCTGGCAGGATGAGGCCGGACAATGGCAGGCGGCGCTGCAGTCACCGCCGACCCGGAGTCAACCGGCATCCGCCGATCTGGTGCGTGAGGCCTTGGCGCTGTTTGGCTATGGCGCGGCGGATCTGGATCCTCGGATCCCGCCTGCCTTGATCCATGGCGGTGCCGACCACCTGCTGCTGGCCTTAAATAGCCGCACCGCGCTCAGTGCCATGCACTATGAGCTGGCCCAGGGGCGCATCCTGATGCGTCGAGAGGGGTTGGTGACCATATTGCTTGGCTACGCAGCGGAAGATCGGCTGTTCCACACTCGCAACCCCTTCGCCTATGGGGGCGTCTATGAAGATCCCGCCACCGGTGCGGCGACGGCGGCGTTCGCGGGATATCTGCGGGATCTGCACTGGCCCCATGGCGGCGCCATCGACATCGAACAGGGGGAAGACATGGGCATGCCGTCGCGGCTACACGCCGAGATCCCGGCCGAAGCCGGCAGTGCGATCAGGGTGTCCGGCCGGGCGCGGTGGATGTGATGGTTGGGCGGGCCTATGGCGCTGGTCTGCTGTATCGGCAGAGGATGGAAGGGGGGAGATAAAGCCCCAGGGAGAAGAGTTCAGCCCCTGAGCAGGGGCTGACGGGGTGCGCTCAGGGCCGACCGCTTAACAGGATGGCGCCGCCCAGAGAGATGAAGATCCCCCCCGTGATACGGCTAAACAGACGCTGGCTGCGCCCCGGCTTGAAGTAGTTGCCGGCGCGTCTGGCCAGGGCCACGTAGCAGAGGTGCACCAGGCTGACGATGACGCAGATGGTCAGGTACATGGTCAGGAACTGGATCGGCAGCGGGCTCTGGTGATCGAGAAACTGGGGCAGCAGAGCGCAGAGGAAGATGATGGTCTTGGGGTTGCTGGCCGAGACCAGAAACGCCTCGCGCAGCAGGGAGGCGTCACTCCTTGTGCTCATGGTTCGGCCAGGCAGGGCAACCTCCTGGTTCCCCGCCTTGGCGCTTCGCAGCGCCTTGTAGCCGAGGTAGATGAGATAACCACCACCCGCCAGCTTGAGGGCGATAAACAGGGGTGGCAGCGTCTGCAGCAGGGCGCCCACGCCCATGGCGACCAGGAAGATGAGGATGGCCTGGCAGAACAGATTCGCGCTGATGGAGAGCAGGGCCGAGCGCCAGCCGAGTTGCAGCCCGTTCTTGATCACCAGCAGCACATTGGGGCCCGGGGTCAGGGTCGCCAGCAGATAGGCCAGCAGAAACAACATCCATGTATCCAGATTCATGATATTTCCCTTGTGAAAAAGTCATGATGCCGTGTGCCGGGGGCACCGTCCAGCGGCTTCTATCGCGGCCCTGTGGCGACTTGGATTGCTCGCCGCCTGTTGGAACGGCGCCGAACACCAGAAGGAAGGGATAGGTGAGGCATCCGGTTATCCAAAGCATAAAAAACCGCCTGATGGCGGTTTTTTTATGGTGCCGGCCCTTATTTCAGGGACTTCTTCAGCTTCTTGATCTTGCCTTCGTGCTTGGCAATCTTCTCCTGGCGGGCGGCGATTTTCTTCTTGACGTCTTTCTTGCTGGCTTTGGCCATCGGTAGTGCTCCTTGTTACGAGAGGGACATCATGAGGTCATGATGTCTTGGATCTGTCCATGGACGACCCAGAGTGCCACAGGGTTTCCATATGAGCTAGTGCTCAGTGACACCGGGTGTCGGCATTATCCCCTGGCGGGGCGACACACCCCAGCGGATGTTGTTGCACACTCAGCGGGGCTGGTTTGCAGGATAGCCCAGTTTCCGGCTCGCGCCACCCTCGCCGCGACACCATCTGGCCGGCGGCCGGATACAAAAAAGGCGCCCCTGGGGGCGCCTCTTGCATCATCCGACAAACCAGCCGATGGGGATCAGGCCTTCTTCAGATAGGCCGCGACCAGCACGATCTGCACGCCGTTGACCTTGCCTTCGATATGCAGCGGGTTGTTGGTCAGGCGGATGCCCTTGACCAGGGTGCCACGCTTGGCGGTGAAGCCGCCGCCCTTGACGTCCAGATCCTTGATCAGGGTGACGGCGTCCCCCTCCTGCAGCACGGCGCCGTTGGAGTCGACGGTCGGCACGCTGTCGTCATCCTCGCTCGCGACGCCCGCCTCGGCCCAGGTCTTGGTCTCTTCTTCCATGTACATCATGTCCAGCATGTCCTGGGCCCAGAGCTCACCCCGGGCGGACAGCGCCTTCAACTGGCGCCATGCCATCACCTGCACCGCCGGCACCTGGCTCCACATGCTGTCACCCAGGCAGCGCCAGTGGTTGACCTCCAGGGTGTCCGGTTGCTCCAGCTGACCACGACAGGTATCGCACAGGGCCAGGCTGTGATCATCGTCACTGGCGGGGGAGTGTGGCACCGGGAAGGCGGTCAGCGCATGTTCTGCTCCACACAGCTCACACTTGGCGTCCGCACGCGCTTGCAGGATGGCATTGATGGTCATGTTTTGGTTCCGTTCATATGGGTAAAACGACCCGCCGGGGCGAGTCGCGCTAATGAGGGGGCGGAATATAGCACAAAACCCCGTTCTTTGTCAGGCTAACGCCAGCGCTGATGGCGGCGGGTCAGAGGCGCGCCGGTATTCAGGGGGAGGCGGTCTGACCCCTGGCCCGCGACCACCAGCCTGCACTGAGGAGTGCTTTTTGGCGGAGGATCGCTAGAATGAGCCTCTTTTTTGAATTGCAGGACAACCATCGCCGTGCTGGCTCAACGTTTTCAACAACTGGATCGCTTGCTGACCGAGACCCGGCGCTGGTGGCAATATCAGCCCTATCACCACCTGACGCTCGCCTTCGCCGACGAGGCGCCGGCACTGGCCGCGCGGCTCAACGCCATGTCCCTCGCGCAGCTCAATGAGCTCGATGGCGACATGGCGGCGCTGTGCGCGCTGCTCGCCCCCTGGATCCCGGCGGGGGCGGCGCTGCACGGCTTGAGCGAGCTTGAGCGCTTCCTCCCCGAGCCCATTCAGTGTGCCAGGGAGATGGCGATGCACATGCCGGGGCGCAAGCAGGCGCAGATAGAGGCATTTTGCGGCAACCTGCCCCCCCATCAGGGGCCCTATCTGGAGTGGTGCGCAGGCAAGGGCCATCTGGGACGGCTGGTCTCCCTGCATAGAGGCGCCGAGATCCTGAGCCTGGAGCTGCAAGGTCAGCTCTGCGAGGAGGGGCGCCGACTGGCGTCCCGGGATGGCGCTCGCATGCAGTTTATTGAGGCCGATGCCTTCGCCGCCGAGTCGGGGGCGCTTATCGCCGAGCAGCATCACGCCATGGCGCTGCACGCCTGCGGCGAGCTGCACACCCATTTGCTGGAGCGGGTGGTCGAACGCGGTGCCCGCGGGGTCACCGTCTCTCCCTGCTGTTATCACCTGATCCGCGGCAGCCACTATCGCCCCCTGTCCACGGCCGCCCAGGCCAGCGATCTGCAACTGACCAAGGCTGACTTGCGCCTGCCGTTGCAGGAGACGGTGACCGCCGGCGCCCGCATCTCCCGCTTGCGCGAGCTGGAGGTGGTGTGGCGCCTCGCGTTCGACTGCCTGCAGCGCCATCTGCGCGGGGTGGATGAGTACCTGCCGGTGCCCAACATGCAAAAGAGCCTGCTCACCGGCAGCTTCGAGGCATTTTGCGCCTGGGCAGCGCAGCGCAAGGGGCTCATCCTGCCGGCTGGGCTCGATCTGGCCGCGTTTCTGGCCATGGGGGAGGCGCGCTACGGCGATGTCGCCCGCATGGAGCTGGTGCGCCACCTGTTCCGCCGTCCGCTCGAGATCTGGCTGGCGCTGGATCGCGCGCTCTTCTTGCAGGAGCAGGGGTATCAGGTCGAGGTGGGGGAGTTTTGCGACAAGCCTATGACCCCCCGCAACATCCTGATCCGCGCGGTGCGCCAGCAGATGAGCTGAGGGCGTTGCCGCCCTGGAGGCGTCGTCACTCACAGTGCTTCCTATAGAGCCCGATAGCCAGCGCCTTGATGACGCGGGCGTTGGCTCGCCCGGAGGGCGGCCCGGTTATTATGGTTTCTTGCCCGCCTGGACTATATCCAGGTTGTTTTCGGTGGTACTCGGAAATAGGCGCCTTTATCCCCATCAGGCAGAAATACCCGCAGAGTGAAATGGCTCACATATTCGCCACCTTCTTAATTCTCGAAGTGAATTTAGTTATTGCAACGCCTATGCTCGGCCTGAACTTCACGTTGAGACAAGGATCGTTATCTATGTTCAAACTCAAGCACAGCGCCTGGCTGATCACCCTTGCCTGCGCCTTGCCAAGCCAGGGGGCCATGAATATCCAGCCCGATCCGCAAAATAGCGGGGGATATGTGATTGCCGCGCCGGATCTGCTGGCGGTGGAAAATGCCAAGACCGCCAATCCCATGTATGGCATCTGGTCCAAGGCATTGGCCACTCGTTCCAACACCATAGTGGATGCCATAGAGCCGAGGCAGGCCAGCAATCCGGATAACGTCAAGCGGGTCGAGCGGGTATTTTCCGAATCGGATTGGGACTTTCTGACCCAGATGGCAGCACCTGAATATACCTATGTGCGCTTCTTGCGGGCGGTCGGTAAATTCCCGGCCTTCTGTGGGGAATATAGCGATGGCCGCAATGCGGATGCCATCTGCAAGAAATCCATAGTGACCGCCTTTGCCCATTTCGCTCAGGAGACCGGCGGCCATATCGGCAAAAATAACAGCTCCGATAATCCGCTGGCGCTGGAGGAGTGGCAGCAGGCGCTGGTGCACGTGCGCGAAATGGGCTGGTCAGAGGGCCAGACCGGCTATACCACCGGCTGCGGTCAGAATGATTGGCAAAACAAGAAATGGCCCTGCTCCACCGGTCAGGGCTATTTTGGCCGCGGGGCGAAACAGCTCTCCTACCACTTCAATTACGGCGCCTTCTCCGAGGCCATGTTCGCGGGCGACGCCTCCGTGCTGCTCAACGATCCCGGCCGGGTCGCCGACTCCTGGCTGAACCTGGCCTCGGCCATCTGGTTCTTCCTGACGCCGCAGGCCCCCAAACCCGCCATGCTGCACGTGATCGATCGCACCTGGGTGCCCTCCCAGCGCGAGACCGCGGCGGGGATAGGCTATGGCTTTGGCACCACCATCAATGTCATCAACGGTGGCATCGAATGTGGTGAGCAGAATAAGGACAAGGGCCAGCCGGTCAACCGTATCCGGTATTGGGAAGGGCTGGCGGCACATTACCAGATCCCCATCGAGGCCGACGAGAAAAATACCTGCTGGCAGCAGACCCCCTATGGCAGCCTGAATCTGAACGGTGCCACCGATGTGCTTTATGCCAACTGGGACGGCAACTGGAAATATTATGCTGACAGGCCCGGTGGTTATTCGTTTGAATGTGAGCTGGTCGGGTTCCAGACCGCCTATTCGGCACTGGTACCGGGGGATTATGAGAAATGTGTGACCAACTTCTATGGCTCTCACGCCAATTGGCCCAAGGTGCGGGTGGTGGAAAAGCTGGATCCCACGCCGGTCGATCCCAATCCCCCCGTGGGTGATGTCCCCGCCTGGTCCGTCAGCAAGGTCTATACCGCCGGTAATAAGGTCAGCCACAAGGGCATTATTTATCAGGCGAAATGGTGGACCCAGGGAGATGATCCCACCAAGGGCGACCCCTGGGCTCAGGTCATTTAATGGCGAGGTGATTGCCCTGTGTCAGGGCATATCGATCCGACATGAATTTTGGCTAAAGTGGTTGGCCTGAATAACACAAGGGAGGCGACGTGCCTCCCTCCATTTATCCCCGAGATGGCACAATAAAGAGGCTATTTGCCGTTCGCGCTGTTTCGGCTTATTGATGATGACCGTTTATTCGATAGCGTCGCGAATCTCCATCAAGGGCCTATTTTCTTGCCAACGCGGCCTCGTCAGAAAGGGATCAGTCATGAATATCGCCATCCATTTTGAAATTCCGGTGCGGGATCTGGCGCGGGCCATCCGCTTCTATGAGGGGGTCTTCGAGATAGCGCTCGAGCGGGTGCAGATCGATGGCAACGAGATGGCGCTGTTCCCGTTGTTTGAGGGAATGGCGGGCTGCTCCGGCGCCCTGGCAAAGGGAGATAGTTATGTGCCCAGCCTAGATGGCAACCGCATCTACCTGACCGTGGCCGATATCGAGCAGGCCATGGCCAGGGTGCTGCAGCGGGGAGGGGAGAGCCTCTATCCCATCACCCGGGTGAGCGACAGCATCAGGGTGGCCGAATTCAAGGATCCCGAAGGCAACCGCATCGCCCTGCAGGAGCAGAGCTGAGCAAGGTGCATGTCCTGAGTACCTGAAGACACCCCGGAGGTAGGCCCACCGGGGCTGTGAGGGGGGATGAGGGCGCCGATACCCAGCATGGTCAGTTGCGGGATACTGGGCTGCATGCTACTCATCTGATGCTGAATGTGGCCGGCATTCCGCCGACCCGGGCCATGGATCTAGGAGCTTTATATGCAAGGAACCTGTCTGTGCGGCGGCATCGTCGTCTCGAGCGGTGAACACCGGGAGGTCAGCCTGTGCCATTGCGCCATGTGTCGGCGCTGGTCCGGGGGGCCCATGTTTGCGGTGCATGGCGGCAAGGATGTCCGCTTCAAGGGGATCACCCCGGTGGCCTACCGCTCGTCCGAGTGGGCGGAGCGCGGCTTCTGTCCGACCTGTGGTACCCATCTCTTCTACCATCTGCTGCCTACGGATGAATACATACTGCCTGCCGGCCTGTTCCAGGATCAGTCGTTCGAGCTGGCCAGCCAGATCTTCATCGACGAGAAGCCGGACTTCTACGAGCTGAAAAACGACACCCCGACCCTGACGGGTCAGCAGGTGTTCGAACAGTTCGCCCCCAAGGACTGAGGCAGAGAGCCGCTTATATAGATGAGCTGCGGCGGTTGCGCGGCGCCATGACTCGAGGAGGATAAGATGGATGAACAAGAGAAGCTGAGGGGGCCCGCCTCCTATTTCCCGGCCATCGAGCAGAAATATGGTCAGCCCATCGCCCATTGGTTGGCCCTGCTGGCGGGCCAGGAGGAGCGTAAGCACATGGCGCTGGTGGCCTGGCTCAAGAGCGAGCACGGCATGGGGCACGGTCATGCCAATGCCCTGGTGGCCCACTTCTTGGCGCAGGGTTAGCGCGGCCTGCACCGTCGATAAACGAGGAGAACGGATGGAACTGGTGGTGATCCGCCATGGGCAGACCCAGGCCAATGCCGAGAACCGCTATCTCGGCGCGCTGGACATTGGCCTTAACGACAAGGGATGGGAGCAGGTATCTGAGTTGGCGCAGGGGCTCGCGAGGGAGGCGCCGTTTACGCGGCTGCTGTCCTCTCCCTTGTTGCGGGCGAGGCAGAGTGCCGAGCAAATTTCCCGCACCTTGGCGCTGCCTGTTCAGCTTATCCCGGCCTTTCGTGAGCGGCACGTGGGGCTGTTTGAGGGACTGACACAGGGGGAGGCACGGGAGCGCTACCCCGAGCTATGGGCACGCAACATCACCCGGCGCTGGGCCGAGGCGCCCCCCGGTGGGGAATCCCTGGACGCTGTGGTAGCCAGGGTATCCCGGGGATTGACGGACTTGGTGTATGAGCATGAGGGGGAACGGGTATTGCTGGTGGCGCACGGGGTGGTGGCCAAGGTGATCCGGGCCCTCACCGGCGCAGGGTTCACCGACTTTTTCGAGTGGCAACTGCATAACGGCGGCAGGCTGGTGGTCAATCTTGTTTCTGTTCCGTCGCCGATACGATTCAGTCGCCCTGATGGGCAGGATTAGCCCTGTTTGACTAACACATCGACGCCCGAGAAGGAGTCCCATAAAGGCGCAATATGCCGTGATTGCCGAGCTGGTACGGATCTTCTTGCCGGATCACTTGGCAACAGGGCTAGGTAGCTCCACCTCGGCAAGGTCCAAGGGGATATAGAAAAAGCGCGCCCAAGGGCGCGCTTTTTTGATCTGAGGCTATGCATTCTGCCGTCGGCTTACTCTTCGATATCCAGCAGCACCAGGATGGCGCTGTCGCCGCCCCATTCGCGCGGCGCCTGATGGAAGGCGCGCACATTGGGATGCTGGGCCAGCCAGCTCGGGATCCGTTGCTTGAGGATGTGTTTGCCGATGCCGTGCATCACGGAGGCGACGTGGATGTTCTCTTTCTGACACAGGGTCAGCAAGGCGGCCAGCTCCAGTTTCGCCTGGTTCTGGTTCATGCCGTGCAGGTCCAGATAGATCTCCGGCGGGTAGCTGCCGCGCTTGAGCTTCTTCAGCTCGAATTTCGAGACGTCCTCACGCACATAACGGGTCGGGCCATCCTCGTCCAGATGGGGCTGGTACTCGTCGCTGAAAAAGTGGCCAACCCCAAGCTTTTCGCGGCTTTCACGCAGTTCGCGTTTCTGCTTGACCGGGCGCAGGTCGGCCCTTATGGTATCTTGCTTAATTTTCCGGGTACCTTTGACAGCATCACGAAACAGCAGGTTTTCCTCGTCTGTGGGTGAGGGCGTTTTTTTCATCAGGTACTCGTCTTGCTCGCTATATAGGTTTCTCGGGCCGGATATTACTCGACTTGGAGGTGGATTTGGACAAGATATTTATCGATGAGGTGGTTGCCGAGATGCACACCATCCAGGACATGTTGCGCTGGGCCATGAGTCGCTTCAACGACGCCGGGATCTTCTACGGGCATGGCAGCGACAACGCCTGGGATGAGGCCGTGCAGCTGGTACTGCCCGCGTTACATCTGCCGCCAGACGTGGATCCCGGCATGCGCCACTCCCGGCTGACCACCAGTGAGCGTCACCGCATCGCCGAGCTGATCATCCGCCGGGTGCAGGAACGGGTGCCGGCCGCCTACCTGACCAACAAGGCCTGGTATGCCGGTTGGGAGTTCTATGTGGACGAGCGGGTGCTGATCCCGCGCTCCCCCATCGCCGAGATGGTGGCCAACCGCTTCGCCCCCTTCCTCAAACATGAACCGACCCGGATCATGGATCTCTGCACCGGCTCCGGTTGCATCGCCATCATCATGGCCCACGAATTCCCGCACGCGGAAGTGGACGCCATCGACATCAGCATCGATGCGCTGAACGTGGCCGAGCGCAATATCACCGATCACGGTCTGGAGCAGCAGGTCATTCCGATCCGCTCCGATCTGATGCGGGATCTGCCGGTCGGTGACAAGTACGATCTCATCGTCTCCAACCCGCCCTACGTGGACTCCGAAGACATGTCGGACTTGCCTGAGGAGTTCCGGCACGAGCCCGAGCTGGCGCTCGCCTCCGGCTCCGATGGCCTCAAGCTCACCAAGCGCCTGCTGGCCAATGCCGCCGACTTCCTCAAGGATGACGGTGTGCTGGTGGTCGAGGTGGGCAACAGCATGATCCACCTGGAGTCCCAGTTCCCCGAGGTGCCCTTCACCTGGGTCGAGTTCGAGAACGGCGGCCACGGCGTGTTCGTGATGACCAAGGCCGAGCTGGAGCAGTACCGGGACCATTTCGCGATTTACAAGAGCTAAGCAGCAAGGAGCACCCATGGCAGGGAACAGTTTTGGCCAACTCTTTCGGGTCACCACCTTCGGCGAGAGCCACGGCCTGGCGCTGGGCGCCGTGGTCGACGGCTGCCCGCCGGGGTTGGAGATAAGCGAGGCGGATCTGCAAGTGGATCTGGACAGGCGCAAGCCCGGCACCTCCCGCTACACCACCCAGCGCCGCGAGGCGGACGAGGTGAAGATCCTGGCCGGGGTGTTCGAGGGCCGGACCACCGGCACCTCCATCGGCCTGCTGATCGAGAACCAGGATCAGCGCTCCAAGGATTACTCCGACATCAAGGACCTGTTCCGCCCGGGCCACGCCGATTACACCTACCACCAGAAGTATGGTCAGCGTGACTACCGGGGCGGCGGCCGCTCCTCGGCGCGGGAGACCGCCATGCGGGTCGCGGCGGGGGCCATCGCCAAGAAATACCTCAAGCAGATGCACGGCATCGAGATCATCGGCTTCCTCTCCCAGCTCGGCCCCATCAAGGCCGAGGCGTTCGACGCAGGGCAGATCGAGCAGAACCCCTTCTTCTTCCCCGACGCGGGCAAGCTGGAGGCGCTCGATCAGTACATGCGCGATCTGAAGAAGGAGGGCAACAGCATAGGTGCCAAGGTGCAGGTCATCGCCCGCAACGTGCCGGTGGGCCTGGGTGAGCCGGTGTTCGACCGGCTCGACGCCGACATCGCCCACGCCATGATGGGCATCAACGCGGTGAAAGGGGTCGAGATCGGCGACGGTTTCGCGGTGGTGGAGCAAAAAGGCTCTGAGCATCGCGACGAGATGACGCCGGCAGGCTTTGCCAGCAACCATGCCGGCGGCATCCTGGGCGGGATTTCGTCCGGTCAGGAGATAGTGGTGAGCATGGCGCTCAAGCCCACCTCCAGCATCACTGTGCCGGGCAAGACCATCAACACCAGCGGTGAGGCCACCGAGATGATCACCAAGGGTCGTCACGATCCCTGCGTCGGCATCCGTGCCGTGCCCATCGCCGAGGCCATGCTGGCGCTGGTGTTGATGGATCACCTGCTGCGCCACCGTGCCCAGAATCAGGGCGTGCTGACCCAGACACCCCAGTTGCGCTGATCTCGGTGCCGGGCTCTCGGCCGATCATGCTGCACGACAAAAAAAGGCGACCCCAGGGTCGCCTTTCTCATTGTGTATTGTCGCGTATTGTCATCAGAACGCGGGCTGGCCCAAGGTGTCATCATCCGGTGTCTGGCTGCCGTCGAAGCGGCAGCGGGGCGGGGCAAAGGCCTGGCTTGGCGGGGGCAGGGTGGCGATGGCGGCGTCGATGCGGGCGAGCTCGGGCTCGCTCACCGCATCCTTTGCAAACATCAGGCTGACCGGTTGCCGATGGAGCAGCAACTGGCAGCGGATGTACCGATTGGCCCCCAGCTGTGTCAGCCGATAGTTGGCGTACTGCCACTCCATGATGACGCCGTCCAGGCGCCGGGCCAGCAGCAGCTCGATCAGCCGCTCGTCCGAGTTGTATTCGGTGGCGAATCTGAGGGCCGGGCAGGCCGCCGTCAACGGGGCAGGGCGGGTGCCGCGCAGCTTGCCAAGGCGCAGTTGCGTCTGCCCGCACAGGTCGGTGAGGCGCTGGATCCCTTGCCAGCGATCCACGTGGCTCGGGATGGGGGCGTTGCTCAGCAGCACGAAGCTGGCGCGTCTATAGGGAGCCGAGAAGCGGGCAAACTGGCGCCGCTGCGGGGTCTCGAGTGCCCCCATGGCCAGATCCAGCCGCTGTTGCTCGACCAGGTGCAGGGCCCGGGCCCAGGGCAAGTTGTGAAACTGGGGGGTCAGACCCGCCTTGTGCAGGATCTGGCGCGTCAGCGCCACATCCTGCCCGGTCAGCTTGCCCCGCTCATCGATCTGGCTGAAGGGCGGCCAGGGACTCCAGGCCACCGACAGCGTCTCCTTGGCCGCCAGCGGCAGGCTCAGGGCGAGCAACAGACCCACTCCCATCGCGCGCCAGAGCGCGCCGGGGGCGCATATCCTCATCAAGCAAAACCTCCTTGTCAGACCTTCGAGGCAAGCGCCAACGGCGGCCAGGCATGGTCGTCTGGCAGAGGCTGGCGCGAGCGGGTGTTATCATCGTCGTTCCACCCAGCAGAGGCACAGTTTTCCATCCATGCTGGGAGGGACGTCACATTTTTCTCGTGTAACAGGGCCAACTCCGATAGACTGCACCTCTATTCTTTCCCCTTTGCTCTGCTCCCCGGGGAAATCGTTGTTTTCTCAATAGGCCCAGATCTTGTGAGATGGCATCGGCTCAGCAGAGGAGCCCCACCACAAATCCCCGGCGCCCCTATCCCTAGCAGGTAATTATGAGTTTTTCTTCCCTCGGTCTGGCCGAACCCTTGTTGCGTGCCGTTGCCGAGCAAGGCTACGACACCCCGTCTCCCATTCAGCTGCAAGCGATCCCCGCCGTTCTGGCTGGCCGCGACCTGATGGCGGCGGCCCAAACCGGGACCGGCAAGACCGCAGGCTTTACCCTGCCGATGCTGCAGCGTCTGATGGAGAGCAAGCGTAAGGTTTCTCCCAACCGGATCCGTGCCCTGGTACTGACCCCGACTCGTGAGCTGGCCGCCCAGGTGGGCGAGAGCGTGCGCAACTACGGCAAACATCTGCCGATGCGCAGCCACGTGGTCTTCGGTGGCGTCAGCATCAACCCGCAGATGATGGCTACCCGCCGTGGTCTGGACGTGCTGGTGGCCTGTCCGGGTCGCCTGATGGATCTCTACAACCAAGGCGCCGTGCGCTTTGACGAGGTGGAAATCCTGGTGCTGGACGAAGCGGACCGCATGCTCGATATGGGCTTCATCCGCGACATCCGCAAGATCCTGGCCCTGATGCCCAAGCAGCGTCAGAACCTGCTGTTCTCCGCGACCTTCGCCGAAGAGATCCGCGAGCTGGCCACCGGCCTGCTCAACAACCCGGCGGTGATCGAAGTGGCCCCGCGCAACAGCACCGCCGAGCGTATCGAGCAGCTGGTGCACCCCTGCGACAAGGCCAACAAGATCGGCCTGCTGAGCCATCTGGTCACCAGCAACGATTGGCAGCAGGTACTGGTGTTCACCCGTACCAAGCACATGGCCAACCGTGTCGCCGAGACCCTCGACAAGAACGGCGTCAGCGCCGCCGCCATCCACGGCAACAAGAGCCAGGGTGCCCGTACCCGTGCCCTTGCCGGTTTCAAAGATGGTAACGTCAAGGTGCTGGTCGCGACCGACATCGCCGCCCGCGGTCTGGACATCGACAAGTTGCCGCAAGTGGTCAACTTCGAGCTGCCCAACGTGGCGGAAGACTATGTGCACCGTATCGGCCGTACCGGTCGTGCCGGCGCCGCCGGTCATGCCATCTCCCTGGTGGCCGCCGATGAAGGCAAGCTGATCAAGGCCATCGAGCGTCTGACCAAGCAGAACATCAAGTGCGAGCAGGTGGCTGGCTTTGAAGCCTCCCGCGAGACCCTCGACAACATCGCCCGTGGCATAGGTGCGCCGCTGCGCAAAGAGCCGCGTGATCCGAGCGAAGAGCGCCGTGCGCCGCGTCCGCAAGGTCAGCGTCAGGGTGCCGGTCGTTCCGGCAATGCTGGCGGTGCGCGCACCGGTGGCAATGCGGGCAAGCCCAAGCCGCAAGGTGGACAGCGTCCGGCCGAGGGTGCCGCCAAGCCGGCCCAGGCCCGTCGTCCCCGTCGCGCCAGCCACAACCAGTAAAGGGTTGAGGGTTCGCCCTCATCCTCCCACCGGTTGATAGAAAAAGCCCTGCCAGATTGGCAGGGCTTTTTTGTGTCCGTCTCTTGCCGCCATCCTGGGCGCCTGGGGTGGCAGCCGAAGACGGGGAGGGCCAGCCTCTGCGCGGCGTCAGCAGGTGGCCATCAAGACGTCATGCTTGCTGACCTGCGTCTGGATCTGTTGGCACAGGGTCTGAATATGGGGCTCATCCATTTTCTCGCGAGAAATATAGATACCGATCACCCCCTTGTTATATTCCTCGTCCATGTCGAGCGGGACTATGCCGAATTGGGCGAAATAACCCGCCATGCTGCCCGGATATGGCATGACGGCATTGCTGGTATTTGCCATGTCGATGCCGGCGACCAGCGAGTTGCAGGTATAAATAATTTTGTCATTGAGCTGCATGTCGGCCTGATCTTGCTGCTTTCTTGCCAGATCCTCGACCAGATGCAGATATTGCTGCTCATCCGTGGTGATCAACAGGCTGGGGTAATTCACCAGATCCTGCTTGCCGCAAATTTTCCCCGAGAGGGGATGTCCGGCCCTGACAAAGACGGCGTCGCTGGACGTGAATAACGGAATGAAGATCAGGCTGTAATGTTTATCCAGACCATGGATCTCATGCCCCAGAAACAGGTCGATATGATTGCCCAGGAGCAGATCCAGTAGCCGCAGATGATTGCCCACCTCGATATTGATGGCACAGGATGGATTGGCCTCTCGATAGCGCAGGGTGACAGGGTGCAGCACCCGTTGCCACCAGGCATGGCCGGTGCCCACTCTCAGTGGCAGCGCCGCCCGCTCGCGAAGCAGCGCGAGCCGTCTGAGCGTCTCGTCGTAGATCCGCTGCATCACGCGGGCCTGTGTCAGCAGCAGCTCCCCGGCCGGGGTCAGCGCCACACCGCCGGCGTGCCTGATCAGCAGGGTCGTGCCCAGGCTCTCTTCGAGTTTCTTCATGTTGTGGGTCAGCGTCGGTTGGCTCAGCCCCATATGCCGGGCTGCCAGACTCAGGCTCTGGTGGGTCGCGACTTCGATGAATTGTCTTAGATGTTTGTCCACGGAGAATGGCGTCCGTTCAGGGTCAGGCGGAGCGCAACGCTAGAGCAAGCATGCCAGGCTGTCAATCGCCAGGCTGTCGCCCGAAACGGTTTTTATGTGTGGCTCTTCACGTTGTTTTCTATTCGTGTTGACCGGCAATGGCGCCATTTTAGTGCGGGCGATCACGCAATCTCATGCCCTTATAGAGCGCATCTATCTTGCCTGTCGGGTCATCTATGTTTGCTTTCAGGCATGCAGGTGTAAGCTGCGAGAGCAATTTTATTGTGTCACTCAAATAACAAAACAAATAATAAAGTAACGAAGGGAAAATATGAGAATCCATCCATTGGCTTTATCCGTGGCATTATTATGCGGCGGCGTCGTCTTGTCCGGTTGCAACGATAACAGCTCCTCCGCCAGTAATGATAATAACGTCAAACCCGAGGTGAAGGCCCCCTGGGATTTCGATCTCTACCTGGTCGGGGAATTCAGCGGCTGGGACCGCACAGACAAATTCAAGCTGCTCTTCAAGGACGGGGTCTACCGCTTGGATAACCTGAAGATGAATTCAGGCATGTCGCCCTTCAAGGTAGGGGGGCCGGAGTGGACCAAATATCCTGATTTTTCTGCCGACAGCCGCAAAGAGACCAGTATTTTCCCCGATCAGCGCTATCCCATGTATTACCAGAATAACGGCCAGAACAACCGTCTGGTCGTGACCGAAAAAGGGTTGCTGGATATCCAGGTCAAGGTGACAAATGCCGATCTGGCGGCGCCCGTCATCGAATTTTCCATGGTGCGCGATGAGCCCAACTACGGCGAAAGCCTCTATCTGAAGGGCATAGATGGCAACCTCGAGCCCGTCTTGCAGATGGTCTACCAGGGCGACAAGCGCTATGTGGTGGTCGCCAAGCTGGCCCTCGGCGAGCACAAGATAAAGATGGCTTCCGCCCAAGATGGGATAGGTTTTGGTCCCAGCGGCGCCATCTCATTGAATGAGAGCGTCAGGATGCAGCGCTGTGATAGCAGCTGCCAGCTGGCGTCCCTGTCGGTGTCACAGGCGGGATATTACAAGTTTGTCCTCGATGCGAGTCAGGATGAGCAGGCACCCTGGCTGCGGGTCAGTGCGGCGACGGACGAGGATCTTGGCATGATCAATCCCCATGAAGGGCACGAGCTTATCGAGAAGCTGGAGTACCAGACCCACAAAGCCGGGGTCAAGGAGGTGGCCACCTTCTCGGTCAAGCAGGCCGGGGCCGACTATCGCGGCTATGCCCAATCGACGACGCAGGAGCTGCGGGATCCGGGGGATAGCTTCACCACGTATCAGGAGCAGGCGGATCTGCCCCGGCTGCGCTCGGGCGACATGGTGTTTGATGCCCTGTTTGCGCTGGCGACGCACGAGATGCGGCAAAACAGCGTGGCCCAGGTCAAGGATGGCAGCTACGGCGGCGGTCAGGCGATCCCCTGCGACTGCTTCGAAACGGGGGCCAAGTGGCATTATGTCTGGACGCGGGATCTCTCCTACGCCACCGATCTGGGGCTGGGGGTCCTGGATCCGCAACGGGCGCGGAACTCCCTGCAGTTCAAGCTCTCCGACTTCAGGGCCGAGCTGAAGCAGGGCCTCGACGGCCTGATCCCGCAGGGGCGCCAGATCATCCAGGATACGGGGACGGGGGGCAGCTGGCCCATCAGCACCGACCGCATGGGCTGGGCGCTGGCGGCCGAGCAGGTGCTGGCGGCGCTGCCTGCCGGGGAGCGCAGTGCCTTCCTGCCCGAGGCGTTCGAGGGGTTGCGCAATACCATAGAGAGCGATCGCCTGGCGGCCTTCGATGAGGGCGATGGCCTCTATGTCGGGGAGCAATCCTTCCTCGACTGGCGTGATCAGACCTATGCCAAGTGGATCACCGCCGACATCGCCCACATCGGCATGAGCAAGTCTCTCTCCACCAACGTGCTCCATTATCAGGGGTTAGGGCTGGCGGCGCGTCTGGCCACCGAGCTGGGCCAGGATGAGCTGGCGACCCGCTACAGCCAGTGGGCCGGCGCGCTCAAGCAGGCCATCAATCATGGCTTCTGGCTGGCGGATGAGAAGATGTATGCCAGCCTGATCAACACCAGCACGGATCCGAGCCCGGCCTACAAGTTCGACCTGCTCGGGGAATCCCTAGCCATACTGGCGGGCATTGCCGATGAGGGCCAGGCCAGGGAGATCGTCAGCCGTTATCCCATGGGGCCTTATGGCGCGCCGGTCTACTTCCCGCAACAGCCCGATATGCCGGTCTACCATAACCGTGCCATCTGGCCCTTCGTCTCCGCCTATGGGCTGAAAGCCGCCGCCAGGGTGCAGAACGTGGCCATGGCCGATCGCCATGTCGACTCCCTGATGCGCGGGGCCGCGCTCAACCTCTCCAACATGGAGAACCTGGAGTGGCTCTCCGGTCAGCCCTCGCTGATGGATCTGACCCATCCCGATCTGACGGGTCCGGTTATCAACTCTCAACGCCAGCTCTGGTCCGTCGGCGGCTATCTCGGCATGGTGACCAGCACCCTCTTTGGCTACAACCTGGAAGAGCAGGGGATCCGAGTCTCGCCCTTCGTCACCGCCCACCTGCACAAGCTGATGGGGGCCAAGCCGGAGGCGGCGCTCAAGGGGCTGAACTACCGCGGCAAGCAGATCGAGATCAAGTTGCTGCTTCCCGAGGCCGGGGAGGAGGGCAGCTACTATCCGGTGCGGGGCATCCTGCTCAATGGCGCCCCCGTGGCTGAGCTGATCACCGAGGAGATGCTGGCTGCCAGCAACCTGATCGAGATCCAGCTGGGAGCCGGGGTGGCCGATGAGCAGGGGATCCGCCTGATCGAGGACGTGGCGCCGCTGGATGTGGAGAACCGCAAGGTGTTCGCCCCGACCGAGCCCGCCCTGCTGGGGGTCACCGAGCAAGGGGGCAAGCTGGTCGTCGCCTTGCAAGACAGCGTCAACCAAGGGGCGCTCAGCTACAACATCTATCGGGATGGCAAGCTGGTGGCCGCCGGGCTGGATGCGGCGAGGGACTGGGTCGACGAGCTGGCGCCGCAACCGGGCATGGCCTATTGCTACAGCGCGGAAGCCATCTACCCCGAGTCCGGTAACCGCTCCCATCACTCCAAGCCGGTGTGCTACCAACCCGAGCGCCAGCGCATCGCTGTCGATGCCGATGCGGTCTCCCATAGCGGCATCCTCACGGCGGCCGATGCGGCCATTCCCGTGCCCTATCTGAAGGACTGGGGCCGCCCGGAAGATACCCTGCTGGTGCGGGGTGTCACACTGGATGGCAAGCGTGCCATTCGCCTGCAATACAGCAATGCCCAGCACGCCATCAACCTGGGGGTGACCAACGGGGTGAAGCGGGTGTCCGTGCTCAGCAATGGCAAGGTGGTCGCGAGCGGCGTGGTGCAGATGCCCCACGTGATGCAGGATGGCGACCTCAAGCCGCTGCGTGACTCCACCCCCGTCATCGCCGAGGTGCCGGCGGGACAGTACGACATCCTGGTGAGTGACTTCTATAACATGAGCTATCTGAAGGCGAACGCTACCTACAACGATGCCGGCGGGCAGGGCGGATCGGTCAACCTGATCGATCTGGCCAGTATCACCGTCTCGGCTCGTTAAGTCGCCGCAAAACAGCCCCGGGCCGCTGGCTCTGGGGCTGGCTCCATGATGCTG
Organism: Aeromonas sp. sif2416; assembly: GCF_019218665.1. NCBI lineage: Bacteria > Pseudomonadati > Pseudomonadota > Gammaproteobacteria > Aeromonadales > Aeromonadaceae > Aeromonas > Aeromonas sp. sif2416. The sequence goes on from NZ_JAHUXC010000004.1 coordinate 157,143, forward strand.
CCCAATGAAAAAGCCCTGCCAGATTGGCAGGGCTTTTCTGTGTGTGCCGCTCGCCGGGAGTCCGGCGTGTCAGACAGCCGCCTCAGCGGGCTTGCTTATCCGCCTTCGCGCGCTGTTGTCGGCAAAACACCCTGAGCGCGCCGAAGAGGGCGAGCAGTATCCCCATGAAGATGAACAGGAAGCCGATGGGCAACAGGCCGAACGGCTCATGCAGATAACCCTGGCTATCCACGTATGAGCCGATCAGCTGGAAGCTGATGAGGGAGATCACCCCGAGTGCCGTGAACAGCGCCGCCAATTTCATCATCATATTATCTCGTGGTCTTGGAAGAGGTCCCAGCCTGTCATGGCAGAGTGAAGTGAATATGAAGTGGGGCTAAAGAGTATTTCAGCGGCAGACTGCCTGATGCATTGGTCACAGCTATGGGGCAGACCCTGCCAGCGCCAGCGCCAGCGCCAGCATCGGCCTTGTGCGAGGTGTCAGCAGGAACGAAAAAGCCCCGCCAGGTTGGCGGGGCTTCTCTTTTTCCATCCAAGGGTGAGGATCAGAGCGCTGGCAGCAGCCCCAGGCTGACGCTCACCTGGACGCCGACGATCAGTACCCCCATGGCACCGGCCAGCCCCAGGGCCAGCACGCCACCCGGGGCGCGGTAGTGGTGCGCCTCGGCCCGCTTGCGACTCTGCCACACCAGGGTCACCGGCAGCAGCACCGCCAGCACCGCCAGGGCGATGGCGGCATAGCCCAGCGCCATGATGAAGCCCTGCGGGAAGTAGAGCGCGAACAGCAGCGGCGGCACGAAGGTGATCATGCCTGTCTGGATACGGCCGCCGGCATTGTCCTTGCGGCGGGTCACCTTGGCCATGAAGTCGAACAGCCCCAGCGTCACCCCGAGGAAGGAGGTGGCCAGCGCCAGGTCTGCGAACAGGTGCATCGCCTGATTGAACGCCGGCCAGCTGACCAGGTTGCCGACGCTGGCCAGCAGGCTGTCGAGGGCCCCGCCGGTCTGGATCAGGGTCTGTTGACCGAGCAGCCCCAGGATGGCGACCTGCCACAGCACGTAGAGGATGAGCGGCAGGGCGGAGCCCCACACGAAGACCCGGCGCAGCTGCTTGGGGCAATCGCCGAGGTAGAGCATCACGCTCGGAATGGAGCCGTGGAAGCCGAACGAGGTGAAGATGACTGGCAGGCCCGCCAGCAGCAGCCCCTGGCCGAGCGGCATGGAGAGCAGGTGCTGGCCCTCGGCGCGCGGCAGCAGCAGCGCCAGCACCCCTACCATGATCACCAATTTCACGGTGAACATCAGCCGGTTGAGGTAATCCACCTGCTTGGTGCCCACGCACACCATGCCGCCAAACAGCAGGGTGAAGGCCCAGGCCGCCTGCTCCTGGCTGACGGTGGTGCCGGCATCGGCCAAGGCTTGTGCCAGCAGGCTGCTGCCGCCGCTGATGTAGGCGGAGGCGAGCGAGTAGAACAGCATCAGGATGCAGAAGGAGGCGATGCGCTTGCCCCAGGGGCCGAGCAGGTGATCCGCCAGCTGGTGCAGGTACCACTTGCCTGTGTTGAGGCTGGCCTCCACCTGCAGCATGGCGGTGAAGGCCATCAGCGCCCAGAGCCCGATCATCAAGAGCAGGGTGGCGGGGCCGCCGAGGGAGGAGGAGGCCAGCGGCAGGGCCAGCATGCCGGCGCCTATGGTGGTGCCGGCAATCAACAGGGTACAACCCAGGGTTTTGGTGTTCATGTGTCCATCCGAGATCAGAGAAAGAGTGCCAGAAGCAGAGTCAGGAGGCGCCTCCGGGGCTGAGGCCGGAGGCTAGCAATATCGGAGTGGACGCATCGTTACGAAAAACCGCTCGTTTGTAAAAGATGGTTGCCACGTTAGCGGATCAAAATAGCGGAGACAAGCCTATGACAGCAGATCTTGTACTGTGAGGTGGCAATAAGTGGAAATAAAAGATGTCAGAAAACGGGATTCTTTGGTGAAAAAGCGCGCCGACGGCGGTTGCCGCCGGCGCGGTGGGCTCAGCGGCGACGCTTGAGGGTGCGGCTTATGTAGTGCAGGCCGCAGTGGTATTCGCCGTTGATGGCCTTGAGCGCGAGGGCGAGCGCCTGGCTGGCCAGGGCGTCGTGCTGCTGGGGCAGGGAGTTGATGCCGAAGGGGAGAAAGTCGAGCAGGCGATCGTCACCGAAGGTGGCCATGGCGAGCCGGCTCATGTCGGTCACCTGCTCCAGCAGGTAGTCCAGCACCCCCTCCATCAATATGTAGGAGGTGGCGACCAGCGCCTCGGGCAGCTGACCGAGCCGCAGGTGCAGCTCCTTGATTAGCCGATAGCCCTCGATACGGGAGAAGTGCTCCCCCTCGCAGATGTGGGGCGTCAACTGTGACGCGGCAGCTTGCTGAGCCAGCGCCTGCTCGAAGCCCGCTTTCCGCTCCTGGCTGATCGTGAGGCTGGGCAGCGCTGTGATCAGTGCCACATGCCGGATGGCCGGGGTGAGCAGGGAGGCGGTGAGATCGAAGCTCGCTTTCTGGTTCTCGCTCGCCACCGTGACGAAGTGATCGGCGGCCATGGCCCGATCGATGGCCAGGATCTGGACGCCATGGGCCTGCTGCTGCAGGTAGAAGGGATCCTCCGGCGGCAGGCAGCTCGCCACCAGCAGCGCATCCACATGGCGGCTGACCAGCATCCTGGCCAGCTCCTTCTCGGTATCCGCCTCATCTTCCGAGCAGACGATCAGCAGCTGATAGCCCTGCGCCCTTGCGCCCTGCTCGAGCCGCTTGGCGAGCTTGGCATAACTGGCGTTCTCGAGATCCGGCAGGATGAACCCCAGGGTGCGGGTCTGGCCACCGCGCAGGGAGGCGGCGCGGCTGTCCGGTTGATAGTTGTGGGCATTGACCACCGTCATCACCTTGTCACGGGTGGCCTGGCTGATGCGGTATTGATCGGCCTTGCCGTTGATCACATAGCTGGCGGTGGTGCGCGAGACACCGGCGAGGGCGGCGATTTCATCCAGTTTCATCATCTTGGCTCTGTTTGAGTTGCAAGGTCCGCGACGACCCAGGTAGGGACACCGAAAAGTGTGCGCGGGATCATATCATTGAAAAGCACTCGGCGTCGGCACTTGAACAATAAGCTGAAACGATTCAGTCTGAGTGTAAGTGAAACGATTCAGCTTGTCAGCAGACAATGGGTGACCGGGGTTGAAAAGCCGCCCTGGATCACCGAAGGACGCAATCCAGTCTATTGTCAGCAGGCAAATTACCCGAGTGTTAAGCCGGACCGCCAGCAGGCGAGGCCGGCACCTGATGGAGAATCTCTATGTTGAAGTTGGCGCAGCAGCAGATCCTGCTGGGGCAATCGGTGGCGACCAAGGCGGATGCCATCGCCCTGCTGGCAGGCAAACTGACCGAGGCCGGTCTGGTGGAAGCGGGCTATGTGGACGGCATGCTGGCGCGGGAAGCCCAGCACGCCACCTACCTTGGCAGCGGCATCGCCATTCCCCACGGCACCACGGACACCCGCCATCTGGTCAAGAGCACAGGTGTCATGGTGGCCCAGTTCCCCCAGGGCATCGAGTGGGATGAGGGGCAGATCGCCTACGTGGCCATCGGCATCGCCGCCAAGTCCGACGAACATCTGGGCATCTTGCGCCAGCTCACCCATGTGCTGGGTGACGATCAGGCCGCCGCGCAACTGAAAACCGCCACCGATGCCGACACCATCATCAATATCCTCACCGGCGCGACCGCGGCCAAAGAGGTGCAATACCTGACCCTGGCGGACTTCCCGGCCGACGATCGCGACCAACTGCTGCTGGGGGCCGCCGCCCGTGCCAAGTCTGCCGGTTGGGGGGAGGCCGCCATGGTGACCTCCCTGCTGGCCAGCGAGCCGGCCTACCTCGGCGAGGGGATCTGGCTGGCCCGCACGCCAGCCACCCAGACCGGTTGGGTACTGGCGACCCCGAGCACGCCACTGCAGGCCGGGGAGTTGCCGGTCGGCGCCCTCTTGCTGCTCTGCGCCAGCGATGCCAGCCATCTGCCGCAGCTGGAGAATCTGGCCAGGTTGGCCGCCGCCGGCCAGCTCGCCACCCTGGCGGGCAGCGAGGGACTCGCCATGTTGCAGGCGGGCCCCGCCAGCGGCCTCAGCGAGACCTTCACCATCATCAATCCCCACGGCCTGCACGCCCGGCCGGGTGCCATGCTGGTCAAGGTCGCCAAGGAGTTCGCATCCGACATCCGGGTGGCGAATCTCGATGGCAGCGGCGAGGCGGTCTCCGCCAAGAGCCTGATGAAGGTCATCGGTCTGGGCGTCAAGTGCGGTCACCGGCTGGCGTTTCGCGCCGAAGGGGCGGATGCCGAAGCCGCTCTCAAGGGGATTGGCGAGGCCATCGCCGCCGGGCTGGGGGAGGGGGCGCACTGATGAAAATCGTGACCATCACCCTCAATCCCGCGCTGGATCTCACCACCCGCCTGGAGGCCATGAGCCTCGGCGAGGTGAATCTGGTGAGCGAGGCTCACTTACGTGCCGCGGGCAAGGGGATCAACGTCGCCATGGTCTTGAAAGATCTCGGCCGTGACGTGGCGCTCACCGGCTGGCTCGGGGAGGACAACGCCCAGGCCTTCGAGGCGCTGTTCGAAGAGCGCATCCTGGCCGATCATTTCGTGCGGGTGGCGGGCAGCACCCGCATCAACGTCAAGATCGCCGAGCAGTCGGGTCGGGTCACCGATCTCAACCTGCCGGGGCTGCAGATCCACGCTGAGGCCGTGTGCCAACTGGAGACGGCGATCGACGCGCTGTGCGCCGATGCCGGCCAGGGCGCCGACTGGTTCGTACTGGCCGGTAGCCTGCCCAAGGGGGTCGAGCCCGATTACTGCGCCCGTCTCATCGGCCTGCTCAAGGCCAAGGGCAAGCGGGTGATCTTCGATTGCAGCGGGGCGGCGCTCAGCGCAGGCCTTGGCGCCGCGCCGACCCTGGTCAAACCCAATCTGGAGGAGCTCAGCCAGTGGGCCGGGCGCCCCATCGAGACCCTGGAGGAGCAGGCCGACTGTGCCCGCATCCTGCAGGCCCAGGGGATCCCCCATGTGGTTGTCTCCAACGGCGCCGAGGGCCTGATCTGGTTTGGTCCCGATGCCAGCTGGCAGGCCATACCGCCGCGCATGCAGGTGGTCAGCACCGTCGGCGCCGGCGATTCGCTGGTCGCCGGGCTTGCCCATGGCCTCAGCCTCGGCTGGGCGCCGGAGCAGACCCTGCGACTGGCCACCGCCGTCTCCGCCCTGGCGGTGAGCCAGGTCGCGGTCGGTTTCAGCGACATCGAGGTGCTGACCCCCCTGCTCGGACAGGTGCAGTTGCAGCGGCTCGATCACCTCGCCCCCATTCAATCCCCTTCCATGGAAAACTCAGGAGATGCCCAATGAAAGCAATCTTGGTTACGGCCTGCCCGGCGGGCATCGCCACCAGCTTTCTCGTTGCTAAACGGATAGAACAACAGGCCAAACTGGCGGGCTGGGAGCTCAGGCTCGATGTCGGCTCCAGCGTGCAGCCGCGTCAGCAGCCCTCGTCTGACGAGATAGCCGCCGCCGACCTCATTCTGGTGGTGGCCAGCGGTCCGGTGGATCTCGCCGCCTATGACGGCAAGCGCCTCTACCAGGGCAGCATGGATCTCGCCCTGCAGGATCCGGCCGCCGTGCTGGCCGCCGCCGAGCGCGAGGCCAGCCTCTATCGCCATCAGGCTGCTGCTGTTGCAGCCAAGCCTGCGGCGAGCAAGCCTGACACGGCCAAGCGCATAGTCGCGGTCACCGCCTGTCCGACCGGGGTGGCCCACACCTTCATGTCGGCGGAAGCGCTGGAGACCATGGCCAAACAGCTGGGTCACCAGATCCGCGTCGAGACCCAGGGCTCGGTCGGTGCCCAGAATGCCCTGACGGCGGAGGAGATCGCCGCCGCCGATCTGGTGTTCCTCGCCACCGACATCGAGGTGGACATGGCCCGCTTCGATGGCAAGCCGGTCTATCACACCAGTACGGGGGCGGCGCTCAAGAAGACCCGCGCCGAGCTGGACAAGGCGTGGACTGAGGCGAAAACTTATCGCCACAGCGGCGCCGCCGCGGCCAAGAAGGAGGAGAAGGCGGGCCCCTACAAGCACCTGCTGACCGGGGTCTCCTTCATGCTGCCCATGGTGGTGGCCGGTGGCCTCATCATCGCCATCTCCTTCATCTTTGGGATCGAGGCGTTCAAGGTGGAGGGCACCCTGGCCGCCGCCCTGATGCAGATCGGCGGCGGCTCCGCCTTCGCCCTGATGATCCCGGTGCTGGCCGGCTACATCGCCTACTCCATCGCGGACAGGCCGGGCCTGGCGCCCGGCATGATCGGCGGTATGCTGGCAAGTTCCCTCGGCGCCGGTTTCCTCGGTGGCATAGTCGCCGGCTTCCTGGCCGGCTACAGCGCCAAGTACCTGAGTGACAAGGTGCGTCTGCCGGTCACTCTGGAGGCGCTCAAACCCATCCTCATCATTCCGCTGGTGGCCAGCCTGTTTACCGGCCTGGTGATGATCTACGTGGTGGGTGGCCCGGTCGCCGGCATCATGAGTGCCATGACCGAATTCCTCAACAACATGGGCTCCGCCAACGCCGTGCTGCTGGGGGTCATCATCGGTGCCATGATGTGCTTCGACATGGGGGGCCCGGTCAACAAGGCGGCCTACGCCTTCGGGGTCGGCCTGCTGGCCTCCAAGACCTATGCCCCCATGGCGGCGGTGATGGCCGCCGGGATGGTGCCGGCGCTGGGGATGGGGATCGCCACTTTCCTGGCCCGCACCAAGTTCATCAAGGCGGAGCAGGAAGCGGGCAAGGCCTCCTTCGTGCTGGGTCTGTGCTTCATCTCCGAGGGGGCCATCCCGTTCGCCGCCAAGGATCCGATGCGGGTCATCCCGGCCTGCATGGTCGGTGGCGCCCTGACCGGTGCGCTATCCATGCTGTTCGGCTGCGAGCTGGTGGCGCCCCACGGTGGCCTGTTCGTGCTCTTCATCCCGAACGCCATCAGCCACGTGTTCATGTACATCCTGGCCATCACGGCCGGCTCGCTGGTGACCGGGGTCGCCTACGCCATGCTCAAGCGCGGCGAGGCGCAGGCCAAGCTGGCGACGGCCTGATAACCCAAGAGTGAAAATAGAGAATGAACAAGGCGGCCCGCGGGCCGCCTTTTTTGTTGATGGCAGAGCAGTTCTCTGGCCAGGGTATGGGTTTTCGGGTCGTCTCGCGGCTCAGGCTTGGCTGCCGCAGGATTGGCGCACCACCAGGGTGGGCGGCAGGATCAGGCTCTTGGCGGGTTCATCGTTGCCGGCGATGCGCTCGAGCAGCAGCTCGCCGGCCTTGCGGCCAATCTCCTGGGCGGCCACCGAGACGGTGGTGAGGGCGGGCTCGACCAGCGCCGCCTCCGGAATATCGTCAAAGCCCACCAGGGCGAAGTCCCGCCCTATCATCCGTTCCCGTTTGCGCAGCGCCAGCATGGCGCCGAGTGCCACCACGTCCTGATAGCAGACCGCCGCCGTCACCTCCGGGTGTTGCTCCAGCAGGGCTGTCATGGTCTGGGTGCCATCGATCCGGCTGGCGCCGCAGGGGAGGATCCAGGCCTGGTTGGGGGCGATGCCGTGCTCGATCAGCTTGCTCATGTAGCCCCCCAGCCGTTGGGAGCGGCTGATGGAGGAGGCCTGCCCGCCGATGAAGGCGATGTGGCGATGGCCGAGCCGCAGCAGATGCTCGGTCGCCAGCTGGCTGCCGAGGAAGTTGTCGGTGCCGACGAAGTCGAAGGCGGCATCAGGCACCTGGCGCACGACCAGTATGGTGGGGATCCGGCGCCGCAGCAGGCTGTCGAAGAAGCTGTGGGGGGTCGGTTGGGCGGCGCAGATCACCATGCCGGCGGCATTGTTGCGCTGCAGGGAGTCCATGAACCGCTGCTGGCGCTCGGCCGACTCCTCGCTGTTGGCGAGAAACAGCATCAGATCATGGGCCTCCATCTCCCGGCTGAGGCCCACCGTCATCTCGGCATAGAAGGGGTTGGTGATGTCGTGCAGCAGCAGGCCGACCAGGTTGCTGCTCTTGTTGCGCAGGTTGGCGGCGGTCTGGTTGTAGACATAGCCCAGCTCGTCGATCGCCTTGAGCACCCGCTGCCGTGTCTGCTCGGAGATCCGTCCCTTGTTGCGCAGGGTCATGGAGACGGTGGCGGTGGAGATGCCAAGGTGGCGGGCGATGTCGGCTACGGTCACATTACTCATTGGGTCACTTCGTCGGTCGTGATTCGATGGCGCAGGTATATCGATTAACCAATCACGTGTCAAATGAAGATGCTTAATTGAGATTAACCTCTCGTTTTGATTTCATTTTGGCCGCGGCGATCGAATGCTGTGAGGTTAACCTTGTTTACCGGATAGGTTTTATTGGTTAATCGATTTATCTTTCATCCCATCACAGCATGAGAGGTAAAGCGAAGATGAAGACGATGGGGTTGCCCAATTATGACAAGTTCCCCGAAGTGAAGGTGCAGGGGTTCGATGACGCCGCCTGTCAGGGCTGGGCGAGCATAGCCCGGCGACTTCGCGAGGCGGTCGGCGAGAGCGGTCGGCGAGTCCTGGTGATCGACAGCTACCACGGGGTGGATCTGGCGCAGATCAAGGGCTGGCTCACCGAGTCGTTTGGCGCGCTGCATCTGATCGAGGTCGAGCAGGCCCGGCTGCCCGAACCCCAGATTTTTGCCATGTTGGAGCGTTTCATCACCGAGGATCGGGTGTTTGGGGTCCTGGCGCCGCACAAGCTGAGTGAATTCTTCGATCCCGCCAAGCTGGCGGCCCTGCAAGCCGAGGTGGCGGCGGTGCAGGAGGGGCTGATCGTGGTGCTGGGGGGCGGCGCCTCGCTGGTCTGTCAGGGGGATGTGCGGGTCTATGCGGATCTGGCGCGCTGGGAGATCCAGCAACGCCTGCGGCGCAAGGAGATCGGCAACTGGGGCGTCGACAACCTGGATGAGGACATACTGCGCCGCTACAAGCGGGCCTTCTTCATCGAGTGGCGGGTGTTCGATCGCCACAAGCTGGCCCAGCTGCCCGCTATCGACTTCCTGCTCGACACCAACGACAAGGCCAACCCGGCCATGGTGGAGGGGGAGGCGCTGCGTGGCGCCCTGCACCAGGCGGCCCATCAGCCGCTGCGACTGGTCCCCTTCTTCGATCCCGGTGTCTGGGGCGGCCAGTGGATGAAAGAAGTCTGTGATCTCGATCCAGAGCAGGCCAATTACGCCTGGTGTTTTGACTGCGTACCCGAGGAAAATAGCCTCTACCTGCGCTTTGGCTCGGTCCGGGTGGAGATCCCCTCGCAAAACCTGGTACTCCGCGAGCCGCGGGCCCTGCTCGGCGAGCAGGTGCACGCCCGCTTCGGCGCCGAGTTCCCGATCCGCTTCGATTTCCTCGACACCATGGGTGGCCAGCACCTCAGCCTGCAGGTGCATCCGCTGACCGAATACATCCAGCAGGAGTTCGGCATGCACTACACCCAGGACGAGAGCTACTACCTGCTGGATGCCGCGCCCGATGCCTGCGTCTATCTGGGGACCAGGACGGGGATAGATCCGGATGAGATGCTGGGGGATCTCGCCGCCGCCGAGCGGGGCGACAAGCCCTTCGATGACCAGCGCTTCGTCAACAGCTTCCCGGCCAAGAAGCACGATCACTTCCTGATCCCGGCCGGTACGGTGCACTGCTCCGGCTCCGGTGCCATGGTGCTGGAGATCAGCGCCACCCCCTACATCTTCACCTTCAAGCTGTGGGACTGGGGACGGGTCGGACTGGACGGCATCCCGCGCCCCATCCACCTCGAGCATGGTCGCCAGGTGATCCAGTGGGATCGCGACACCAACTGGGTGGAGAAGAACCTGGTCAACCGCATCGAGCCGCTGGGGGAGGGGGCGGGTTGGCGCGAGGAGCGCACCGGTCTGCACGAGCGCGAGTTTATCGAGACCCGCCGTCACTGGTTCAGCGTGCCGATTGAGCACCACACCCTGGGCACAGTCCAAGTGCTGAACCTGGTGGAGGGGCGCGAGGCCACGGTGGAGAGTCCGGATCAGGCGTTCGAGCCCTTCGTGGTGCACTACGCCGAGACCTTCATCATCCCGGCCTCGGTGGGGCGCTACCGGATCCGTCCGAGCGGCGAGAGTGAAGGCCAGACCATAGCCACCATCAAGGCCTACGTCAGAGGCTGAGCCCCGGAACAGTCAATTATTTATTAAATAACAATCAGATGAGGTTATCTGCCATTCGTACCCTACATGGCAGATAACGTATTTCGCTCTCACTTAGCAAATTAGGAACAACGATGAATAAAGCTTTGTTGAGTAAACTGCAATTCTTCGCCAAGTCGATGTTATTTGCGGCTACCTTCGTGCTGCCCTTCGCAGCGATGATGATTGCTATTGGCTCCGTCGGCATGAATGAGTCCTTATTGGGCGGCATTCCGGTCATCGGCGTGGCATTTTCATTTATTGGAAAATATATGAACCTGGCCGGCTGGGTCGTGCTCGGTAATTTGCCATTCTTCTTCGCCCTCTGTGTGGCGGCGGCCTTGACCAAAGAGAAACAGGCGGGTGCAATTGTCATCGCCGGCCTGTTTTTCCTGACCTTTCATAAGATATTGGGCGAGTTGTCCCTGGTCTATTTCAGCCAGTTCAAGGGACTCACCGATATTAAGTTAGTGACGGATCTGCTCTCGCCAGAGAAGAACCCGGAATATTACAACCTGTTTGAGAACGTCTTTGGCATAGTGACGATGCGCGTCGGGGTCATAGGCGCCATCATAGTCGGTGCCCTGGCCGCCCAGCTGTGGGAGAAGTACAAGGGCTTCGATCGGCTGCCCATCTGGCTGGACTTCTTCAATGGCCAGCGCTTCACCGTGTTGATGACCTTCTTCTACGCGCTGATCCTGGCCCTGGTGATCCTGTTCGTGTGGCCCCTGATCGGTATCGGCCTCGAGCACATCGCCCGTGCGGTCGAACATTCGGGCTCCTTTGTCGCCCCCTTCTTCAAGACCTTCCTGGAAGTGGGACTGCGCACCATCGGCATGCACCACATCACCAACTACGTCTTCGAATATACCCCGGTGGGCGGCACCCTCTACTCCACGCTGCAGCAGGTGAACCTGATCGGCATCGCCCAGGTGTGCCCGGCTCGGCTCGACGAAATCGTCAACCTGGTCAACCAGGGCCAGCAGGCGATGGCCATGGACGTGTTCAACAAGCCGAACATGTGCAACATGTTCTATGCCCAGGACATCACCGGCCTGTTTGCCCTGCCTGGCGCCGCGCTCGGCATGTTCTTCGCTATCCCCAAGGAGAGGCGGACCAAGAAGGTACAGGCGCTCTATATCAGCACCACGGCCGCCGTCATCTTCACCGGCTTCGCCGAGCCGCTGGAATTCATGTTCGTGCTGGTCTCCCCGATCCTCTACGTGGTGCACGTGCTGCTACTCTCGACCTTCGCCATGATCCCTGACCTGCTCAGCTCCATCATGGGGGAGCCGGTCTTCACCTGGAAGCTGTTCGGCCTGGTCAACGTGGTGGCCTCCGGCATCCTGCAGGTCGGCGTGGTACTGGGTCGCTGGTGGGAGTTGGCGCTCTGGTTTGCCGTCGGTCTCGGTATTACCGGCATCTATGCGGCGGTATTCCGTTATTGCGTGATGAAGTTTGATATCACCGTCTTTGGGCGTGAACCGGATACGGAAGCAGACGAAGAACCGAAGAAAGAGAGCCTGCTCAGCAATATCGTCAGCAGCGATGATTCCAAATTAGCCAAGATAGTGGAGGCTTTGGGTGGGCTGGACAATATCATCTCGGTGGGTAATTGCTTCACCCGTCTGCGGGTGGAAGTCAAGGACCACAAATTGGTCAATGGGGAAAAGCGGGTCTGGATGAAATTGGGTGCCATGGACGTGGTCGTCCTCGAAGGAGGCGTGCAGGCAATATATGGTGCCAGCGTCGATAGACTCAAAACGAAGCTGGAAGATTATATCGCCGAACAGGCCTGAATATATTGCAGGAGGGGAGCCGTGCTTCCCTCTTAATAACACTTATCATCGGTAATATGAAAATGAAGAAACTTGGCCACGTTGTATATCAGACCCACTGGGATAATGAATGGTATTTCACCGATCGTGAATCTCAGGTTCAACTCGTCTACCACATGCGCGAGACGATCAAGATGCTGGAGGAGGGGGCGGTGGACCACTTCCTGCTGGATGGTCAGACGGCCATCGTCGAGGATTACCTCGCTGTCTGCCCGGAGGATCGCGGCAGGCTGGAGGCGTTGATCAAGGCACAGCGGCTGTTCATCGGGCCATGGCACACCCAGACCGAGACGTTCGCCGTGAGTGGCGAGGCCATGATCAACAACCTGCGCCTCGGCATCGAATATGCGAATTCCCTGGGCGGCTCTTCCATGGTCTCCTATCTGCCGGACAGCTTCGGTCATCCGGTGGATTTCCCGCAAATCTTCAATGGCGTCGGGATCACCAAGTTCTCATTCCGTCGTGGCATGGGCGACAAGCACAAGTTGCCGACCGAATTCTTCTGGGAAGGCCCGGGGGAGAGTCGCGTCATCACCAATGTGCTGATCGATGGTTATGGCTGGTCTTATGACCCCTTCTTCAGCGGCAAGCTGCTGTCCAAGGAGCTGGCATCCGAGTGCAAGACCAATACCATGACGCCGCTCGAATTGATCGCCAACAAGTCACCCTTCGATGAATTCTTGCTGACCATGGGCAACGATCAGACGCCGATCCGGCCGGATTTCAAGGAGAAGCTGGCGCAATACAACGACGAGTCTGACGAATATCACTTCGTCGAGACGACCTTCGAGAAATACTTCGAGCGGTTGCAGGCGGTGTGCGGCGACAAGCTCCCGGTGTATTACGGCGAGTTCCTCGATACCCAATATTCCCGCGTGCACAAGTCGATCAACTCGGTGCGTTACGACATCAAGCAGCTGCAAGACAAGATAGAGCGCCTGATGACCTACAATGTGCAGCCCCTGATGGCCATGGCCGACAAGCTCGGGCTGCCTTGGGAGCAGGGGCTTGTCGACGAGATCTGGCGCCTGCTGGCCCGTGCCCAGACCCATAGCGTCTGCACCAACACCGACAGAACGAACGCCCGCATCTTCGAGCGGCTGAAGATGGCCCACGAGCTGGCCGAGAGCACCCACGTCTACCTGCTGCGCAAGCTCGCGCTGAGCTGCGAGATCCAGGCCGGCCGTTCTCCCCTGATCCTGGTCAACACCCTGCCGGAGCGCAGCGAGCTGGTCGCCAGATACCGCGTCTTCACGAAGCAGGAAGAGTTCAGCCTCTGGTATGAGGGTGAGCAGGTCGCCTACAGCGTGATCGCGCAGGAGCGGGATTATGGCGGCATCTGGCGCAAGGATGAGAGCATGCATGATCCGGCCAAATACCATTACCTCACCGAGATAGAGGTCGCGATCAGCCTGCCGGCCCTTGGCTACAAGGTGCTGGAGGTTGACGACAGCCTCGGCTCTTGCTGCCGCACCCTGCCCAGTGCGCTCAGCGGGACGGCGATCGAGAATGCCTTCTACAAGCTGGAGATGAAAGACGGCGTGCTCAACCTGACCGACAGCCGCCTCAACCAGACCTTCACCGAGATCCTCAGCTTCGAGAATGATGGGGATGCCGGCGACAACTACGATCATTGCCCGCCAGAGCATGACTGGTGCATCGCGCTGGGTCTCGAGCAGGCCGATGTGCGGGTGATACGGCATGCCCAGTCCGAGGTGATGACCCTGACCGGGGAGTGGCGTGTGCCCCATGACCTCGAGAGCCGGGCGAAGGGATGCGCCGAGCAGGTGCTGCCCTTCGTGCTCGAGTTGGCGCTGAAGCAGGATGCCGATCTCATCGAGCTGACCCTCTCGGTCGACAACAAGAGCAAGAATCATCGCCTGCGCCTGCTGGTCAACAGCCAGATTGCGAGTCGCTTCTCCCGCGCGGGGACGCCCTTCTTCGAGGTGGCCCGTGACACTCAGCCCGCGGAATTGGCCGACTGGCGCGAGAAGGGCTTCGTCGAGGAGCCGACCACCACTGAGCCCTTGCTGAACCATGTCTCCCTGATCGGGGACGCGCATTATGCGTCTGTGTTCACCCAGGGTTGCAAGGAGTACCAGGTGGTCGGCGCCGACTTCGATCGCCTGGCGATTACCCTGTTCCGCAGTTGTGGTCACTTCGGTTTGCCGGACTTGTCGCGTCGTCCCGGCCGCGCCAGTGGCTTGGCAGAAAAGATCATCGCCACCCCGGATAGCCAGTTGCTGAAACCGCTGACATTCCATTTGGCGCTGCACATGGGTGAGCGCTATCAGGCCAATCAGATCCGGCGCCGCTATGTCAATTTCGCCAAGTTGAATGGTTATTATCATGAGCAGTCGCTGTCGCGTACCGGCGAATTCAATATCAGCTACTTCCACACCAATCCATTGGATTTCAAGGTGCCCAATCAATTCAGCCTGGGTGAACTGATGGGGACGGAAGCGGTATTCAGTACCCTGCTGAAAAATAGAGAGGGCGGTTATTTACTGCGCCTGTATAACAGCGAAGACGGTGTCATCCAGGTAGGGGAACTGCGCTCCGATATCGGCATGATGGTGGTATCCTCCGCCAATTTGCTGGGGCGGACCACAACTGATAATATCGTCACGCTGAAGTCAGGCCAGCTTAATAGCTATGTGATCAGCTAATAATAGGGAGAGGAGGCCAAGCCTCCTCTCCCTAACGTGCTCCACTCATTTTATATTCTGATCCGAAGACAACATGCAAAACAAAACCAGCAAGGTTGCACCGCTGTTCATATTGAATGCCACATTCTTTATTTGGGGTGTGATAACGGCACTGACATCCGTATCGGTTCCCTACATCAAGGAACATTATTCATTAACCAATACTAGCGCCAGCTTTATTTCACTTATATTTTTTTGTGCCCCCTTTTTAGCCTCGATCCCTATGGGGTGGGTCATGACGGCATTTGGCTATAGGAAGGCGCTCAAGAGTTCTTATTGGCTGGCGATCCTGGGCTGCGGGATCATCACGCTCGCCTATCAGAGCCACAGTTTCGGTCTGCTCTGTGTCGGAGTCCTGTTTATTGCGCTGGCCGTTGCGGCCATGCAGGTGGTGGCGAATCCTTATCTCGCCGCGCTGGGCTCCGCTGCCTCGGTGCCCGGCAGATTGAGTCTCGCCTCCTCCATCAACTCCTTCGGCACCGTAGTGGCACCCTTGTCGGCCGCCTTTATCCTGGGTGGCTTCTACCAGTTCTCTGCGCAGGAGCAGAGTGCCAGGCTGACGCTCATCTATGGGATACTGCTGCTGTTCATCCTCGGCTTGATCCTGCTGAGCCAGCTGACACGGCTGCCCGATGTCGAGATCAGCGGGGAGGAGAAGTCTGATTTTTCTGAGAATATCAGGGCACTCTTCGGCAACAAGTTCTTCTCCCTGAGTGCGCTTGCCATCTTTTGTTACGTCGGCGCCGAAGTGGCAGTGGCGGTCAATACCGTCATCTATCTGACGGAGCCGAGCCTGGGCAATCTGTCGATAAAAGAGGCCGCCGCCTTGATCTCCCTGTACTGGGCCGGCGCCATGATCGGCCGCCTGCTGTATGGCTGCGTGGCGAGCCGGGTCAATCTGACCTATTTGATGGTGGTTTGCACCAGTATTCCAGCGAGCCTTATTTTGATGAGCATGCTGTTGTCCAATCAATACAGCGGTTATGTATTGCTGCTGATCGGTTTGACCAATTCGGTGATCTATCCGGTCATCTACTCATTGGTTATCAATAATATTCCAAAACGGCTGATCCCTATCGCCTCGGCGGTATTGATCATGGCCGGCCTGGGTGGTGCCGTTATTCCCTCCATTCAGGCGCTGCTGTCTGATATGTCGGGGGTTATTTATGGCTTCGCCATCCCCATGCTGAGCTATCTCTATCTGTTTATTTACACGGTTAAACAACGACATCATTTTTGAGCCGCCTTTGGCTTTTTAATAAGTAAGAGTAATACACCATTCAGATTGACTTTTTATCATAAGAAGGATGTACCTATGCGCGTTAAAAAATTAAAGGTGGCGACCGCCGTCGCCGCCTGTATGATCTCTTCCTCTGTGTTGGCGATAGACTTTCATGGCTATCTTCGTTCTGGTCTTGGCACCTCAGATAATGGTGATATGCAGACCATGAATAAACAGCGGGTAGGGCGTCTTGGTAATGAGGCGGATACCTATGCCGAAATGAGCCTGGGTCAGGAAGTATATAATCAGGATAATAAAACCTTCGCCTTCGATACCATGCTGACCATGTCATCGGGGCAGGAGCGTGACTGGGAGGCGGCCACCGACGAGGAGGCCGAGTTTGCGCTGCGCCAGGCCAATGTGAAGGCGACGAATCTGTTTGGCCGGAACGAAACGCTCTGGGCCGGTAAACGTTACTATCAGATCCACGATGTGCACCTCACCGATTTCGCGTACTGGGACATTTCCGGCGCCGGGGTCGGGGTGGAGCAGATCGATCTGGGCCCCGGCAAACTCTCCCTCGCCATCATCCGCAATGATCCCTGGGACGAGGTGGACAGCGATGGGGATGACGAGGGCGACGAGCACGTCAATGTGAATACCTTCGATATCCGTTATGCCGGCATTCCGGTGTGGCAGGATGCCACGCTGGAGATGGGGTATAACTTCGCCCACGTGAATGCCTCCGACAGCCAGAAAGAGAGCCTCGATGAGGTTGCCAATGGGCAGATGCTCACGGCGCAGGTGGTATGGAATGTGATGGGCGGGGTGAACAAGACGGCGGTGCAGTACTTCAGCGATGGGCTGACCGGCCAGGCCACCAACTACGGCAACGGCAGCGGCAGTGGGCTGGAGATGAGCTCCGGCGGGGGCAGCGGTTTCCGGGTGCTGAACCATGGCGCCATCAAGCTGGGCGGTGGTTTTGAGCTGGGTCATCAGATCGTCTACGCGAAGGCCAATGACCTCAGCGACTTCAATAACGATACCCGCGTCACCACCGAATACGATGAGAAGGAGGTGTTCTCCACCGTCATTCGGCCCTCCTATAGCTGGAACCAGCACATGAAGACCTACCTCGAGCTCGGCTACTTCAAGGACAGCTGGGTGGAGAAGGGCCGTCAGCGTGAGGAGGAGGATGGATCCAAGATCACGCTGTCCCAGGCCTGGGCTCCCAGCAACGACTGGTGGGCTCGCCCTGAGATCCGGATCTTCGCCAGCTATCTGCAGCAGGATGATGAATTCCGCCCGGATGCCGCTGGTGAGACGCAGGACGACACCTGGACCATAGGTGCTCAGGCCGAGGTCTGGTGGTAATCAGGGAGATAACGCCATCCTGAGCTGATTGAAAGGACGATATTGTGGCGGCCACTCTGCGTGAGCCGCCACGGTGTTTTTGAGGGCGTGAAGAGTCGAAACTATGCTCTGCGACTCGGCTGGATGGTAGCGGGTAGATAATGTTGATGTGGCACCCAACCGTCACCTAGGTGGAATGAGAGCGCCCTGTTCGTCCTGATCGGGAAGGAGCGTCAGCTCCGCCTGTCCTCCCTGTGGCTCGGCCTCTGCGGCTTCCCGCGCCTTGCGCCGCGCCGCCTCGACCCTGGCCTTGCGACCCCGACACAGCCGCATCACCTCCTGCTGCTCGGCATGGGTCATGACAAGCCAGTTGAAACGCTCCTCCCGATTGCGCAGGCAGCCTTTGCAGTAGCCCTTGTTGTTCACTTCGCACACCCCGATACAGGGGCTCTGCAGCGGGAAGATCTCGAGCTGTTCCATCCATGACCCCTCACATCTTGTCCCCTTGTTATAACCCAGATGATCGGCCTTTGGAAAATCCCGGCGGCCAGGGGAGGGCGGCCCGGCTTGGCGATGACGATCGGGCCCTGAAGGTCAGCGCCCCGTGCACCTCTTCGCCTGATCACCAGGGCCACAGATGCCGTGGCAGGGGCCTAGCGATGAATGCACAGGATTTTTCAATTTAAGGGGCCAAGAGGCCCTTTGTTTTTGTATGATAGCGCCGCCTGCATTGGCGCCGCGGCCATGGCCGCGCGGCCCGCGCGGGCGAACAGACGGATACCAAGTGGCATCCGTTGCTGCCTTTGATTGAATTCATCACCATTTTCATGGTGTTAGCGTTTTTCGGTTAGATGAGGACATATGAAAAAACACGCGTACTGGCTGACCGCCGCTGTGGTCGGGTTGGCCGGTTGTGCGGGCAACCCTGACCCTGCCAAGGTGCCCCAGAAGAAGACCGAAGCCAGATGCTTTCTGAACTGCGAGGTGCCGGAGAATCTGGGCAAGCAGTATCTGGACGGTACCCTGCCAGCCGATCTGGTGCGGGTCGAACGCATCAGCAGCCGACAGGCGTCGGATTTCAGCAAGTTCGGCCCCCAGAGCCGGCTGGTGCTGGAGCGCTCCGGCAAGATGACCCGCCGTTATGGCGAGCTCTATCGTCAGCTCTCCCGTTGGGTCGCCAAGGGCGGCAATCCGGCCCAGATCGGCCAGTACGGCATCAGCCTGGCCCAGCTGGGCGGCGCCGATCGCATGGGTAACGTGCTGTTCACCGGCTACTACTCACCGGTGCTGGAGGTGCGTCATCGCCCGGATGGCCAGTACAAGTATCCCATCTATGCCATGCCGAACTGTGCCGGTCGCTGTCCGAGCCGGGCTCAGATCCATAAGGGGGCGCTGGCCAACCGCGGGCTGGAGCTGGGGTACAGCAAATCCCTCATCGACAACTTCCTGATGGACGTGCAGGGCTCCGGCTTCGTCCACTACGGGGATGACGACAGGCTGCAATATCTGGGTTACAGCGGCAAGAACGGCCATGGCTACGTGAGTATCGGCCGGGTGCTGATCGACAGGGGCGAGGTGCCCAAGGCGCAGATGTCCATGAAGGCCATCAAGGAGTGGGCCAACAGCCAGCCGGAGGCGAACGTCAAGGAGCTGGTGGAGCAGAATCCCTCCTATGTCTTCTTTGAGCGTCGTCCCACCAACGACGTGATCGGGGCGGCCGGTATCCCGCTGTTGCCGCTGGCGGCGGTGGCGGCTGACAAGACCCTGTTGCCGATGGGCACCCCCATCCTGGCGGAGGTGCCGCTGCTCGACAAGGCGGGCAACTGGACCGGCAAGCATCAGCTGCGCCTGCTGATCGCGCTGGATGTGGGCGGTGCGGTGAAGAAGGGGCACCTGGATCTCTACCACGGCATGGGCGAGAAGGCCGGCGTGGCTGCCGGTCACTACAAGCACTTTGGCCGGGTCTGGAAGCTGGGCCTGCACCAGGGGCCGACTGCCGCGCCCTGGCTCTGAGATGCTGGCCGGGTCATGGCGACCCGCCATATGAGCGAGCAACAAAAAAGCCGCCGGAGCGATCCGGCGGCTTTTTTTATGGGGCGTCAGGGGCCGATCTTGCCGATCGGCGCCGGGTCACGCCTTCCGGATATCCAGCCGGATGGCTCCAATCGGTTTGCAGCAGCAGGGCAGGCACTCGCCCTGGGAGACAAACGCCAGCGGCGTATTGGGGTAGTGCACTGTGCCTGCCAGCAGCGGGGTGCGGCAGGCGCCGCAATAGCCACTGCGGCACTGAAATTCCAGCCGATGGCCGTGGCGCTCCAGGGTTTCCAACAGGCTCTCGCCGGGCTGGGCGAGCAGGGCGCCGTCGCGGGTATGCACCAGGGGCGCCGCCGAGGCGGTCTGCTCCGGTGCATGCTGCGGCGCCAGCGTGTCACTCACAGCTCAAAGTCACCGAGATCATCGGCGTGCACTTCGCTGTCGATCTGGCCGACCAGGTAGGAGCTCACTTCCACCTCCTGAGGGGCGACCTGCACGTTGTCAGACGACAGCCAGGTGTTGATCCAGGGAATGGGGTTTTGCTTGGCGCCAGCAAAGGCCGGTGCCAGGCCGACCGCCGCCATGCGCAGGTTGGTGATGTACTCCACGTACTGGCAGAGGATGTCCTTGTTCAGGCCGATCATGGAGCCGTCCTGGAACAGGTACTCGGCCCACTCCTTCTCCTGAATGGCGGCTTCCTTGAAGATGTCGAAGCAGGCCTGCTCGCACTCGGCGGCGATCTCCGCCATCTCGGGATCGTCCAGGCCGTTGCGCATCAGGTTCAGCATATGCTGAGTCCCCGTGAGATGAAGCGCCTCGTCGCGGGCGATCATCTTGATGATCTTGGCGTTGCCTTCCATCAGCTCGCGCTCGGCGAAGGCGAAGGAGCAGGCGAAGCTGACATAGAAGCGGATCGCCTCCAGGGCGTTGACGCTCATCAGGCACAGGTAGAGCTTCTTCTTCAACCCACGCAAGGTGATGGTCAGCTCGCGCTCGCCCACCCTGTGGGTGCCTTCGCCGTGCAGATGGTAGAGCGCGGTCGCCTCGATCAGATCGTCGTAGTAGTGGCTGATGGAGCCGGCACGCTTCAAGATCTGCTCGTTGGTGATGATGTCGTCGAACACCTGACCCGGGTTGTTGACGATGTTGCGGATGATGTGGGTGTAGGAGCGAGAGTGGATAGTCTCGGAGAAGGCCCAGGTCTCAATCCAGGTCTCCAGCTCCGGGATGGAGACCAGCGGCAGCAGCGCCACGTTTGGGCTGCGACCCTGGATGGAATCCAGCAGGGTCTGGTACTTCAGGTTGGAGATGAAGATGTGCTGCTCATGGGGCGGCAGCGCCTGGTAGTCGATGCGATCGTGGGAGACGTCCACCTCTTCCGGGCGCCAGAAGAAGGAGAGTTGCTTCTCGATCAACCGCTCGAAGATGTCGTGCTTCTGCTGATCGTAGCGGGCCACGTTGACCGATTGGCCAAAAAACATCGGCTCTTTGAGCTGGTCGTTCTGGGTTTGGCAGAAAGTTGAATAGGCCATGGTGATTTGAATGTCTTGAATGAGAGGAAACAGGAGGGCGGGAGCTTGTCGCTCCCGCCCGGTTCATCAGATCTTGCAGGCCCCACCGGCGCAGTCATCCTGCATGTCGGTCTGGGCATCGTCCGCACCATCACGGGTGTTGTGATAGTACAGGGTCTTGAGGCCGTATTTGTAGGCGGTCAGCAGATCCTTGAGCAACTGCTTCATCGGTACCTTGTTGCCTTCGAAGCGGGCGGGATCATAGTTGGTGTTGGCGGAGATCGCCTGATCCACGAACTTCTGCATGACACCGACCAGTTGCAGGTAGCCATCGACGCTCGGCTGCTTCCACAGCAGTTCGTACTGGTCTTTCAGGCGATGGTACTCGGGCACCACCTGCTTGAGGATGCCGTCCTTGGAGGCCTTGACCGAGACCAGGCCGCGCGGCGGCTCTATGCCGTTGGTGGCGTTGGAGATCTGGCTGGAGGTCTCGCTCGGCATCAGAGCGGTCAGGGTGGAGTTGCGCAGACCCACGGTCTTGATCTCTTCACGCAGGCTTTCCCAGTCCAGGCGCAGCGGCTCGTTGCACAGGGCGTCCAGATCCTTTTTATAGGTATCGATGGGCAGGATCCCCTGGGCGTAAGTGGTCTCATTGAAGGCTGGGCAAGGGCCGAACTCGCGCGCCAGTTGCACCGAGGCCTTCAGCAGATAGTACTGGATCGCCTCGAAGGTGCGGTGGGTCAGCGCCAGGCCGGAGCCGTCGGAGTAGCGGGCACCGTTCTTGGCCAAGTAGTAGGCGTAGTTGATGACGCCTATCCCTAGGGTGCGACGGTTCATGCTGCCCTTCTGGGCGGCCTTGAGCGGGTAGTCCTGATAGTCGAGCAGGGCATCCAGGGCGCGCACGGCCAGATCCGCCATCTCTTCCAGATCTTCCAGCTTCTCGATGGCGCCGAGGTTGAAGGCAGAGAGGGTGCACAGGGCGATCTCGCCCTCTTCGTCATCCACGTTGTTGAGCGGCTTGGTGGGCAGCGCAATCTCCAGGCAGAGGTTGGACTGACGCACCGGTGCCACGCTCGGATCGAACGGGCTGTGGGTGTTGCAGTGATCCACGTTCTGGATGTAGATGCGACCGGTGCCGGCGCGCTCCTGCATCATCAGGGAGAACAAGTCCACCGCCTTGATGGTCTTCTTGCGAATGGCCGGATCTTGCTCGTACTTGACGTAGAGCTGCTCGAACTTGTCCTGATCCGCGAAGAAGGCGTCGTACAGGCCGGGGGCGTCGGACGGGGAGAACAGGGTGATGTCACCGCCCTTGATCAGGCGCTGGTACATCAGCTTGTTGATCTGCACGCCGTAGTCCATGTGACGGACCCGGTTCTCTTCCACGCCGCGGTTGTTTTTGAGTACCAGCAGGCTTTCCACTTCGGTGTGCCACAGCGGGTAGAACAGGGTGGCCGCACCGCCGCGCACGCCGCCCTGGGAGCAGCACTTGACCGCGGTCTGGAAGTATTTGTAGAAGGGGATGCAGCCGGTGTGGAAGGCCTCACCGCCACGGATGGGGCTGCCCAGACCGCGGATACGACCGGCGTTGATACCGATGCCGGCGCGCTGGGAGACGTAACGCACTATGGCGCTGGCGGTGGCGTTGATGGAATCCAGGCTGTCATCGCACTCGATCAGCACGCAGGAGCTGAACTGACGGGTCGGGGTGCGCACACCGCTCATGATCGGGGTCGGCAGGGAGATCTTGAAGGTCGACACCGCATCGTAGAAACGCTTGATGTAGTCCAGGCGGGTCTCTTTCGGATACTTGGAGAACAGGCAGGCGGCCACCAGGATGTAGAGGAACTGCGGGCTCTCGTAGATCTCGCCGGTGACGCGGTTCTGCACCAGGTACTTGCCTTCCAGCTGCTTGACGGCGGCGTAGGAGAAGTCCATGTCGCGCCAGTGATCCAGGTGCTCGTTCAGCTCCTCGAATTCGGCCTGGCTATAGTCGGTCAGCAGGTGCTTGTCATACTTGCCCATGTCTACCAGTTTGGCGACGTGCTGGTAGAGGTGGGGCGGCTCGAACTGGCCGTAGGCCTTCTTGCGCAGGTGGAAGATGGCCAGACGAGCGGCCATGTACTGGTAATCCGGGCTCTGTTCGGAAATCAGGTCGGCGGCAGCCTTGATGACGGTTTCGTGGATGTCGGCGGTACGGATACCGTCATAGAACTGGATGTGCGACTTGAGTTCCACCTGAGAGACAGACACGTTGTCGAGCTTCTCGGCGGCCCAGTCCAGTACGCGGTGAATTTTATCCAGATCGATGGGTTCTTTGTGGCCGTTACGCTTCGTCACAAACAAGTTCATTGGCTGATGACCTTTAGTTGATTCCCGAAAAACCATCGCGCCACGTCCTCACCAGGCCGTTTTCGGCAACAGGAGTAGGGGTGTTTGGCGCGATGAATCACAAGATATAGTGTTATTTTGATTTCGAACTACAAGATAGTGAGGTCATCCCCGTATTGCAACGTGTGGATAACCCGATAGCTGTGGATAAATTGTGAGTCTTATCGCCTCTGTTAGTGACTGCTCACAGTGAGTGGGTTTTCATGCGTCCGATCCGCTAAATGCAAGTCTGATGATCGAAGATGGAAAATTTAAATAACTTTTTTCGCTTGCGAAAAGAGGGCGTTTTTACTAGCGATTTTCAGCTGGCTATCCCTTGTGCAGCAAGGGTCAAAAGGTGTCCGATCCCGTCAGGAGCAGCGTTGCCAAAGGCAAAAAAGTGGGGGCTAATTCGGCTCCCCTCATTGTCTCTGTCGACGGCCCCGGGCCAGTGACTTGAGGGTCTAATGGACCCTTTTTCGTGGAAAGCTGCCTGTGACATCCATCAAAGGCAGCTAGGCAGGCACTAGGTCAGCTCGTAGCGCAGCCAGTGGTGCAGCGCCTGCACGGTATCGAACTGCAGATCCGCGCCCCAGTCGGCGGGATCCTCGTCGTCATGCAGATAGCCCCAGCCCGCCACCGCGGTGCGCATGCCGGCATTGCGGCCCGCCTCGATGTCGCGCACATGATCGCCGACATAGAGGCAGTGCGCCGCCTCGACCCCGAGCCGCTCACAGGCATAGAACATGGGGGCGGGATCGGGCTTGCGCACCGGCAGGGTGTCGGCGCTGACCGTCACCCCGCAGCTGGCCAGCGCGGGCAGCGCGGCCAGCAGTGGCTCGGTGAGGAAGCCCGGTTTGTTGGTGACTATGCCCCAGGGCATCTGCTGCTCGTCGAGCCACGCGATGAGATCGAGCATCCCCTCGTAGGGGCGGGTGCCGACACAGAGGTTGGCCGCGTAATAGTCGAGCAGGGCGCTGCGCAGGCGCTGGCTGCCGAGCTCCTCCAGCAGTTCGTCGCCAAGGCCCGCCCTGAGCAGCCCCAGGGCGCCGTGGGAGGTGGTCTGGCGGATGATGTCATCGCCGAGCGGCGCAAAGCCTTCGCTCACCAGCACGTGATTGACGGCGGCGCCGAGATCCGGGGCCGTGTCGAGCAGGGTGCCGTCCAGATCGAACAGCACGCAGCGCAGCGGCGTTGGGTTAGCGCTCATCAGCCTTGCTCCGGGCGCACGAAGGCCACCATGTAGTTGACGTCGACGTTGGCCCCGAGCTTGAAGCGGTTGGAGAGCGGCGCGTAGTGCACCCCGCTCATGTCGCGCACCAGCAGGCCCGCGGCTTCCCCCATGCGACAGAGTTCGGCGGGGGTGATGAACTTCTTGTGATCATGGGTACCCTTCGGCACCATCTTCAGCAGGTGTTCGGCGCCGAGGATCATCATCAGATAGGCCTTGGGGTTGCGGTTGATGGTGGAGACGAACACCCGTCCACCCGGCTTGACCAGGCTGGCGATGGCGCGCAGCACCGAGGCGGGATCCGGCACGTGCTCCAGCATCTCCATGCAGGTGACCACGTCATACTGGCCGGGCGCCTCATCGGCGTGCTGCTCGGCGGTCATCTGGCGGTATGCGAGCTCGACCCCCTGTTCGAGGGCGTGGAGGCGGGCGACGCCGAGCGGCTCCTTGCCCATGTCGATGCCGGTCACCTTGGCGCCGCGGCGCGCCATGCTCTCGGAGAGGATGCCGCCACCGCAGCCGATATCGAGTACCTGTTTACCGAACAGGCCGTCGCTCTTGTCGGTGATCCAGTCAAGGCGCACCGGGTTGATTTGATGCAGTGGCTTGAACTCGCCCTCCATGTCCCACCAGCGGGAGGCAATGGCTTCAAATTTGGCGATTTCGGTCAGATCGACATTGGCATCACTATTCATTTTCGTGGATCCTGTGGCAGGGCGCGCAACTAGCGTGACAGGCGCGCAATCTATTGTCCTGGCGGGCATTATAACGGACGGACTTTGTCAGACCAGCCCGATTTCCGGCTTAAGGTATTTCGCGTCCTGTGTTACTATGTCGCGCTGTTTAAGCCAAAGAACAACTAATTAGGGATTAAGGCTTTCTATGAGCGATCTGGCCAGAGAGATCACGCCGGTCAACATCGAAGAAGAGCTCAAGAGTTCCTATCTTGATTACGCCATGAGCGTGATCGTAGGACGAGCTCTGCCGGATGTGCGTGATGGCTTGAAACCGGTTCACCGCCGCGTTCTGTTTGCTATGAACGAGTTGGGGAACGACTGGAACAAGCCCTATAAGAAATCGGCCCGTGTGGTCGGTGACGTAATCGGTAAATATCACCCCCACGGCGACAGTGCCGTGTATGACACCATTGTCCGGATGGCGCAGGATTTCTCCATGCGTTACATGCTGGTCGATGGTCAGGGCAACTTCGGCTCGGTCGACGGCGACAACGCCGCGGCCATGCGTTACACCGAAGTGCGGATGGCCCGCATCTCCCACGAGCTGCTGGCCGATCTGGACAAAGAGACCGTGGACTGGGTGCCGAACTACGACGGCACCGAGATGATCCCGGCGGTCATGCCCACCAAGATACCCACCCTGTTGATCAACGGTTCCTCCGGTATCGCGGTGGGCATGGCGACCAACATTCCACCTCACAACCTCACCGAGATAGTCAACGGCTGTCTGGCGCTGATCGACAATGGCGATCTCACCATCGATGAGTTGATGACCTACATCAGCGGCCCGGATTTCCCCACCGGCGCCATCATCAACGGCCGCGCCGGCATAGTGCAGGCGTACCGTACCGGTCGTGGCTCCGTCTATGTGCGGGCCAAGGCCGAAGTGGAAGTGGACGAGAAGACGAGTCGCGAGACCATCATCGTTCACGAGCTGCCTTATCAGGTGAACAAGGCGCGGTTGATCGAGAAGATCGCCGAGCTGGTCAAAGAGAAGAAAGTCGAGGGCATCAGCGCCCTGCGCGATGAGTCTGATAAAGACGGCATGCGCATCGTTATCGAGATCAAGCGCGGCGAGTCCGGCGAGATTGTGCTGAACAATCTCTACAAGCACACCCAGATGCAGACCACGTTCGGTATCAACATGGTGGCGCTCGATAACAACCAGCCCAAGGTGATGAACCTTAAAGAGATCCTGGATGCCTTCCTGCTGCACCGCCGTGAGGTAGTGACCCGCCGGACCGTGTTCGAACTGCGCAAGGCGCGGGATCGGGCCCACATCCTGGAAGGTCTGGCGGTCGCCCTGGCCAACATCGACCCCATCATCGAGCTGATCCGTCACTCCGATACCCCGGCCGATGCCAAGGCCAAGCTGATTGCCCGTGGCTGGGAGCTCGGCAACGTCGCCGGCATGCTGGAAAAAGCAGGCGACGACGCGGCCCGTCCCGAGTGGCTGGAGCCGGAGTTCGGCATCCGTGAAGGTCAATACTTCCTGACCGAGCAGCAGGCCCAGGCCATCCTGGATCTGCGTCTGCACAAGCTGACCGGCCTCGAGCACGAGAAGATCCTGGAAGAGTACCAATCTCTGCTGGATCTGATCGCCGAGCTGCTGTTCATCCTGGCAAGCCCGGAACGGCTGATGGAAGTGATCCGCGATGAGCTGCTGGCCGTGCGCGATCAGTACGGTGACGAGCGTCGCACCGAGATCAACGCCTCCAGCGCCGAGATCAACATCGAAGATCTGATCACCCCGGAAGACGTGGTGGTCACCCTGTCTCACCAGGGCTATGTGAAGTATCAGCCGCTGACCGACTACGAGGCCCAGCGCCGCGGTGGTCGTGGCAAGTCGGCCACCCGGATCAAGGAAGAGGACTTCGTGGAGCGTCTGTTGGTGGCCAACACCCACGACACCATCCTGTGCTTCTCCACCCGTGGCAAGGTCTACTGGCTCAAGGTGTATCAGCTGCCGGAGGCGTCCCGTGGCGCCCGCGGCCGTCCGATCATCAACCTGCTGCCGCTGGAAGAGGGTGAGCGCATCACCGCCATCCTGCCGGTCAAGGAATATGCCGACGACAAGTACGTCTTCTTCGCCACCGCCGACGGTACCGTGAAGAAGACCAGCCTGTCTGCGTTCAGCCGTCCGCTCTCCTCCGGTATTCGTGCCATCAACCTCAAAGAGGGCGATGAGCTGATCGGGGTGGACATCACCGACGGCAGCAACGAGATCATGCTGTTCTCCGATGCGGGCAAGGTGGTTCGCTTCGCTGAAGGCAGCGGTCGCGCCGATGCGGACGTCAGCGATGATGCCGACGCGGATGACGACAGCGTCATTGACGCCGGCAACGACGACGAAGGCAGCGACGGCGTTGAAGGCGCCGAGAACACCGAGAGCAAGGGCACCTTCAAGGGAGTGCGTCCCATGGGTCGTACAGCCTCCGGTGTCCGTGGCATCCGTCTGCCTAATGGCAACAAGGTGGTCTCCCTCATCGTCCCCCGTGGCGAGGGCGCCATCCTGACCGCCACCGAGAACGGTTACGGCAAGCGGACCGCGTTGACCGAGTACCCGACCAAGAGCCGTGGTACCCAGGGCGTCATCTCCATCAAGGTGGATGATCGCAATGGCAAGGTGATCGATGCGATCCAGGTCGAGGATACCGACCAGATCATGCTGATCACCAACGGCGGTACCCTGGTGCGTACCCGGGTCGCCGAGGTGAGCATCATCGGCCGTAACACCGGCGGTGTTCGTCTGATCCGTACTGGTGAAGATGAGACCGTGGTCGGCCTGCAGCGCATCGCCGAGAGCGACGAGGAAGAGAACGACGTAGTTGCCATCGATGGTGAGCAGGTTGAAGGTGCAGATACTGCGCCAGACGCCGGCGCTGCCGACGCAGGCTCCAGCGAAGAGGGTGTGGCTGGCGACGAATAATCGCTACCCGCATCGATAAAAAAGAGCGACCCTTGGGTCGCTCTTTTTGTTTGTCCTGCCTTGGTTGCCGTTCGCTCCCGCCGTGGCGATCCACCCGAATTCTTCCGAGCCACATCGGCGTGAGGGCGCCACTCTGCCAAATCCGTGCGCCAGCTCATTCTCATACTCGATCCTTCATCCCTGCGTCATCTGGCTGTCATCCCACCGGGACAGACTGCGGTTGTTCATCGAGGGGTAAGGGCACGATCACGCCCGAGCCCGGAGTGTGCCGATATCATCCAGGAGGAACAGCTTATGACGAGTTGGATCATGTGGGAGATCTGGTGGAGCCGGATGTGGGGAGAGGATGCCAAGGCATCGTCACAGGAAGCGCAGGAGGAGGAAGTCGCTTATGAGCCATCGCGCCTGCCCGCCGAGCTGATCGCACAGGGCAAGCAGGTGCGCTCCTATCCGTCGCGACCGAGGGGTTGATGGCCGCCTGACGTCAGAACAGGCGTAACTGCTCGTTGGGGCGTATGAAGCGATCCAGGTTCAGTTGAACGTGACGCTTGCCGAGCCCCATCCGTTTGCTGATGAGGCGAAAGCGCTGGGCGAGCAGATCCGCAAACTGGCCTTGGCCCCGCATGCGGGTGCCGAAGGCCGGGCTGTTGAGGCTGCCGTCACGGCTGGCCCGCAGCTGGTTCAGGATGGCCTCCTTCTGACCAGGATGATGCTCGCTCAGCCAGTCGCTGAACAGGGTCGTCAGCTCATGGGGCAGCCGCAGCAGTATGTAGTCGGCGCAGCCGGCGCCCGCCTCGGCCGCGCTCCTGATGATCTGCTCCAGCTCGGGCTCGTTGAGGCGCGGGATCATGGGAGCTGCCAACACGCCGACCGGCACCCCCGCCTGGGCCAGTTTCTCGATCACCTTGAGTCGCCCGGCCCCGGTGCTGGCTCTGGGTTCCAGCTGCCGCCTCAGCGTCTCGTTGAGGGTGGTCACCGACACCATCACCTGACACAGCCCCTCCCTGGCCAGTTCGGCCAGCAGATCGAGATCCCGCAATATCATCGCGCTCTTGGTGATGATCCCCACCGGATGGCGGTGGGCCAGCATCACCTCCAGCAGGACGCGAGTGAGCCGGTAATGGTGTTCGATGGGCTGGTAGGGATCGGTATTGGCCCCCAGCACTATGGTCTGTGGCTGATAGCTGGGCCTGGCAAACTCCCGCCGCAACAGCTCGGCGGCATTGATCTTGGCGAACAGCTTGGTCTCGAAGTCGAGGCCGGGGGATAGCTCCAGATAGGCGTGGCTGGGTCTGGCGTAGCAATAGATGCAGCCGTGCTCGCAGCCCTGATAGGGGTTGATGGAGCGGCCAAAGGGAACATCCGGCGAGAGATTGTGGCTGATGATGCTCTTGGCCTGGATCTCGCGCACCTCGGTCTGGGGCGCCGAGGCCTCAAACTCAGGCGCGGCCTTATGCTGCCAACCATCGTCGATGACCTCGATCAGCGGGCCGCTGAAGCGGTGATCGATGTTGTGGGTACTGCCTCGTCCTGCCATAGTCGCCGACCAATACTGTTTATATGTACAGTCATTCTGCTCGGGCGCACGCCAAATTTCAAGTTCCGCCAGCAAGCCACCCTCTAAATGACATCACAGAGAGATCTCCTGCTTGATCCCGTCGCTACATTTCGTTTACATAGACAAAATGAGAACTGGATCACGGAAATCATCATGAAACCCACAACGTCTCGCTGGCTGTTTATCGGAGTGATCGGCCTGGTCATCTGGCGTCTGATCCCGCTCTCCACCGAGCAGGATCTGGCGACAGCCAACCGTGCCTGGCGCGTAGGCCACTTCGAGGAGGCGACCAGGATCTGGCAGCCGCTGGCCGATCAGGGTCAGCCCAGGGCGCTGGCGCTGATGGGCTGGAGCCACGAGGTGGGGCAGGGGAGCGAGCAGGATCTGGCGCAGGCCGTCAGCCTCTATCGCCAGTCGGCGCAGGCGGGGGATGCCTTCGGCCAGTACCGGTTGGCGGAGCTCTACCTGCGCGGGGTGGGGGTGCAGCGGGACTTGCGCACGGCCTTTCACTGGATGGAGCTGGCGGCCCACAACGGCGATGTGCCCGCCATGCTCAAGCTGGGGGTGCTCCATCTGATGGGGGCCAACGGCCGGGTCAACATGGCCGAGGCCAAGCAGTGGCTCTATCAGGCATCCCAGAAGGGCAACAAGCTGGCGCTGCGGGTCTTGCAGGAGCTGGCGCTGGCGGAAGAGGGGCGCAGTGACTTCGATTTCAACGGGCAGTCACTCCTGGAGGCCGGCCAGGCCAGCACGCCAAGCTAGCCTGCGTCTTCAGGCACTGGCGCTGACCTTGCCCGGGGTGACGTCGGTGACGTAGAGGGTGCTGCGATCGGCGCTGTGCACTATGCTGCAGACCTCGCGCTTGCTGCCATCGCTCAGGATCACCAGCTCCCCGAGATGCACGGGGCAGTGCGTCGTCAGTAGGTGATCCGGATGGATAATCTTCTCCGCGTGCTCCGGAAACGAAATGTCATAGGTGTACATCTTTATCTCCTCTCAGACGGGCTCCTATCTGGAAACCTAGCACAGGGAGGGGGCCAATGGGACGCTCGGCGGCAATAACCATTTTCATAATAGGGGGCCCGTCCTGAGTAGGGATGGGCCCGCGCACCCGCTCACGCCATCCGATAACCCGCCCCGTCGCTGTATGCAAAATCGTCGTGGCAACTTGTCTGAGTTGTCACGTCTGATACAATCCTCCGCTGTACCTGTCGATTGATAGCATCACACAACAAATAATTTGTGTGCCACTGTGTGTACCAACCGTATTGTGAACGGTGAAACATCCAAGTGAGAGGCTTGATTTTAAAGGACATTTTCAATTCACACGTGGCCTTTGGTAGGGGTCACCACTGTCAAGGAAATACATAATGCCAATCATTACTCTGCCTGACGGCAGCCAACGTCAATTTGCCCACGCCGTTTCTGTCATGGACGTCGCCGCGGACATAGGTCCCGGTCTCGCTAAGGCATGCATTGCCGGTCGGGTAAACGGTGAACTGGTGGATGCCTGCGAGCTGATCGAAGCCGATGCCTCCCTGGCCATCATCACCGCCAAAGACGAAGAAGGTCTGGACATCCTGCGCCACTCCTGTGCTCACCTGCTGGGTCATGCCATCAAGCAACTCTGGCCCCAGACCAAGATGGCCATAGGTCCTGTCATCGATAACGGTTTCTACTACGACATCGATCTCGATCGTACCCTGACCGACGAAGATCTGGCTGCCCTGGAAGAGCGCATGCTGGCGCTGGCCGCCAAGGATTACGACGTCATCAAGAAGAAGGTCTCCTGGCAGGAGGCGCGCGACGTGTTCGAGGCCCGCGGCGAGACCTACAAGGTCGAGATCCTGGATCAGAACATTGCCCGTGATGACCAGCCCGGTCTGTATCATCACGAAGAGTACGTCGACATGTGTCGCGGCCCCCACGTGCCGAACATGCGTCACTGCCACCATTTCAAGCTGCAGAAGATGTCCGGCGCCTACTGGCGTGGCGACTCCAACAACAAAATGTTGCAGCGGATCTACGGTACCGCCTGGGCCGACAAGAAGCAGCTCAAGGCTTACCTGCAGCGCCTCGAAGAGGCCGCCAAGCGTGACCACCGCAAGATCGGCAAGCAGCTCGACCTGTATCACATGCAGGAAGAAGCACCCGGCATGGTGTTCTGGCACAACGATGGCTGGACCATCTTCCGTGAGCTGGAAACCTTCATGCGTACCAAGCTGCGTGAGTATGACTATCAGGAGGTGAAAGGCCCCGCCATGATGGATCGCGTACTGTGGGAGCGCTCCGGCCACTGGGATAAGTATGCCCAGGGCATGTTCACCACCCAGTCCGAGAACCGCGAGTACGCCATCAAGCCGATGAACTGCCCGGGTCACGTCCAGATCTTCAATCAGGGCCTCAAGTCCTATCGCGATCTGCCGCTGCGCATGGCCGAGTTTGGCTCCTGCCACCGCAACGAGCCGTCAGGCTCCCTGCACGGCTTGATGCGGGTACGGGGTTTCACTCAGGATGACGCCCACATCTTCTGTACCGAAGAGCAGATCATGGAAGAGGTGTCCGCCTGTATCCGTATGGTCTATGACGTCTACGGCACCTTTGGCTTCGAGAACATCGTGGTCAAGCTCTCCACCCGTCCCGAGCAGCGTATCGGCTCCGACGAGGCCTGGGATCGTGCCGAGGCGGCCTTGGCCGAGGCGCTGGTGCTGAACGGTCTGAAGTACGATCTGCAGCCGGGTGAGGGCGCCTTCTACGGCCCCAAGATCGAATTCACCCTGCATGATTGCCTTGATCGTGCGTGGCAGTGTGGTACCGTGCAGCTCGACTTTGCCTTGCCGGGTCGTCTGGGTGCCACTTATGTGGGGGAAGATAACGAGCGCCACGTGCCCGTCATGATCCACCGCGCCATCCTGGGTTCCATCGAGCGCTTCATCGGTATTCTGACCGAAGAGTACGCGGGACTGTTCCCAACCTGGTTGGCACCGACTCAAGCCGTGGTGATGAATATCACGGATAATCAGGCCGATTATGCAGTGAAAGTAGCCAAGGCATTGAATGATGCGGGTCTTCGCGCAAAAGCGGACTTGAGAAATGAGAAGATTGGCTTTAAAATCCGCGAGCATACTTTGAAACGAGTTCCTTTCATGTTGGTCTGCGGCGATAAAGAAGTTGAAGCCGGCAAGATTGCAGTGCGAACTCGTAAAGGGGCTGACCTGGGCACTTATCCTGTTGAAGAGCTAATCGCTCTGTTGACCCAGGAAGTTCAGACCCGCGGACAAAAGAAAGTGGAGGAATAAGCTATAAAAGGCGGAAAAAAACTGGGCAAGCAACCGCAAGCCCGCGCTCACCGGATCAATGAAGAGATCCGTCTGAAAGAAGTTCGTCTGACCGGTTTGGATGGTGAGGCCATTGGCGTCACCACCATTCAAGATGCTCTGAACTTGGCCCTTGAGGCCGGAGTGGATCTGGTCGAGATCAGTCCTAACGCTGAGCCGCCCGTTTGCCGGATCATGGATTACGGCAAATTCCTCTACGAAAAGAGCAAAACCACCAAAGAACAGAAGAAAAAGCAGAAAGTTGTCCAGGTCAAGGAAATCAAATTCCGTCCTGGCACTGACGAAGGCGACTATCAGGTAAAACTACGCAACCTGGTTCGCTTTCTAGAAGACGGGGACAAGGCGAAGGTCACCCTGCGCTTCCGTGGTCGTGAAATGGCTCACCAGGATCTTGGTATCAAGGTTCTGGAGCGAGTCAAGACCGATCTGGAAGAGTTGGCCGTAGTCGAGTCGTTCCCGAAAGTCGAAGGCCGTCAAGCTGTGATGGTCCTCGCACCTAAGAAGAAATCTTAAGGCCCACAAGAAATTGACTCATGGGTTCGCCCCATGAGTCGGTTCGCCTTGCGATTTTGTTGTCACTCACAATGCGGAGTATGATGAAATGCCGAAGATGAAAACCAACCGGGGTGCTGCAAAGCGCTTCAAGAAGACTGGCTCAGGTCGCTTCAAGTGTAAGCACAACCACCTGCGTCACATCCTGACCAAGAAGAGCAGCAAGCGTAAGCGCAAGCTGGGGCCGAAGTTCATGGTTTCTGCTGCCGACCACAAACGTGTTGTCGCTTGTCTGCCGTACGCATAAGGGGGATGTGAAAAATGCCAAGAGTTAAACGTGGTGTGACTGCTCGCGCTCGTCACAAGAAAGTAATGAAAGCCGCCAAGGGTTACTACGGCGCCCGTTCCCGTGTCTACCGCGTAGCGGTACAAGCGGTAACCAAAGCTGGTCAGTATGCCTACCGTGACCGTCGCCAGAAAAAGCGTCAGTTCCGTCAGCTGTGGATTGCGCGTATCAACGCTGCAGCCCGTCAGAACGGTCTGTCCTACAGCCGTCTGATCAACGGTCTGAAGAAGGCTTCTATCGAGATCGATCGCAAGATCCTGTCCGATATCGCCGTTCACGACAAGCTGGCTTTCACCGCCCTGGTTGAAAAGGCCAAAGCAGCTCTGGTTTAATCCGGTTCTGTTATGAAAGATAAAAGGAGGCCTAGGCCTCCTTTTTTGTATCTGCAATTAACTGTTTTATATGGATTTTTTATTTTTAGTGTCCACATATTGCCCCATTTATTTGACTCGATGCCATCGGAGCCTGAGAGCTTAGTGGACGCATTGGCGGCAGGGGTGGGGCACAGCCAGAATGGCCATGTTGCCTCGCTGACTCGTGATGTGTACTATGTACACCATGATGAATGCTCAGAGTGAGTGATGCGTGAGTCACGCGATTGAATTTATTGAGACGTCTATCTTCACTAGACAGATAAAAGCCTTAGCGACAGACGATGAGCTCAGAGCACTGCAAGTCGAGCTGATTGCCCAGCCAGAAAAAGGCGACTTGATCCAAGGTACTGGTGGCTTGCGAAAAGTTCGCATGGCAACAGGCCAGCAAGGGAAAAGCGGCAGTGCCAGGGTGATCTACTTCTTGGCAACTGTAGAGACGATTTACCTGGTACTGGCGTATGCGAAGAGTGAGAAAGAGAGCCTCACAGCAGCAGAAAAGGCTGAGCTGAAGAAATTGACCACGTTACTGAAAGGGGAGGTTTGATATGAACATATTTGACGAACTGAAGGCTTCCCTGGAAGAGGCTGTCGAGATCAAGCAGGGCCGCTTAGAACCTGCTGCACGGACCAAATACGAGGTCGCTGACGTCAAGGCCATTCGCCTGGCCCTCAAGGTTTCGCAGCAAGAGTTTGCCCTAGCACTGGGAACAAGTGTGGATACGGTCAAAAGCTGGGAAACCCGGCGCCGCAATCCAACGGGGTTAGCCGCGAAAGTGCTGGGGCTTATCCAGGATAAACCAGACCTGTTTCGTGAGTTGGCGGCTCACTGACCTGGGCACCAAACAGCTAGAAGAAGGCTCCATAGTTTGGAGCCTTTTTTGTGCAGTAGTTGGAGGGAGGAAATGCATAGTACGCTATGATTTTTCTTGCTTTCTTTGGGACGGTAAGTATGTCTGCTCCACTTGGTCATGGCGGAGAATGATAGTGCCTTGTTTATTCCAGTAGGCACAGTGCACTGAGTTACAGGCTACTCGCAGGTAAGGTCCATTTTTTAACAACGGTGATGTGCTTTCTGTTCTGTCTGGAGTGGTTAAAAATAGGTTTTCTTTGTCTTTTTTTGTAGCTGCAATACCGTTTTGCATTGAGACTACACCCATAAAAATCAGCATAAGTAGCGGCACAAACAACACAACGAATCTTGCATATATTTCGGCACTCTTTTCCATCAGTTGAGTTGTGACTTTAGCGGAAGACATAGTCTCTTTCAGTTCTCTACTGGCCCTGTTCACGCTTTTCAGATGATTGAAAAATATGGTGAGTTTCTCCCGGGTTCGACGAGCAAAGAGGAGAAATACGAGTAGTGCTAAGAAGGCTGCAAATAGCAGAATTGCGTAAAATACGTGTGGCGAGGACATAGTTATCAAGGAAATCACTCCTTGTAACAAAATCAGGTCTGTTGATAATGGGAACTCTTCAGGCCCTAATCTAAACTCCCCCAAATATCCAATGTGGTAGAGAAGGCCAATCAGATAGATTGCTGCATAAATTATGGGTAAAAACATCAACATATCCTGCCAAAATTTCAATGCCGAGTTGACTCCTTCTGTTGAGTTTTGTTTTGGTCTCGATTTACTGATGGATTGTCGGATCCTATGCCTTAGCTCAGTCTGCCTATTCACTCATTATCCTTCCATGGCAATTGATATCGCTGGGTATCGTATGAGCTCCTATCCTGACGGGCAAGCCTCATGAACGCAGGTAGGTATAAATAGGTCTACTTTCAGGGCGGCGATACCCAGTAGTGCCCACGATGGATAGCTGAGCGTGATCAAACAAGATAAACGGTTTTGGAAAGTTGCAGTTCCCAAACAACACGAAAATGAAAATAACATTATGAATTTAAAGTCTTTTCTTCAAATTACTATCAGTCTTCAAGATCCTCCTTATTCAGTCCAATTTTCACGGAAAACACACATAACTAAATATATTCAATGAGTTACGCGTTTTCTTCTGAGCTTATGAGCCCCATTGAACTGAAAAAGCCTGCAAAAAAGATCCTTCTTTGCAGATCCTCAACGCCTTGCGGATCCTTGATGGGGCGCGGCCTGGGCCTATCGTTTTGCGGTAATCCACTTTTGCAAAAAATTTTATCGGTGAACCCCGCAGGCGGGAGCGGATGAGCGCGGATTCCGTGGCGTAGACGCGGCGGTGGACGTCGCCATCGTTCACGGGAGGCTGTGAGCGTACGCAGGCTTCACGTATGATGCAGTCCTGCCTGATGGCCCTCTAGTTGCGGCACCTTTCCCTGGCCATCTTCGGGCTGTCAGGCAGTCTTGGCCATGTCCTGTCGCATAGCAGTTCATTTTGAGACTCGCTTCTTAACTTTCGATTTATAGCTTTGACCAAGCCTCCAGTGACTCCTTAGAGTGCTCTGTTCTTGAATCACAGAACGGGAACTTGCTATGGGTAATGCAGCAAAGGTTGGCGATATTGGAACTGACCATGATGGGTTCCCACCAACCAAGATTATCTCCGGCTCTCCAGATGTATTTATTGATGGTCTCCCGGCCGCTCGTGTAGGTGACCCTCTCGAACCTCATGACAAACCCAATAATCCACAACATCCCAGGTCTATCGCTGCGGGTTCTTCAACCGTTTTTGTGAATGGTCAGCCGCTAGCGTTTACAGGGAAGGGGGTTTCTTGTGGTGGGGTCATCATTGGTGGGGGAACTGTCACTGTGGGTGATGGTGCTCCCTCCGCCCGCGCCGCGGCTATGGCATCGGCGCCCAGTCCCGTGGAAATTCCGGCATCATCACCTGGTTATTGGCCCCCATATAATCCTATTACGGGTGAGTACCTTGACGTCGTCTATACACAACCGGTTCAAACTGTCGCTGTACTGACCTTTGAAGAACTCCAAGCGCTTTGGAAAGAGCTGAATGCCAAAGATCGTCTGGGGGATGCCAAGTCCATCAAAGATGCCGGTGAAAGGATTCGTCTCGCCCAATCTACAGCGAAAGCGCTAGGTGGTATGGGGGTAATTGCGTACACCAAGGTTATCGATGGTGAACCCTATACGATCATCAAGAACTATAAGCAGGTTCACAAAACGATCCCTGGGAATATCTGGAAAGCCAGCAATCCCAAGATTCTCAGGTTGGGTATAGGCGCAAAGGCGAATGCCCACTTGGTCAAGATGGGATTCTTGGCTGATTTTGTCTTCTCCGTTTCGGTAAACGTCATCGACTACATCTTACGGGATGAGACGACGATGGTAGATCTCTTCAGCAATGTGGGCATAGACCTTGTCAAAGGCACACTTGCTAATGGAGTTGGAATTATTGCTGCGGGAGTTGTTGCGACTGTGTTTGGTCTCGGGATCTTGTTAACCGGGACGGTTTTTGCCCTGGCAACGATTGCTGCTGGTAAGATTATCGACTTTGTTGACGAAGAGGCAGAGCTTTCAGAGATGATGAAACAAGCGGTTAAGGCAAAGTTTGAATGACTGGGCAGATCTCATGGCAGATGCGAGCCAGTGGATTGGTTGTCGCATTACTCGGAATAGGTGGCCTTTGGATGGCCATGGTGTTTGGTTCTGAATTCATCGACCTGCAAGCACTTACACCGGCAGATCCGTTGCGAATGAATGACTGGCGGGGATGGTTCGCTATCTTCGTTAGTCTACTAGCGGCCCCTTTCATGCTATACGCCGGTGGAAAGCTGATATTTTCTCGGGACATGCCTGAGCCAGACCTTTCCTCAAAAGCGGTTAAGCGGCGGGTGATCTTCGTTGTCACCCTGATTGCTATTGCTGCTGGTTTGGGACTGCTGACACAAAAAGTCAGCATGTCGAATATTGAACGTTTGGGATGGGAGCAGTGCTACGTCAAACAGACGAGCTGGCGATTTGGCAAGGAGATCTATTCTCAAAAGTGTGAAGCACATGGTCTTATGAAACTGGACCATGCGTTAGACAGACTCTCTTTGGAAGCACTGAAAGAGAAGTTAAACAAAGAGATGTTTGAGCAAAAATGAGAAAGGGCCTTAAAGGCCCTCTGTTTTATTCGATGATGGGAGAGAGTTGGTTGGCCAGTTGCTTGGCTTGTTGGCCGTGTTCCGTCATTGCCGCGCTGTTCCCTGGTGCTGGTCCGCTGCCGTGGGTATGGCCAGCCGTGGCGGCGGCCAGCTGCTCCACCACGTTCATCAGTTGCAGCAGTAGCCGGAAGATGTTCACGCTATCCGTTCCCACCCAGGAGCGGGGCGCCTCCAGGTGCTGCAGTTCGCCTGCGACCGCTCGGCGCAGTTGTCCCACCACCTCGACCAGATCTCCGGCCGTGGTCTGGCTCAGATTGCCGAGGCTCCCCAAGGTGAGATCGTCGCCGGCCAGCAGCTCGATGGCCCCTAGCGCCTCGATGAGCTTGAACCCGCCCACCTCTTCGACGCTGTGTTGCGCCACCTGCAGCCGATGCTGGCCATGGTCCCCCAGGTAGTCATCGCTTTGATGCTGCATCTGCAGGGCCTGGTCGTGCAGGCGGCGGTCGGTGTGGCGGCAGAGGTTCCCCACGGTATCGATGCGGCTGAACACCTCGGCCCGTTGCTGCTGCAGTTGCTCGCCCGGGGCGATGTCGGGCAAGGCCCAGCCGCTGCCAAGCACGGTGCGGATAAAGGGCCGGTCGGCCCGGCCGAAGGCGAACCCCAGCTCAACCAGGGTCCCCTCGACGGGGAACTGCAGCAGGCCCTGCTCCTGCCCGCCGAACAGCACCGGCAGCGGCACCGCCCGATACAGCGGGGCGGCCTTGTCCGGCTGGCCATCCTCGCCCAGCAGTTGCACATCCACCGCGTAGCGCGGGCGAAAGGGGTCATTGAGCTGGCCGGCAGTGGCCTGATCGCTTACCGCTTCGACCCGCCCGAACTTTGGCAGGTGCATCTTGTCCGCCAGCTCCGGGAACTCGCCCTCCATCTTGCGTCGCTCCGGCGACTTCACCGGTTTGCCGGGTGTGGCCGTGGCCAGGGTCATCTCATCGCCCTTGAGGCGTACCCGCATCACCCGCTTGCCGTTGATGATGGCCCCGGGCCGGATGGTCGGCACCGGCGACAGGGTGAGGGTGTCGCCCGCCTGGCGACCTGACCAGGCGGGATCTAGCGTCACCTCCTTGCCATGCCAGCGGCTATGGGCATGGCTGCCCACGTAGATGGCGCCATCCGGTTGCTGGTACCAGACAAAGTCCGGCACCTCGAAGGCGCGCCCGGCGTTATCGAGCAACTGATAGCCGGTGCCCGCGCTGGTGAAGTTCGGGATCGGCCGGTCGGTGTAGTCCGCCCCCTGGGGCAGCAGGAAGGTGAGCCCGCAGCGGTCGGTCAGCCAGGCCAGCAGGGCGCGCAGGGTGGCATGCTGCTGGCTGATGGGGAGGCGGGATCCCAGGGCACCGGCGAGCTCCCGACACAGCAGCTTGCTGGCACCGTTGGCGGCGGGGTGCACATCGTACACGTAGCCCGTGAACCAGCGGCGCAGGTCGCCGTTATAGCCGGTGTCCAGGGTGAAGGTCTGCCCCTTGCTGGCGGTGCCCTCGATGGTGAGGGCGGCGCGGCCGCCGGCGTTGAGATCCAGCACCAGGTCATGGCCGATGAGGTGCACCGGTTGGCCGGCAAGGGTCAGTGAGGTCGTCAGTTTCATGCCAGCATGTCATCCATCGGTTGGAGCACGTAGCGCTCAAAGCTGCTGAGGCTTTGCGACTCGTTCTCAGTTTCTTTGCCGCCGGGCTTGGCGGCGCTGGTGTTGGCAGTGCCCTGGCCCACGGTCGGGGCTTGCTTGGGCAGGCGCTGCTCGCGTTTCT
The DNA here is from genome assembly GCF_019218665.1 of Aeromonas sp. sif2416. Lineage (NCBI taxonomy): Bacteria > Pseudomonadati > Pseudomonadota > Gammaproteobacteria > Aeromonadales > Aeromonadaceae > Aeromonas > Aeromonas sp. sif2416. The sequence goes on from NZ_JAHUXC010000004.1 coordinate 197,276, forward strand.
CCGGTACCGAGTTGAACTCCTTCAAGGTGAATTGCACCTGCCAGGCCAGCAGCCCCTCCTGTTCGCTGGCGGTGATGCGCCCGGCGAACCTGGCCTGGCGCACCTTCACCGACTTGGCCAGGAGCGACCCGACCCGGTAGATGTGGCGCTTTCCGCCGTTGCCCTTGGCGTCGGCCAACTCAAACAGCCGGCTCAGCATGCGCTCCTCTTTGAACGGGATAAGACCCGAAACATCGAGCTCCTTGCCCTTGGCGCCCTGCTCGGCGCTGCTGGTCGAGCTGGTCTGGCCGCTCTGGTCCTTGTCCTGAAACTGCATCGATGCGGACACCCGCATCGACTTCATGATGATGGGTTCGCCATCCAGGGTCAGCATGGCTTGGCTCATGGGGTCAACTCCTGCCAGAAGGTGAGCGGGGAGGGGGAAAGCAGCAGGGCACCGACCGTCATGCTCATGCTGTGGTCGGGGGACGTGCTCTGCTCGAGTTGGGTGGCGAGGCTCGCCGCATCTCCCAGGCCTTGCCAGTGCCAGAGCGTGCCGGATAGCGTGCCAAGTTCGGCCAGGGCGGTGGCCAGCACATCGAGGCGTGCGCTGCGGCGCAGGGCTAACCCCTGTAGCTTGTCGATGGGGCTCTGGCTATCCCTGGCGAGGCTCTCCAGTTGGGACAGCTCCGCGCCAAGTGCCGCCCGGGCAGGGCGCAGCGGTGCCCAGCAAAGGGGCTCCCCGGCGCGCCAGCGCGGCACCCTGGCGGCGGTGGGCTGGTGCATGGTGTCGTTGCTGGCCGTGAGGCGGCGCAAGGTGGCGCACCACTCCGGCAACGGCAGCAGGGCGCAGAGGAGCGCCAACTGCCGGGCTAGGTCTTCGGCGCTGTTGCCGGTCACCAGCCAGGCGAGGGCATGCTGCTGCCCGCTGGGCTGCCGTGGGTCGGCGCCATCCTGCAGCTTGGCGGCCAGGGCCGCCACCGCGTTGGGGGCGGACAGATGGTGCTGGGTGCCCTGCAGTTGTCCCACTCCGTGCTGATAGGGGGTGACGGTGAGGCAGTGGCCAATCACCAGCAACCGGTCGAGCTCGGCCCGAAGACCGGCCAAGCCCCCGGCCGCCTCGCTAAGCGGGTGGCGCCGATACTGGGCCCGCGCGGCCAGTCCCTGCAGTCGGCCCATGGCGCTCGCCTGGCTCGCCGGGAGCTGCCCCAGTACCTCCCGGGAGCGGGTGTGCAGGGTGTCAGCGCTCGCGGGCCAGCGCAGCGCCCCCTGGGCCCAACTCATTGGGGCATCTCCGGCCAGGTGACCGAAGTTGGCCAACCCTCGCTTTGCGGCAGGCGCATCAGGGCGATGCGATAGCGTTGCAGGGCTTCCAGTTTGTCGAGCTCTTGCGGGGTGGCCAGCTTCAGCTCTTTGGCGTCCTGCAGAGGGGCGATGTGCAGGGTGGCCTCGGCCTGCAGGGTATCGAGTTTGCGCTGCTGCTCGGCTTCGCTCGGGAGGTACTCGGGTTGGGCCAGCGTGCGGATCTCGCCGAAGTCGCCAAACATGGCGCGCACATAGAGCTCGCGCCCATGTTCGGCCGAGTCGTCCTTGCGGGCGGTAAAGGTGACGAACTGACCGGGCAGGTGGGCAAAGGCCACCTCCATGTCCAGGGCATCCGGTTGGTTGGTGTAGGCGATGACGTTTTTGGCGGTGATGATCTCCATCAGGCGATCCTTATCCAGAGTGTGATGCGGGTATCGAAGGGGCCGCCCGAGCCGAAGGAGTAGCCTAGGCACTTCCAGGTGCCAGCCAATTTGGCGCCGTCCTGGTGCCGTTCCCCTGCCGAGGCCGGTACCAGGCTGGACCCCGACACTGTGGCGCCGATGCCTTTGGTGGCGCCGGAGACATTGGAGGCCAGTACATAGGTGCCCACCTGCCCGTAACTGCTCGTGACGATGTCGGCGTTGCCCTGTGCTGCGGTGTGGGTATGGGCAGACGGCGGCATGGTGCCGGGCTTTCCAGTGACCTCTCCCCAACTGGGCCAGCGCGCGGCATAGGCCGGGATCCCTGTCAGTTGGGACCAGGGGTGAGAGTGGCTCGCCGCAGCCGCGCCGAGCTCGGCCGGCGTGGGCTTGTTGCCGGTGTTGTAATCCCGGGTCCAGGGTGTCCAGGCACCGGTGCTGTACTGCGCCCGGCGCCAGACCCGGCTGGAGTTGTAGACCAGGTAGGTCTGCTGGGGACCGGCGCCAGAGCTGACGATGAGCGCCCCCGCGCTGTTCTCCGGGTAGTGGCGGGCTGCGGAGGCGTTGGCGTTGGCATGCTGGGCATACACCTTGGGCTCTTTCAGAGTGTCGAGGTCTTCGGTACCCAGATTGATGGGGTTGAGCCAGGAGCCCTGGTGCGAGTGAGACGTGGGCGAAAGGCCGTTCAGGGCTTGTTGCAGGCCTTCGACTTCCTGGATGGTCGGCTTGTGGCCAGTGTCGAAGACCTCGCGCCACGAGCTCCAGGTTGAGGTGTTCGCGCTGTAGTTGCGCATGGCCAGGACTCCATCACCGTCGTATGGCCAGGCAATCTGGATCAGAGGCTCGGTCGCATAGATGCGCTTGGTCTCGCAGTAGAAATAGTTGCCTGATGTCGGGGGCGCGTTCTTGCTGCCGGTCTTCGCGTACAGCCCGAAGTCACCCGCTTTGCAGGTGTTCATGTCCTTGTTGTAGGTGACATCAAAGGCGGTCCCGTTGTTGCTCAACATATCGCGGCGCGCTTTGTAGCCGCTGGTATCGAGCTTGCTGGCGAGCGCTTGCGTTAAGCCCGCCACGTTCTCCATCAGATGGCCGTGGCTGTTGTCTTTGATCTCCACCGCGATGTTGACGCCCTGGGCATCTTCCAGGATCCCCTTGCCAGTCACATCACCGGAGAGCTCGATGGTGCGCTTGCGGCGCAGGTCGGTGACGCTGCCGTCGTTGTTGATGGTGGCGACCTGGGCCACGTGGTGTTGATAGCCGTTGCCGTCCACATAGTCGGCGAGGGCCGGCACGCTCAGGGTGAGGGTGACGTGATTCACCCAAGCATTGAGCAGGGAGCCTGCCCGGTAGATGTCGAGCCAGAGCCCCACCGGCTTGGCGCCGGGGGTGACTTTCCTTACCTCGTCGAGCTGGGCGCGCAGGCCGCCCACATAGGCCACCCCGGGCTGCACCTTGTAGACGCCGGCCTCATTCACCAGCTTGAAGCCGTCGCCGTAGAAGGTAGCCGGCCCGAAGAACTGCAGGGCCTGCAGGCGCAGGTCGTCGTCCATCCCGAGCAGGCGGGCGGCATAGTCAATCTGCCAGGTGCTGGCATCCACGTGGGTGGCGGTGGCCTCGCTTGCCCGGTCGTACTCCATCAACATGGACTTGACCAGGCTGTTGCCGGTCTGGCCGGTGGCCTCATTGGTTTTGAGCTTGGTCTCCAGCCCCTTGTGCACAATCATCCCCACCATGCCGCTGGCCTTGTTGATGAGGTACAGGGCATTGAAGCTGAAATCGCCGACCGTGGTGTCCATCACGATGGTGTAGGCCACCGCGTCGTTGTTGATGCGACCGCGCTGATCGACTGCGCGGCGATGCACGATCTGGCCCGCCGGAGGCAAGCCGAGATCCGGGCTTATCGGCTGGTTCGGGTCCAGGCCCGGGATGTTGGCCAGCACGAACTCATCGAGCACCACCGGCGTCTGGTTGGCGAGGCTCGCCTGCAGGTAGCTGGCGAAAGCGTTGGTAATGATCTGGCTCATGGGGTCCTCTTGAGTGTCGCGCCGAACACCTGCTGACCCATGTCGATGCGACCGGGGCGCAGGGTGGCGGTGACCGGGTAAACCACCTGGAAGCGGTAGCGGCGGCAGGTGCGGCCATAGTGTTGGATGAGGGTTTCCATCAGTTGCTGGTTGCTCGCGATGGCGCTATCGGTCACCTCGATGGTGATTACGTCCCAGGGCGTGCCGGCCTGGCGTTCGTGGATGTCGCACCAGCCGATGCCAAGGCGCTCGAAGATGCGCTTGAAGCCCGCCACTTCGCCGGCGTCTCTGGCGTTCACAAAGGCGAACTTGACCCGCTTGCGAAAGAGCGGCAGCGGCTCGCCGTTGAAGCGGGCGATGTCCCGCTCCCAGGCGAGCAGGGCCAACAAGGACTCCGAGCAGGTCAGCGGGTCTTGCTGGGCCAGCGGCAGCAGCAGCCAGCCCTTGATCCGTTGCCAGAAGGCGTTGATGCCCTTGGCCAGGAACCCCGGCTCGGCATGGGCCGGGCTGATGGTGTAGCCGTCTTCCCACCAGGGGGCGCTGGCATCCGGTAGCCGCGGCGCCTGCAGCTCGTGCTCAAGGGGCGTCGGGTCAGTCATGCAGGGTCACCTCCAGCGAGCTCAGGCGAGGGATGGCCAGCCCCGCGACGATGTCACTCTCGCCAAAGCGCAGGCTCAGGAGCTGCGGGAACTGGCTGTGTAGCTCGCGGCCAAGCTGGGAGAGCGAAAAGCGCGAGCGCGGCCAGGTGCGGGTGACGGCCGGGAAGTCTGCGGACTGGCGAAATGCCGCCCTGACCAGGTTCTCGGCACCAGTCTTGAGCGCGGCCCGCTGTTCGTCGGTGAGGTTGGCCTGGGGCCAGAGTGCCAGGGTGAGGCTGTGCTGGGTCTCGGGGATGCTCATCACGAACAGATCATCCCCGTGGCCATGGTTGCCCTGGCGGCCCACGTAGTCGTTGAGCTGATTGATCAGGCTGGCCGGGGTGGCCCCCACCTCCAGCAGGATGTAAGCGTTGGCGGTACCGGGTCCACGCGGGGCGTCGTGCTCGAAGAAGATGTGATCGGCGCGGATCCCCGCGACGCTCGCCAGCATGGAGCGGTAAATCGCGTCGATGTGGTAGCGCCCCACCGCCGAAAACTGGTTCTGGATGCGCAGGCCGAGCGCATCGTTGCTCTCGACGTCGCTGCCCTGGGTGGTGATCCACTCCTTGTCATCGTTACGGGCCGAGAGAATGCCGGTCACCGGTTCGCTCAGCAGGTTGTAATATCCCGGGGCCAGGTTCCAGGCCGCGCCGGCGAGCTCGGCCTCGCACACCACCCGGGCCACCGCTTCCCCGGCCGGGCTCACCACCGCCTGCAGGGGGCGCAGGCGATAGATGGTGCCGTTGATGCGTTCGGTGGTGACCCAGATGTCGGCCGGGATGGTGACGGCGTCGCTCGGGTTGGCCTTGACGAAATTGACCAGGCCCCGGGTCTTCTGGGCCGCCTTGCGGGTGAGATCCACATCCCAGGCCTTGAGGTCCAGATAGGCATCGGTGGCGGTGGCCGCGAAGGTGTTGGGCAGCACGTGGCCCGCCAGCAGGGTGCGGATAAGCCAGAGGGCCGGGGTGATGACCACGCCGCGCACCAGCCGCCAGAAGGGGCTCACATCGCTGTCGTTGGTGATGAGGGAGCCGGCGGCCACCACTTCCTTCTTGAGCTCGGCCTCCATGGCCGCCTCGGTGGTCGGCACGCCGGCCTCGGCCAGCAGGGCCATAAAGTCTACGGTCGGGCGCAGATTCACAGGGTTACCTCCAGTTCGCCGAATTCATAGGTGCGGGCGGTGACCAGCATCCGGTCGGGGGCCTCTTCGCTGATGAATATGGTGCCGGGCACCAGCCGCTCGTCGTCTTCAACCAGCAGCTCAATCTCGGTCATCACGTCGCTGCGCAGGGTCGGGCTGCGCTCGCCGATGAGCTTGCGGGCGAGCCCGGATTCCATGATGCGGTGCTTGATGTCCTGACCGATGCTGTGCCGGTCCTGGGTGGTGCGGGGCTGGCCGCCGGCATCGAGCTGCCAGGCACCGTTCACCACCAGGATGTCGATGTACTTGGGGTCGCTCATCACTTGGTCTCCAGCCAGGCGTTTTCTGCCAGTTGTTCCGGGGTCATGGGGTTCTGGTTGGTGATGTGCACCTCGCCGATGTGCAGGGACTTGGCGGGCTTCTGGTTGGCAGAGCTCGCGGCTGCGTTGGCCTGGATCAGCTGCTGGCCCAGTCCGCCGGCAGGCACCTTGCTCTGCTCCGGCTGGCGGTAGCGGGCGAGGGGGGCGGTGATCGAGGCCTGTTGCTGCTCTGCCACCATGGGGGTGCTGACCGTCCCCGGCATGACCGGGAGGGTCAGCGGGGTGAGCGCGGGCATCTGCAGATCCGGCATGCTGCCGAGCTCGATATTGACCCCCGGGATCAGGTTGAGCTTCTCGATCAGCCAGTCCACCGCCCGCCCCAGCAACTGAAAGGGGCTCAGGTTGCCGAGTAGCTGCATGAAGCTGACCCAGCCAGCGGCGGCTCCGTCGATCATCGCCTGGACTGCCTCAAACACGCCCCAATCCGCCAGGGTCTTCTTGAGGTCGTCCCAGTAGTAGATCGCCAGCCCAATAGCCCCGACGAGCAGCCCGCCGACCACATAGGCCAGCAGCACGGCCGGGTTCGCAGCCATCATGATGTTGACGGCCAGCAGGATGGCGCGAAAGGCAACCAGCCCGGCCTTGAGCAGGTTGAGCGGGGCGATCAGGAGCGACCAGGCAATGCCGAGCCCCAGGGTGGCCAGCTTGGCCACGCCAGCGACCAGCATCCAGGCACCGGTCACCATGCCGAGGCCCACGATGGCCAGCAGGGCATAACTCACCGCCCGGGTGAGGTTCGGGAATAGGTGGGTCCAGCGCAGCACGGTGTCGGCGCCATCGGCAAAGACCCCCACCACCTTGTGGATGGCTGGCAGCACCACCCCGAAGGCGGCAGCCCGAATGGCGAACCAGGCTTGCGTCACCCGCTCCCACTGGTCGGTCATAGAGGCGGCCATCTGCTCGGCCTTGCCCATGCCATGGGTGTTGGCCAGGGCGTTGATGTTGGTGGAAAGGGCCTTGGTGTTGGTCATCAGGAGTTTGACCATGGCCACCGCCTCATCCGAGCCAAACGCCTTCTTTAACTCGTCTCCCTCGGCCACGCTCAGGGTCTCGCCATAGCGCGCCTTGAGTTTGTCGAGGATGGTGAGCACCGGCAGCATGTTGCCCGCGGCGTCGGTGAACTTCATGCCGAGCGCCTTCTGGGCACTGCCCACCCCGGCCAGGAAGGCCTTGAACTTGGTCCCGGCTTCGCCGCCGCCCATGGTGGCCTGCAGTTGGCCCAGCACGGCGAACTGCTCATCCATCGACACCCCGGCCGCCGTGGCGTTGGCACCGATGGCCCCAAAGGCATCGGCCATGCCTTGGCCGGTGGTCTTGAACAGTTGCACCGCGAGCGCCGTTTTGCCGGCCACATCCTCCACCCAGTTGGCCTTGCCCATTCTCTTGGCCTGCTGCTCGAAGATGCCGTACATGGTGCCCATGTAGTTGGTGATGGTGGCGGTGTCGGCCTTGGTGGCCTTGGCCAGAACGGTCGAGGCGCGGGTGAAAGCGGGCAGCTCGTTGCCCTCCAGCCCTGCGATGGCGGACTGGATATCGTAGGAGGAGCGGACAATCTCGGTGGCCGAGTTGCCGTACTGCACAGACAGCTTGAGGGCTTCCCGGCCGAGCGCCCCGAGCACGTCCTTTTGCACATCGAGGGAGGCCACCTCGGAGAGGGCCCGGTCCATTTCGATGGCAGGACCCAGGGCCGCCTGCACCGCCAGCCCGCCGGCGGCCAGGGTGGTGGCCCCCATGGCCATGTTGCTCCAGCCCTGGCGGCCCGCCTTGCTGACCTTGTCCATCTGGGCATTGATGCCGGCAAGGGGCTTGGTGACCTGGTCAACCAGGGCCACCTGCATCATCAATTTTTCCATCCAGGCCATCAGTCGTTACCCGTTCAGTGCTTTGGCAATGCCCTCGGCCACGGCGGCGGCGTTGGACTCTCGGTGTTGTTTGTCTAACCAGATGGCGCGAGCCAGGCTGTCGAGGTCGTCCTCTTCCTGGGGCAGGTAGTAGCGCCGCAGCGCCAGCACCTGCTCCAGGGGATTTCGCTCGATGGCCTCGGCGCGCGCGGTCAGTTTTTTACGGTGATCTCCAGGGTGGGGGCGAACTGCTCGTTAATGGCTCCCGCCAACTGCAGGGCGGCGCCCGGGCGCTTGAGCAGCTCATCCAGTGCGGCCCTGCTCTCCTGGCAGACGATCTTCTTGAGGTAGTTGTGGGCCGGCGCCACCTTGTCGCTCGGCATCATGTCGTTGATGAAGCCGTTGTAGGCGGTCATGGTCGGTTCAAAGCTGATGTCGGTACCGGCCACAGTCAGGGTCAGGGTCTTGCTCATGGGGTTGTGTCCTCTTGGGTTATCCAGTTGTTCAGGGTGGTGATCTGGGTTTGGCAGCGGCGCAGCGCCATCTGCAGGGTGGGGATAAACCGCACGGCGTCGCCGTAGGTGCTCCCCGTGAATTCAGGCTCCGGGCAGTGGGGCACCAGTCCCGGCGGCGGCAGCCGCTTGACCACCCGGGTTTGCACCACGGTTGTGGGCTGGCTGGAGCAGGCGCAGAACGCCAGCAGGCAAAGGCTCGCGAGCGCAATCCGGGCGGCCCGCCGGCGGCGTGGCCAGGGCTTGTTGCAGGTCATCGGCGGTCTTCCTGTTCTGGTTGTCGAGCTCGGCCAAGGCCGTGTTCTGGTGGGCGAGCAGTTGGCGCAGGATGCTGTCTTCTTGTCGCAGCGACTTGAGCACACTGGCCATCTGGTCGTTCGCCTCTCGCAGGGTGGCAATGGTCTCGTTGGCGGTGGCGAGCTCCCGGGTGCGTTGGGTGAGCCGCTCCCCCTGGGCAAACAGCAAGCTGCCGATCACCAACCCGATCAGGGCCGGTAACAACCGGATGAACGTGCTCATGCCAGCACCCCGCCAAACTCGGTGAACTTGGCCAGCAGATCCGTCAGCTTGTGCTCGCGCTGGCCGTAGCCGGCGCCGGGCAGGCTGGCCCAGATGTTGGCGCACTTGCTGATCGCCTGTTGAATGCGACCCTTGATCACGTCATCCAGTGCCTTGCGCTCACGGATAAGCTGGATGGCCCAGGTGTCCTGGGAGACGGGGCCAAAGTCCGGCAGGCCGAGCGCCGCCTGGTAGTGGCGCCAATGGCGGGACAGGAACTGATAGCGCCCGGCGGCGGTGCTGTGCAGGGTCGGGTTGACCCGCACCAACACATCGGGGTGTTCGCGGTAGTCCTGGAAGAACCCGGCCGGGTTGACCAGCTTGTTGTAACCGTCGTCGCCCAGCCCCTTGGTGCCCTCGGCATAGGCGATCAGGTCGAGAAAGGCGGCCACCTGGGGGTGGCAGTCACTGCGCGGCATTGTTGTCCTCCTTCTTGCTAAACATCAGGGCCGCCCGGTCGCGGATGATGTCGATCCCAAGCAGCCCCACCACGCCACCCAGGAAGGGGGTGGCCTCCTGGGGGATCCCGAGCAGGTGGGTCCCGGTGGCGGCCGCCAAGGTAATGAGGCCGCACAGCAGGGATTCGATCAGCCGGCGGCGACCCCGCCCACCGGCGTAGGTGATGCGCAGGAAGGCGATGGCAAGCGCCAGCAGGGCCCCATAGACGGCGGGCCAGTTGTCCATCAGCCAGGCCAGCAGGGCGGTGGCGAGGGTCGGGTCTTTGTGAGGCATGTGGTTCATGTCCGTTGCTCTGATTAGCGGCCCAGCCTCTCAAGGCGGGTCTGGCAGGGGACGCACAGGCGCACCCCGGGTACGTGGCGGCGGCGTCCCTCGGGGATGTCGTCGTCGCACTCTTCGCACTGGTGCAGGCTTTCCCCCTGGTAGTGCCCCTTGCCCACCTGGTTGGCCAGTTGGACCGCCAGCATGCGGGCGGCGTGGCGGGTGGCGCGGTCGATGTCGTCCATGCGCCCCCCTTAACCCAGCAGGTGGCGGGTGTCTTCCTTGGAGAGGTAAGGCACGCCGTTGAGGTGAACGAAGTCGGGGGAGGTCACAAAGCCTTTCACCTTGTGCACGCTCTTGCTGCCCCCCTTGGGATCGATGTCGAGCAGGTCGGAGACCAGCAGCTTCACCCCGAAGGCCTCCACCTTCATGGTCTCGGTGCCGGTGTCGGCGTAGAACAGCACATCATCCGGCTCCATCCCGCGCCAGCTTCCCGCCCGTTTGGCGGCGTCGGCCAACTGCGAGAAATTCTTGGTGTCGAGCTCGAACTCCAGCTCGGCGGCGACATCGCCATCGACGAAGCCGTCCGGGATCCCCCGGGTTTGCGCCACGGCGCTGTTATCGGTGATGGAGAGGCTGGCCTTTTCGACGTGGACCATGGCCCCCAGGAGGGTGGTGTCAAAGCTGGCACCGGAGATACGACGGGTCATGGGTTAGCCCTCCCCATTGTTGAGGCTCAAATCGAGCATGATGTTGACGGTGATCCCCTTGGGGCAGTCCACGGTGCGCACCACCACAAACACCGAGACCAGGTTCTTGGCGACCCACTGAATGCGGATGTCGCCATCCTGGGGGGAGGCGATGTCGCCCGGGAACGGCTGGCCGTTGATGGTGGCAGCCTTGGCCATCTCCCGCAGATCCTTGCCGAAGTAGGTGATGGCGGCGGCGGTGCTGCCCGGGGTGGAGTTGAACGAGCGATCCCCGATGCGGGCGATGGCGCGCAGGCGCATCCGGCGCGCCACTTTGTAGGCAATGCGCAGGTTTTCGATCACCTGGTAGTCGCCGCCCTCGGCGTCCAGGGTGCGGCCATCGGCCCAGTAGATCCCGTCATAGTCCGGGTACCACATCGGCACCGAGTAACGGTTCTGCTCCAGGGTCTGCAGGGTGGCCAGTGGCAGCGGGATCCCGTCCTTGTCCACCGGCTTGTTGCCAAGGCCCACCAGGGCGCCGGTCTTCACCCTGCAGGGGCTGTCGGCGATGCTCACCGCCCGGTTGCACAGGCGGCCCGCATAGGCGCCGGCCAGGGTCGGCCAAAGCTGCGGGATCAGGGAAACCGAACTCGCCGCGATGCCATCCTGCAGGGTGGCCAGCTCGGCCTCGTAGGTGGACCAGTCCTGTTCGTCGGCGATGGCCGGTACGGCCAGCAGCATGAACTGCCAGCGCCCCCATTTGGCGATCAGCTCCTGGTTGAGGGCGTGGGCGGCGTTGATGGCCGCCTGGTCCCACTCTTGCCCCAGCACCACGACCCCCTCAAACGACTGGGTCTGCTGGGCGTCGCGGGCCGCGTCCAGCCAGGGCTTGTCGGTGGGCAGCACATAGGCCGCCGCCGACCAGTTCTGGCCGGCGTTATCGCGGGCGGCCAGCAGGTTGGCCTTGAGCTCGCTGTCCGCGGTACCGAGCAACTGATCGAAGTCAGATTGAGCGTTGAGGGAGAGCAGCTTGCCGGTGTTGCTGGCGGCGCTGCCGATGAACAGCAGGTGGCGCTCGACCTCGGTCACGGGCCCCTGCATCTGGTTCAAGTTGTTGATCTGTACGTAAGGCCACATGCCGTTATTTCCCCTTCATGTCTTGCTTGTTGACGTCCCAGCCGTAATCGATGCTCTGCAGGGCGCGGGCGAAGGCCTGTTGCCGCTGTCGGGCATTGGCGCCCAGGAACGGGCGCGCCGGCAGATGGATTTCCCAGCTCTCGGCCGCCGGTTCGTCCTTGAGCTTCTTGATGAGCAACCCCGCCTGGGCGTAGTTGAGGTGGCCGGTGATCCAGCCGAGCGAGGCCGAGCGGTATGAGCGCTTGCGCTGACCGGGGCGCTTGAACCCGAGCTCCCGCAACTTGCGGGCCTGGGCCTTGGTGGCCTGCTTCTGCTTGCCGCCTTCACTGGGGGCGATGCGCCGGCGACTGGCGGCCGTCACCTTGTAGGTGTGCCCCTTCTGGTGGGTGTTGGCGATGACCCCGGCGTGGGCGCTCATGGTGCCTTTCTTGAACCCAACCTCGGCCACGTCCTGGCGCGGCTCGTGGATCACCAGCAACTTGGGCAGGCCGCGCAACATCTTGCGCTTGCCCCGCTTGCGTGGGGCCCAGGCATTACCGTTGGGATCTTGCTGCTGGCGCACGTGACGGGCGGCCAGCTTCTTCATCTCGTTGGCGGCGCGCCATACCAGGCGCTTGCGCTGCTTGGGCGGCAAGGCCAGCAGGTTGAGCTGGTCTTTGCTGCGACGGGTGTCCAGGGTGATGGTGATCATGAGAGGCCACCCACCTGGTGAGCGCCGGTATCACCCACGTTCAGGTCAATCTGCTCGGCCACCCAGATGTCATAGGGAGCCACGTTCCAGCGCTTGCCGAGCCAGTTGATGGGCCCTTGCTGGTGCTCGATAAGGCGCAGCGGCTCGGCAAAGGGGAGCTGGATCTCGAGATCGGCGGTCTGCTCGTCGTTCGGGGTCACGGCGTACTCGGGATCGGGCAGGTCGAGCTGCCCGCGCACCTCGTCGTGCTCCTGTACCCAGGCGGCGACGGCCGCCAACAGAATGGCCGGATCCAGCTCCCGAAACGGCAGCTGCTCTATGGTGAACACCGCCTGATAGGTGAGCCAGGCCACGTCCACCCCGGTGGGCCCCATGTTCCTGGGTTCGAGCTTGATGGTGCCGTTCTCCATCCAGCTATCCAGGCGGTTGTGGCACTTGGCCGGCAGCACCCGCAACAACTCGGCGTGGAGCGCCTGCAGGAAGTAGCCCTGGGCCTGCTGCTCGTTCATGGCGGCGCTCATATCAGCGACACTCCCGCCCGGTGCTTGCCCTTGATGCTGCGCACCAGTTGCTGGCTCTCGGCCAGCAACTGGGCGCGCTGGTCAGGGGAGCGCTCCACCTGGTTGTTGGCGGTGGCCCGCTCGGTGACGCTGGCGAACTCCGGCAGCAAGGCCGCCTTGGCCCGGGCGAAGACGGCAGCAAGGTACTGCTCGGTCAGGGCGTTTCTGCCGGAGTCAGCGCCATCGTCAAGGCTCGGACCCGGTACGGCGGCGGCACTGGCATAACCCTTGCCCTGCAGGGCGGCCTGGTGGCTGGCGAGCTGCAGGTTTATTTCAGAGACGGCGGCCAGCAAGGCGGCGCCGGTGGTCTGCTGGTCCAGATCGGCAGGCAGGGCACGGCGGCGCTCGAAGTCGGCGACGGCCACATCCGGCCAGAACCCGTCATTGCGGATAGTGGCGGCGCTGTAGTCGATGTCCTTGCCTGCAAACATGGCTTGCCTCGCTGGTTGAATGGGTGCACCCCTGAAGCCACGCAATTGCCGCTGAGTTAGCCAGAGGCTGCTCATGGCATTCGCGCCGGGGTGCGACGGCGCGGAGAGTTGGTTCGTTATTCGGGATTGAGCGCCCGCAGGCGCATGGCAATCTTCTGGCGCAAGGTGCCGACGCCCACCTTGCCGTGCAGTTGGTCGGCCTGGGCCAGCCAGTGGTCGGCCTGCTCCAGGGTGGCGCTGTCCCCCACGGCGCTCGGGCGGGGCTGGCCGTCGTGGTCGCGCAGCAGCAGGCAACCGGCGGCCTTGAACCACTTGGCGGTCAGCCGCTCGTTGAGGCGCCAGTCGCAGCGCACCTTGTCGAACACCCGGGAGAACCAGGGCTCGACGGCGTGCCCCTCGGCCGCCTGTTTCTCGGCCCACTCCAGCACGGTGTCGGCCACGAAGTGGGCCCAGTCGCGCTTGATGTTGGTCGGGGTGCGTTGGCCCTGGGCGATGGCGAGATCCGCCCAGGCGATGCCGGCGTCGAAGTCGCCCACATCGAAAGCCCAGATGATGAGGCGCTGGAACAGCTCGTTCTGATAGGGCTGGCCGGACTCAGCGACGGCAGCCAGATAGCGCTCCACATAGGGGCGGTACTTGGGCATCAGCTCATCGCGTTTCATGTTCACCCGGTCGCCGATGCGGGCCAGCTTGCGCAGCCGGACCATGTCCTGCTCCAGGGCAATCAGCTGCAGGTGCAGGCTGTCGGCCACGGCGCCGGTGGCGACACCTGAGCTGGCGGCCTGCTGGGCCCCCTGCACGGCGTGAACCCGCTGCTTGTGACGTTGACCGGGTGAGCTCATGGCTTAGGCCTCGGGAGCTGCCGGCGCGGCGCCGATCTCGATGTCGGCCTCTTCGAAGCCGCCATAGGCCAGGTGTTCGCCGAGGGCATAGCCTTCCATGCGCCAGTACTGGTTATCGAAGCACTTCTTGTCCTGGTTATCGTCCGCCTTGCGCTTGCGGGTGCCGCGCTGGGTGTAGATGTGCAGGTTGTCCAGGGTGGTGACCACCATCCGCTTGCCCGGGAAGAAGGGCGGGATATAGGCGCGGCGCCCGGCGATGGACTCGGCCAGCTTCTGGGCGGCGATCTGCTCGCTCGGCTTGGTGGCCTCGCTGTAGAGCTTGGCCTGGGCGGCGGCGATAAGGTCGGTACCGACCAGCACCACCAGACGCGGGTCCTGGCGGAACAGGGGATCGATGGTGGTGTTGATAAGATCGGAGGCCATCTCGTCCAGGGTCTTGTAATCTCCCTTGCCGTCCGGGTCGAAGTAGATCTTCTTGCCGGCCTCGGCCTTGATGATCTGGCTGCCGCCGTTCCACTCGCGGGCGATCTGGTGCCAGCCCTTGTTGACGTCTTCCCCCAGCGGGTGCTCGGCGGGATCGGTATCGGCGGCCGCTTCCACGCCGTTCCAGCCGACCCGCAGCATGTCCAGAGCAAACGCCTTGTTGATGAAATCGCCTACCAGGCGCAGGAACTCGCCCTCGCTGCCGGCGTTGGTCGCCCAGTCCAGAGAGGCGCAAGAATCGGTCTCGGTCAGCTCGTAGGTGTTGCCATCGACGCCGATCTTGCCGTTGAAGCGGCCGTTCTTCTTGCGGCCGGTGAACAGCTTGCCGATGCCAACCTGCACCACCTGACCCTTGATCTGGTCCACATCCAGGCAGGTGATGAGGCCGAGGAATTCGACGGAGGCGAGCAGGGCGGCGCGCAGGCCGGTTTCCACCGGGCCGGTGACGCTGAACTGCTTGGCCAGGGCGTTGACGGGGATGCCGTAGGCCTTGGCCAGGGCATTGCTGTATTGCTCCAGGCGCTGCATGGCCTGGACGGTAAGGGTCTGGCTCACGGTCGCTCCTTAATAGACTGCAGGGGTATCGTCACCGCCGAGTGCACCCGGGCGCTGGCCCGGCTTCTCGACGGAGAACTGGTCGATCTTGCCGTTCAGCTCGCCGAACTTGTCGGTCAGGCTGGCCAGGGTCTGCTCCAGCTTGCTGAATTGCGCGGCGCTGATGCCGGGCTTCTCTTCCACCTTGTCGGGTTCGGTGGTTGTGGTGGCGGGTTGTTCGGGCGCGGGGTGGGTGCCCAGCTTGGCGCTGAAGCCATCGATCTTGGTGCCAAGGCCATTGAGGGCCCCCAGCATCTGATCGAACTGTTCTTTGGTCATTTCCTCATCCTCGGGTTGGCTGGGGGTAGGTTGGGGGGCTTGCTCGCCGTGGCTGGCCAGGAAGCTGAAAAACTTGGCGATCAGGCCATCGGCCTTTTCGTGCTTGGGCAGCTTGAACGTGGAGAGATCCAGCGGCTCGCTGGTGCCAACGGCCTGCCCCTTGTTGCTCTTGCTGAACTTGAGATGGGTGGTGCCGATGCTGGCCGGTTCATCGGTGACGCCGAGGCCCAGCAGGTAGGTGCGGCCCAGATCGGCGAAGTTCTCGAAGGGCTCGATGGAGCAGAACTGATACTGGCCGCTCTGGTTCCAGTAGATGAGATCCCGATTTGGGCAGAGGATGGCGAACAGCTTGAATTTGCCATCCACCTCTTCGGTCTTGAGGGCCTGCACGGTGCCGTAGCTGGACCAGCGATCGTGATCGGGCCAGATGACGGCGGTGTAATAGGTCGGGTCGTAGGTCTCGGCCATGTCGGTGAGCCAGTCGCGGGTAATGTCCCGCCCGTCCACCGCTTTGCCTTCGGTGGCGATACAGACCCAGCCAGTTCTCAAGGTTGATTCGTTCATGCCTGCTCCCAAGTGATGCGGGCTCAGGCTATCGGGTCGGCAAGGGGGTTTCACGCTATGGTGTTCGGCGGGATTCGGATCCAGCAGGAAATCCGAATTGCTCAGAACATCAGTGGGATAAGGGAGGGGAGGGGGCTGGCTATGATGGCGCCATCATTCACCGGATGGAGGCGCCGTGGCGTACCCCGAAGAGATCCGCAATGCGACGAAGGGACTCTACCTTAAACGATGGACACCCCAGGAGATCAAGGACGAACTGGGGCTCAACTCCTGTCGCATCATCTACTACTGGGCCGAAAAGCTCGGCTGGCGTGACCTGCTGACCGAAGAGGCAGTGGAGGATGCCATCAATCGCCGTGTGCAGGTGTTGCTGCATCGGGAGAAGAAAACCCCGGGCGAGCAGGAGGAGCTGGACAGGCTCATCGGCCACCATGTCAGCCTCAAAGAGAAGGCGCTCAAGTGGGCCGAGCGCGAGCAGGCCCTCAAGATCCAGCGTGAGCAAGGGCATGAGCCCGGGCCCAGCCGCAGCAAGCGTGAGCAAAGCCGTCAGGCAGGCGGTAGCCGCAAGGGCGGCAAGAAGGCCAAGAACGAGATCGGGCATCTGACGGTCGATGACTTTACCGAGTGGCTGGGTACCCTGTTCGGCTATCAGTTGCGGGTGCGGGAGGCCAAGAACGACCCGGCGCTGCCGCGCACGCGCAACATCCTCAAGTCCCGCCAGATCGGCATGACCTACTACTTCGCCGGCGAGGCGTTGGAAGATGCCATTCTGACCGGCGGCAACCAGATCTTCCTGTCCGCCACCCGGGCCCAGGCGGAGGTGTTCCGCTCCTACATCTGCAAGATTGCCCAGACCTTCCTTGGCGTCACCCTGACCGGCAACCCCATCGTGCTGTCGAACGGGGCCGAACTGCATTTCTGCTCCACCAACTCCAACAGCGCCCAATCCCGCTCCGGCAACGTCTACATCGACGAATACTTCTGGATCCCAAACTTTGAGAAGCTCTCGGACGTGGCCAGTGCCATGGCGACCCAGAGCCACTGGCGCAAGACCTACTTCTCGACCCCGTCAAGCAAGGTGCACGAGGCGTACCGCTTCTGGACCGGGGAGCGCTGGAAGGGGCAACGCCCGAGCCGGGTGGCCATCGACTTCCCTGGCGAAGATGACCTGCGCGACGGCGGCCGAGTCTGCCCGGACAGGCAGTGGCGCTACGTTATCACTATCGAAGATGCCATTCGCCTCGGTTGCCACCTCATCGACATCGAGGAGCTCAAGGACGAGTATCCGGAGGAGGTGTTCGACCGTCTTTACATGTGTCGGTTTATCGACGATGCCCTGTCGGTGTTCAAGTTTCAGGACATGGAGCGGGCAGGGGTGGACCCGACCCGGTGGGAGGACTACAAGCGCGGGCGGCCTGACCCGTTCGGCCGTCGGGAGGTGTGGCTGGGCTATGACCCGAGCCGCACCCGCGACAACGCCACTCTGGTGGTGGTCGCCCCGCCCACCGTCGCCGGCGAGCGTTTCCGGGTGCTGGAAAAGCACTACTGGCGCGGGCTCAACTTCCAGTTCCAGGCGCAGGAGATCACCCGCATCGCCAAGAAATTCCGGGTCACCTATCTCGGGGTCGATGTCTCCGGCATCGGCGCCGGGGTGTTTGATCTCTTGAAGCCGGTTTTTAAAGGGGTGTGCCACCCCATCAACTACAGCATCGAGAGCAAGTCGCGGCTGGTCCTCAAGATGATCGACGTGGTGGAAGCGAATCGCATCGAGTGGGACAGCTCTGATCGGGACATCCCGCTTGCCTTCCTCGCCATCAAACGCAGCACCACCGGCGGCGGCCAGATGACGTTCCGCGCTGCGCGCGACAACGTGACCGGACACGCCGACGTGTTCTTTGCCATCGCCCACGCCGTGGCCAATGAGCCCCTCGATACCAACCGCAAACGCAAATCCACCTGGGCAACCAGCCAGGAGAGAAAGGCAGCATGACCAAACGAAAACAATCGGCCCAGGCGGCCACCTCACCCAACCGCAGCGCCGTGGCCTTCAGCATGCCGGAGGCTATCGATCCCACGGCCTGGATGACCGATTACACCGGGGTGTTCTACAACCCCTATGGCGAGTATTACCAGCCGCCCATCGAGCGCAAGGGGCTGGCCAAGGTGGCCCGGGCCAACGCCCACCACGGGGCCATCCTGATGGCGCGGCGCAACATGGTGGCGGGGCGCTTTACCAATCAGCGCGCCACCATCACGGCGTTTGTGCACAACTACCTGCAGTTTGGGGATGCGAGCCTGCTCAAACTGCGCAACGGCTTTGGCCAGGTGGTGGGGTTGCACCCGCTCTCCAGCGTCTACCTGCGCCGGCGCGAGGATGGCTGCTTTGTCTATTTGCAGCAGGGCAAGCCGAACCTGATTTACCGGCCGGAGGATGTGATTTGGCTGGCCCAGTACGACCCCGAGCAGCAGGTCTATGGCATGCCCGATTACCTGGGCGGCCTGCAGTCGGCACTGCTCAACCAGGACGCCACCCTGTTCCGGCGTAAATACTTCCTCAACGGTGCCCACATGGGGTTCATCTTCTACGCCACAGATCCCAACATGGACGACGACACCGAGGAGGAGATGAAGGAGATGATCGCGAGCAGCAAGGGGGTGGGGAACTTCCGCTCCATGTTCGTCAACATCCCGGACGGCAAGCCTGATGGCATCAAGCTGATCCCGGTGGGGGACATCGCGACCAAGGATGAGTTCGCGGCCATCAAGGGGATCACAGCCCAGGATGTGCTGACATCCCATCGCTTTCCGGCGGCGCTGGCTGGCATCATCCCGACCAATGGCGGGGGAGGGCTCGGGGATCCCGAGAAGTACGACGCCACCTATGCCAGGAACGAGGTGCTGCCGCTCTGCGAGCTGGTGCAGGACGTCATCAACATCGCTGGACTCCCTCGATCCCTCTGGGTCGATTTTCGGGAGAATGTAGGCTCCACTGTATAAACAAACAGTGATCACTGTGGCAAAATAGATCGTTGATTTTTATGGGGAAGGGGGGGAAATGATGCGGGTTTACTGCAAAGTGTGTGGCCAGCGGGGCCGCATTACCAAGACCAATCGCCTGAGCAATGATGTCTCTGATCTCTATTGCCAGTGCACTGACGCCGAGTGTGGTCATAGCTGGGTGGCCACCTTGTCGTTCGCCCACACCCTAAGCCCCTCGGCCAAGACCACAAACCAGTTGGTGCTGAGCTTGATGGGCTCGTTGACACCAGAGGGGCGACAACTGATGCTACAAGGATTGAGTGGACAGTAGCAACACGCAGTTTAATAGTCTGAGATAAATGCAAATATTCTAGCTGTCACGTCTGACAGCACTGAGCAAGTCTTCATTTACCCAATAAGATGTGGAGTGCGCTCATGGCATCAGCCCCCTATATGAGGGGGCGTTTAGTGAAAAAATATTATGAGGCCTTTCAATATTTTTAATCCATGCTGTTTTATATAAAAATGGGAAGATTAATAGTAGCATTGGAAATTATTGTGGCTCGATTAATAAATAAAAAATCCATTAGAGGTTTTTAGAAGTATTGAACACATCAACAGTTTCACTTTGTAAAAAATCTCTCGACTGTGACAAGCATTTATACATGATTTTTCTCCAATGATTTTCAAATAAATGGCCTGTTATAACAGGCTCTAAAATAGTATCAATGAATTCTAATTTCAATTCGTCTTCGGACATGGACTCTCTATTCTTTTCATAAAAGCTATTCCTCTGGCTGACTATATCAGTTAGATGGTCACCCGCTCTTGCGCTATATCTACTAGCTAGGTCGAAGTCAGTGAAATGTTTTATGGCTCTTTGTGCATCAACTAGTGACCATGTGTCTGGTGGTGCAGCCGTGTAAATAACAACTCCTGGGTTTACCGGGTCATTAATGTCATTGGAAATATAGCTGGCAAATACCCACTGCTGCGTATAAAAAATATCATCATCTAAATATGGATGGAGGATTTGATCCCTTGGAGCTGTTGCATAATCATCACCTTTTTCACCCATGTTACAATCTCGACAAGATGGTACTAAATTCAAAGGCAATACAGATAACTGTGGGAAATGGGCTATAGGTAGAAAATGATCAATGTTTTTTGGAACCCCAATTTCACCACAAAATGGACACCGTCCTTTTGCTGACGCAAGCAGTTCATCATATATTAATCTGGCTGGTTTTTTAAGATTTCTTAGGTTGCTAGTGTATAGTGACTCTAGTTTTGATTTTGTGAGGCCAGGAACTACAACACTATTTCTGTTAATGCCTGTTATTTTAGGGAATCTGCATAGATGTCCTGCTCCACCTAATGCTCTATATTGATTTTCAAAAGGTATAAGATATTGTTTTGAGGCTAGGAAATTAGCCTTAACATTAACCTGCTCCATTCCATCAGAACATTTTTTTAAAACATCATTGAAATTGTATGGAGGTTCAGGGAGCTTTCTCATTATTGAATCCCTCGATCTCTATTTATTATCATGGATTTTAACACCGAGCGTGCTTCCATACCCATCTGATCGTTATATTGCTCCAGTACTTCCTGATAGCTCATGCCTCTATTAACAGATTTTGATAATAAACTGTGATAACCAGAGTTTACTACTTCTAATCCGAAAACCTCTTTAGTTAATACGCCTACGTTTTCACCAAAAGTCTCTATGTCTAGGCGATGTGGAACAATGACGTCTCCAACTCGGTTAATTTTCCAGACGCATGTTCTCGGTACTTCTTGAAGAACAACAGGTGAGTGCGTTGCTATTATAGCAACACCGTTCTGTTCAAAAAGCAATTCACTTAATGCCCGAATAAATGCTGATAGTAATGGTGGATGCAGATGCCCTTCCGGTTCATCAAGTAATATAAGTGTTTTTTCTTCAATCTTTGATATTATTTTTGTGATAGTAAAAAGGACAATGGCATGGCCAGAACTGAGGTGCTCTAATATATCAATGATCTCATCATGCAGTTTCGCAATGAATGGTTTAGAGTCAACCTGTTCATTCTCCTTAAGATTTCTTTCAAGTCGACGATAATACCTAAATAAAATAGACAGATTCATTGATTCGAAATTTATATCTGTTTCTAGCTGATTAATTGCATTAAACCACAACTCTCTTTTATTATTTAACCGGTAGCAATCAACAAGTGATTCTACAAATTCATACCTTAGCTCTGACAGAGTTAAGTGACTCTCTGGATTTTTTTGACTCTTTAATCCGATATAAAAATAACAGGTTCCTTTGCTTGGGTTGGGCTGTTCTTTAGGAGGTAAGAAGGGGTCAAATGCACTAAATGAAATCGATATTAGACTGCTGAAATAGTCTGATTCTATTGGTCTTCTTTGCCATGAGTTTTCAATGAAACTACATGTTCCCTTTTGGGTGTTGGTTATTGCATCAATCATCCCATTAAGAATTGTAGTTTTACCTGAACCATTTCTACCTATCAATGCATGTATGTTTGTGCTTGGTGTGGAGTTATCCTTAACATTGAAATCAAGTTTAATAGGGTATGTTTCATCATCTTCACCATCACGTACGAATGAAAATTTAAACGCTGTGAGTTCAGGTTTTCCAGCAAGAGCCCTTGCATATTGTCCTTTTATCGATGTTAAGCTTGAGTCTCGAAGTAAGGATATTCGAAATACGTCCTCTTCCTGTACTGCATCTATAATATCTTGATTCAGTGTAATATCATTTAATGAAGTCAGAATTTCCCTAGCTAAGCTATTGTTTAGCAGAGAAAGATTCCTGTAAAAATCAACATCCACTCCTACAGAGAAGAAAATAGAAGATAACCTAGAAAAATTAGGTTTTATTTTCTTGTAGGTAGGTGTTTCTGTAGTCTGTCCTTTAAAAGCGATCTTGATGTATCCGATATCATGATACTCCCCATTTTTATCAAAAACTGATAAATAGAACATTGTCATGAATGAATAGTCATTCCAATTGTCAATTTTTAAATACACATGGTTCTTTGCATTTTGAGGAACTCTTTCATGTCGTTCTAATACTGTAAACTCCATGATAATCACTCTTTGTAGTACGGTCAGGATTTGAGTTGTATACAATACTGTGACATTTGTCTACAAGAAGCCTCAAGTGAAGCAGATTATAGAGGGGTATTTTTGTGTAGCAATCCGCTAGCACTTCATTTTGTGTGATTTTTAGTCAGAATGCCATCCGATGAAACTTTTAGTTACGGGGATTATTGTTTTGTCAGTCCAGATCAAACGCATTAAACGAAACCAATTGGATGGTATTTAATTGAATGTTTATTTTTGTATTGTTGGGTTACCCTGTTTCTGCATCCATTCCGGCGCATCCAGCCCTTCCAACACACGCCACATCTCCGACTGATAGGGCTCCGGCATCATATCGATCCAGCGGTGTGTCCCGGCGTGGCCTTGGGCCTGGTACACCTTGCCGCACAGTTCAACCAGCATCGGCCAGTCCTGATCGCCTTCCGGTACTGCGTATTCATCCGACAGGCCCTGTTCGGTTGGCGGCAGGCCATCTGGTATCCAATCCGGCTCGCTCGGGATCGCTCGGCTCGACTGCACCTGCCCGTTCTCCAGCCAAAGGGTGAAACCGTCCGCCGTGACGCTGGCGCCGGCCCGCAAGCGGTCGATGGAGAAGGGCGATAAACCCCATTGATCTGTCATTATCTGGTCTGCGAAAGCCTCGGGGTCGGGCCGCGTACAGTTATTGTCAGAGCTCCAAGGAGCCGGGCTGTCGCCCGACTTAACCCCAACACCCCAAGCCGAACCCTCGGCGGCCTTAGTGGCCTCAAAGGTACCGGCAGGAACCACTTCCCACCCGGTCAGTCGGGTGCGTACACCTAGGCGGACGGTGTGTAGGCCCATCAGACGCTTGATGTCTTCGCCATAAGCGTTGGCTTGCTCCTCGATGAGGTGTGCCAGCTTGATGGGATGTTCGGCACGGGTCGCCAGGGCGCCGCCCATGGCCTGCAGGTAGCAGCGAAAGATGCCGTTGTCCGCGGCAAAGCGGGCGGCCTCAAAGCGTGGGTCTTGCAACACCGGTTTAGGTGGACCCACCAGATCGCCATGCTTCTTGGCGTTGCTGATGCGGCGCAGCTCGCGCCACACTCCGACCGGGGCGCCGCCAATTTGCTGGAAGGTGCGGATCCCCCACCAACTGGCCCAGGCGCATGCATGCTGGGCTCCTTGATCAGCAGGAGTGTCGGACTCCTGATCACCATCCACATGCTCACCGTCGATGTTCTTGGCGATATAGGCGGCGATGTAGCCGGTGGCGTCGCCCTTGGCCGGATCTATCTCTTTCCAGTCAAAGCGGGGTGTAATGTCAGTGAAGAGCGGGCGCCCCTGGATCTCGCGCACCAGCTCTTGATGATCATCGGTGAGGGCATAGCGCTGCAGGGTGCTGATCACCCGCCATTTGTTGGCAGGGCGCATAAAGAGCAGCATGTGCCAGTGCGGGGTACCATCGTGATGAGGTTCGCACACCCGAAAGCCGTAGACAGGTAAATCATTGCGCTTGAGGGCGGCTCGGGTCAGGCTCCACAGCTTGGCCAGATAGGCGCAGGTTTCCCGCGGGGTAGCACCCTCGTATTTTTCATTTTCGACCGTCTTGCCATTGCGGCCAGTCTTCCAGGCATGAAAGCGGCTCGGCGCAGTCCAGGTGAAGAAGACCCCCACATGGCCCTGCTCTTCGGCGTAGTCTTCAAAGCCGCGCATCCGCACCATCATCTCATTGCGGCGGTTGACCGGGTTGGCGTTGCTGGCTTCCCAGCAATCTTTCATCGAGATCACCAGGTCATGCTGGGTGTTCATCACCTCCGACTCGGCCAACCAGCGCATCATGGCCCGCTTGCGCTCGCGCACCACCTTCATGGTGGCGTTCGACACATACGCCGAGACTCCCTTACGCACCTTGCCGAGCACGATATTGATGTGCTCCTGCAGGCGATCCCAGGTGCGGTTGATACGCTTCTCCCACCACTTGGCTGAGAGCAGGCGCACCATCACGCTCAGGATCCAGTTATCACGCACTTCCTCGGTCTTGAACTCAGGCAGCTCCCCAATAAAGCCCCACTGGTCTGCAGGCTGGCGGATGACCTCCCAGGTCAGCAGCAGATCCGGCTCATCGCCGGCCTGGATACCTTGCTCGACGTTGTGCCAGATGGCGGCCGTCTGATTGGCGAACTGGTGCGCCACTCGTTTGCGGCCCTCCTCATCGCGCAGGTGCTGGGGATCTACCGGGATCGCCTGGATAAGACTTCTCACCCGCTTGGTCCGCTCGCGCAGCCAGATATTGGCATTGCGGGCATGGCGGGTGCTGCCATCCTTGCGGCGGCGGACGTACTGTTTGAACAGGGTCTGGTTGAGGTGGGGAGAGAGGCCATCGAGCAGTTGCACGGCCCAGACCAGATCGCTCTGGCCCGGGGTGCCGGTGAAGACGGGGCCAAGGGCGCTGGTGTCGATATCGGGCAGAGCGTTGGAAAGGGTGTCGATGCGCTGCCGCAGTGTCCTTTTGGACAACGGCAATAGTTGGGTCTTGAGACTCATTCGATTTCAATCACGCCGATGCATGCAGAGATGAGGATCCATTCGCAATCCATATTTGTTACCCTTATTCGCTTCATTACTAGTTGGAGATCCAGCATGTTTGACAGCCGATACGTAAAGGGAATCAAGCCCGCGGCTTTTGATTCACAAATCAATGATTTTCTCTCTAGTGGCCCTGAGGGGGGCGGTAATGCAATGAGGTTTGCAATCGAGAATGAACAGGGCCAGGTCTATCGCCATATCACCGCACATGGCATGGGTAGTTACATACGTTTGAATCTGTTTCTGAGTAATGATCTTGGGTTGCATGACAAACACAAGGAAACGTCAAAAGGGGCCCACTACTGCGTCAAGATTGATTAAAAACAGCTATGAGAATGTCCCTGGCTCCGGGGTGAAGCGCGTTCGCTTCCTTCAGTAACTGTTCGAAGGAAAAGCCAGCTTGCTTGGCCTGAACAAAGTACTTGGTGGCAAATTGCTTGAGGTCTTCAGGCTTGATGTTCATGTGATTAGGATGCTGTCTTTGGCTCATAGTCGGTCTCATGGCTGTCTCACTTCATTGGTTTGTTGGTCACGGGGTTCATTATGTCGTTGTGCAAGCTGGCTATATGCCTGTCAGCTTGTTCTCGTTGTCGGCGGACTGCCGCGCACTGGCGCAGTAACAGCGTGATACTGGCCCGGGGGCGGGCAGGAAGCCGGCGTGCATTGGCCAGCTCCTTCTGATAAAGACGCAGCCGCGCTGCGTCTTCCCGATAGGTCTCTTGCCAGCGGTGCATCAGGCTGGCCAGTTCCTGCTGCAGGTGATGAGTCACTGGATCACCTCACCTTGTCCATGCAGCGGGGCGCACTCGTGCCACCACTCGCCAATTTCCCGGGCCAGGGCGGTTTCCCCCTGGCCCAGTGCCAGCCAATAGACGGAGCGCACGGCCCCGAGCGCCAGCAGCTCCCGGGAGAAGTCTCTATCCCCCCGAACTTCGCCCCCCGCCGCGATAAACTCGGCGCGGGCCGCCAGCCAGTGAGTGACCAGCGGGCCATGAGTCGGGGCCATGGCTGGCCCCTCTTCGTCATCGTCCTCACCGCTGTCGTCATCCAGCAGGGCGGCCGGATTGCAGGTGGCGACCAGTTGGATCTGGATGTACTGCTGGCCGGAGTAAATCCCGCCCAGGGCGATGCTGTTATCTTCGGCATGAGTTGCGAACATATCAGCCAGCAACCCCTCGACGAGCTTGGGCGCCTGACGGGCAATCTTGATGGCGTCGCTCATGCCAGCACCTCCGGCGTGGCGATGCCAGTCAGCAGCCAGTCGCAGTGGTGTTTCAGCTCCGGGTGATTGGCGATCAGCAGGAACAGGCCGCCGCCGATCTCGCGGTATCCCAGCTCGTAGTTCTTGAGCGTGGTGGCCGGAATGCCGAGCTGATCGGCAAACTTGGGGCGGCTCAGTTTCAACTGCTCCCGCAATTGGCGCAGGCGCTTGGCCGCATGGTGGTTGAGCAGGTTGATCTGGGTTGGTTGTGCGTTCATGGTCAGGCTCCTTGTGAAAGAGTGCAGGGGTTGATGCGGCTGAACAGAGAAGCCCAAGCCAGTGCGGTTGTGCGTTCCATAAGCGCAACCCCGTCAGGGTGTTGGCGAAGACGGGTGCCATAGCGGCCCGTCAGCTTGCGTTGCTGTATGCGAAGGTTGCGCAGGGCGCAGGGGATCGCTAAAGTTGGCATGTCGACTTCCTAGGTGGTTGTTGATAGAAGGCCCGCTTGGAGTTGCTGCTCCGTAATGCGGGCTTTTTTATTGCCCGATTGGTCGCGGGCCTTGCCCGGTCATCTGGCTTGCTGCCAGCACGGCGCGCTTCAAGCGAAGCTTTGCCGCTCTCTCTTTCTTCTCCCTCTCGATATCCCTGATGGATCTGGTACTCAGTGCCGGGTGCCAGACTTTGCTGTCACAGCCGCCGCGAAACTCCCCCTGATACTCCAGTGCGATCACCGCCAGCCTGATCGCCTCACGTTGTGCATGGGGCAGGGTTGACAGGGTGGCGGTCATCAGTTCGCCCCGCGACTGGCGGGCGATGGCACAGATGGCCGCTTTCTTGGCCTGGCCCAGAGCCAGCCAGTCGGTGTCCAGGCTGGAACGTGTCTTGCCGAACAGCTCGCGCAGTAGCAGGCAGCCGGCGGTGTTCATGGCGATCTGCTCGGTGGGCGTCAGGCCCGCCAGATTGCGTTGTTCGTGGTCAATGCGTTGCATGGTGGTTTCCCCTTCACATGGTCGTGGCCTGCATCAGGATGTCTGATGCACAGGCCAGGGCGGGCACCGCCTGAAAGCGGGCCTCGATGTCGTGGATCAAGATGGCGAGCGATCCCATTGCCGAGGTGGCCACGCTCACCAGGGTGTTGCGCTCCGAGCGGGTGATCCGACCGCGGTCAGTCAGCTCCAGGGCTCGCTGGCCAATGCTGGCGATCTTGGCGTTCAGATCGATGGCCTGATGAGGCAGGGAAGGGGCCCGTTCTGCCTGCGGGATGGCAACAGCCGTCAAGCCACAGCCAAAAAGGGCTCCATCGAACAGGGTTTCATCGCCCTCACTCGCCTGGGTGATGGCAATCAGCTCAGCCACCGTCAGTTCATGGGGCTGATCGGGGTTTAACTTGTTGCGCAGGAGCTGCGGGTTCATGCCGACCCGCTGGGCGATCTCGGCCATGTTGTGACTGGCCGCAAAGCGCTGGCAGGCGCTGATCCAGTGAGGATGTTTGCTGGCGTATTCGGTAAACATGCGAGGTTCTCCTTGACCCGTTATGGTGTTTGCAGGTTCACGCGAGCGTCATGGTGACGTAGCGCTCGGCCTGATAACGGGCCTGCAGGAACAGGGCGTAGAGGTTGACCTCGCGGGGAGCGCCCGGACCGTCTTGCAAAATGGGCAACTGGCCGCGGTCAGCGCGCTTTTTGATAGCCCCCAAGCTCATGCCTTGGCGCTTGGCGTACTCCTCCAGGCTTTCACTGACACGATTGCCAAAGGGGTAATCGAGTGGCAACTGGCTCACATCGCTGGGGATACGGATGGGTTTGATTCGAGTAACCATGGTGAATCCTTCTCAGGGGCTTCAAACACAAGAGGTTGGTTGTTGCGGGGTACTGCGCGTGCTGGCCTTCAATTTGCCGCCGGTCAGCACCTCGATTTGGTAGGCACGGCCTTGGGGGATGGTTTCGCTCCACTTGCTGACAGCAACATGGGAAATACCAAGAGCTTTGGCAGTCGCTGTAACGGTGCCGAAGTGTTCAAGAACTGCACTTTTTTGCATTTTTAAAATCCTCCATTTCGTCACCTAAGTGTCGGTGATGGCTAAAGGTAACTTATGGGTCGGGAAGGGGTCAAGTGGTTTCGTTGCTTTAGTTACCTTGCTGGGTGGTAACTTAGGTTTATGGAAACTATCAATGACCGCATATCAGCGCGCAGACGTGCGCAGAAAATGAGCCAAGACGAGCTGGCTAAGCGAATCGGGATAACCCGGGTGTCGATTAGCAAGTGGGAGTCGGGACTTAACCAGCCAAAAGGCCGCTATCTCAATGATTTAGCTGCAGCGCTGGGGGTCACTGTTGACTGGCTTTTGACTGGAGACGGGGAGGCGAGGGGACAGCCTGCACCGGAAGCGATGCCCGGATATCACAACGTCGAACCGGCCGTGATCCCACAAGGTACGCGCGTGCCTGTGTTGAGCTATGTCCAGGCCGGCCACTGGCACGAGATGTGTGAGCAGGCCACTGCCTTCGATGGCAATGTCGAGTTTGTGACGGCGGGGGTCGATGTCGGCCCTTGTGGTTTCGGCCTCTGGTTGCGTGGCAAGTCGATGGAACCCTTCTTCAAGGAAGGTGACCTCATCATCGTTGACCCTGACGAAGTGCCCCAACCAGGGGATTTCGTCGTGGCCAAGAATGGCAGCGAAGAGGCTACCTTCAAGAAGTACCGGCCTCGCGGCATCGACGAGAGTGGGCAGGAGGTGTTTGAACTGGTCCCCCTTAATGACGATTTCCCCACCATGCACTCCGACCGGCAGCACATCCAGATCATCGGCGTGATGGTAGAACACAGATCATATAGAAAAAGACAAACAGGGCGCTAATGCGCCCTGTTTTTATATCCGTTGCCAGCTTATAGCCACGCCCAGACCAACATAACAATGGACGACATGCTTGAGCGGCAGAGACGTTTTAGGGAGAAAACATGTCAGAGTTCAATGATGTGCCAATGTCATTTGGTTACAAGCGCAATAAGCAGAAAGCACTGATCAGCCTTCACGGTATCTTGAGCGGCCTCACTGCCGATCAGCGTCTTAACGACACTGAAGTTCTCTTTATGGCGACTTGGTTGAAATCAGACTCCGAGTTCAAAAAAGATGGTGATTTCCTCGATATTCAAGATCTCATCCATGACGTTCTCGAAGATGGGGTCATCACAGCAGATGAGAAAGAAGATCTGCTGAACCTGCTCAATGATGTACTGCAATACAACGAGATTGAGCACGACAACATGGATGCGCTGGTCAACATGTTGCTTGGCTTCCTGCAGGGCATCAGTGCCGATAGCAACATCGTGGAACAAGAGGTGCACGCTCTTAGTTCACTGCTGCTCAAGCATCGTGACCTGCTGGCCTCATGGCCGGGTAGCCTGCTGTTCAACCGCCTCAACGATATTCTGGTAGATGGCGAAATCACCGAAGACGAGCGCAAAGACCTTTTGGAACTGGTCAAGCAGATTTCCGGGCAGCGCTTCACAGAATCAGGTCTTGCTGCAGGGATGGCGACCGAGTTCTTTGCCGATGGCAATGTGATGAGTCTTCGAGGCAAGACAGTCTGCTTCACAGGAAAGTTTCTCTCCGATACCCGTCATAACCTGGAACAGCAGGCCAAGTTGCTTGGTGCTTCCCCTGTGAAAGGCGTCACCACCAACCTCGATGTGCTGATCGTTGGAAGCTTGGCCAGCCGTGATTGGATGTTCACCAGCCATGGCCGTAAGATTGAAGCTGCCATCAAAGCAAAAGAACAAGGGCAGGATATTCAGATCATCAATGAAGAAGACTGGATTCGAGTTAAAAAATAAAATTCTTGGGAGGAATTAAAATGCTATTTAGTAAGGATTTTGTTACTTATGTTTTGGAGAACCCTTATAGGGGTTTGGTTCAAGCTTGTGATAGAATAAATGACTCGTTGAGTGACAGTCAACATAATATTGAGTGGTCAAGCGAAGAGCAGGAAGTTCTAATAGAAGGGGCTGCTTTTATTAACTTAATCTTGATGGAAAAGGGATTTTTAAGTGAAGTCCCATTCCCTGAGATTACTAATAACATTAATGCTAACTGTATTACCCTAAACCAATATATTCAAAGCGTTCGTGGCCAGTTTAGTTCGTACGACCTAAAAAACAGAGTAAATAATCATACTGAGACTTATCGAAGCTTGTTTGCAAATGCTTTCTCATATGAGTTCTCGCAAGGTGATCTTGAACGTGTTCAATTACTTATTAATGAGCTCAGGGCGCAAATAAGCAACAATGAAATTTTAGATGCAAGTCATCGGCAACGATTGCTGAAACGGTTAGAGCATTTACAATCTGAGCTTCATAAGAAAGTTTCCGACCTTGATCGCTTCTGGGGACTAGTTGGCGATGCAGGAGTGGTATTAGGAAAGCTAGGCACAGATGCTAAGCCAATTGTTGATAGAATTAAGGAAATTGCCGAAATAGCTTGGAAGACTCAGGCTAGAACCGAAGAGCTCCCAAGTAGTGCTACTAACCCTATGCTGAATGAAACTGAATGACTTCCAATTAAACCATTCAAAGATCTTATATGGGCTATCATCTATCATGATAATTAAATGAGGGGGATGCCCCCTCTTTTTCTGTTTCATGAGTCGTTGAGCATTTTTAAAAATCAATTAGCCTGTTTCAGGCTTATTGGTAAAGTAAAGCTACTATGCTATTCCTCTGATACCAGCCATATTGTGTTGGTATTGAAGAATGGGCCTGTCTTGGATTGGATTGGAAGAGCTTGTAGTGCTGGCAGATAGCTGGGTCCAAGCCAAGATTGCCACTACTTTATTCCTCCACCATACCTTATTTGCCTATGTATGCCTTAACCTCAGTTAAACACTGCTAACCATCATCAAATGCTGTATAAAACAACAGTGTTTTGATGGAGGGTGATGTCAGTGAGAGTGCAGTGGTTGGGTACGGTGTCGATGTGCGGGCAACTGGGATGGGTGAACGCCTTCCTATATAAGGAGGGGCGATGAGCATCAAGTCCACGCCCGAGGGTTACCTGGTCGATATCCGCCCGCAGGGGAGGGAAGGCAAGCGGATCCGCAAGCGTTTCAAGACCAAGTCCGAGGCACAGCAGTTCGAGCGCTGGGTGATCGCCACCGAGCACAACAAAGAGTGGGTGGACCGCCCGGCAGATAACCGGCCGCTCTCCGAACTTATTGAGCTCTGGTGGCGCTACCATGGCCAGACCCTGAAAGCGGGGGAGGCGGTACGTAAGAAACTCCACAATATCGATGCCGCATTGCGCCACCCGTTGGCAAGGCAGGTGACCCGGGCGCTGTTCTCCGAGTATCGGGCGCAGCGACTGCACGCCGGCCGCCAGCCCAAGACGGTGAACCGTGAGCAGGAGATGCTGGGCGGGGTGTTCTCGGTGCTCATTGATCTCGGCCATTATCACCATGAGCACCCGCTCAAAGAGATGAAGAAGGTCAAGCTGGTCGAGCGGTCGATGGGCTACCTGACCCAGGACGAGATCGGCGAGGTGCTGGCCGCGTTGTCGGGGGATAACCTGAAGGTGGTCAAACTCTGCCTGGCTACGGGGGCGCGTTGGAGTGAAGCGGCCCATCTGCGCCGTGAGGATGTGCTGGCCAGTCGGGTGACCTACATCAACACCAAGAATGGCAAGAACCGCACAGTGCCGATCTCGGCCGAACTGTGCCAAGAGATAACGAACGGGGTTAATCGCGGCCCGCTGTTCCGTGACCTCGACTATATGTTGGTGCGTGATGTGATCAAGTCAGTGGCGCCGGACCTGCCAGCAGGGCAGGCGGTGCATGTGTTCCGGCACACTTTTGCATCACATTTCATGATGTCGGGGGGCAACATTCTCGCGCTGCAAAAAATTTTGGGCCATCACAACATCCAGCAGACGATGACCTATGCTCACTTCGCACCGGATTATCTGAGCGATGCGGTGCGCTTCAACCCGCTGGAAAATCCACTACCTGCCGCATGATGAAGTGTCCACAAATTGCCCCAAACAGGGTCATCCGGGGTGACTTAGCGTCACCCCCTGTAGTATCTAACTCATTGATATTCATGTAAGCCATTGTTTTTGTTAGACATGTGAAGGCGGCCTAGGCCTCCTTTTTTGTTGCCCCGAAATCCGCCCCGACAACCAAACCCACCGCTCCTTTCCCCGGATGAACCATCATCTATGCCAACAAACGTGTGACATATCACACCCTATGTGGCGAAAGAGGGGACAGACTGACACCCTTTCCCTATAACAAAATGATTTCTAGGGATAAAAGGCCACCATAACTATGGTCAGCCAAGGGGCTTTTTTTGTATTATTCCCCTCTTACCCTTATTTAGCCTAACAGGCTCCTGTTCCGGGAGTGGTGACGAGGAAGACATGCAACAGCTTGAAGAAGTAGTCGGCCAGGCCAAGGCCGAGATTGAGGGCGTCAATGACGTTGCGACCCTCGACGAGATCCGGGTCAAA
Source organism: Aeromonas sp. sif2416 (assembly GCF_019218665.1). Classification (NCBI taxonomy): domain Bacteria; kingdom Pseudomonadati; phylum Pseudomonadota; class Gammaproteobacteria; order Aeromonadales; family Aeromonadaceae; genus Aeromonas; species Aeromonas sp. sif2416. The sequence continues at coordinate 229,403 of NZ_JAHUXC010000004.1, forward strand.
TATCTGGGTAAAAAAGGCTTTTTTACCGAGCAGATGAAGACATTGGGCGCCTTGTCCGCCGAAGAGCGTCCCGCCGCGGGCGCCGTGATCAACCAGGCCAAGCAGCAGGTTCAGGATGCCCTGAACGCGCGCCGCGATGCCCTGGTTGAGCAAGAGCTGAATCAGAAGCTGGCCGCCGAGACCATCGACGTCAGCCTGCCGGGCCGTCGCATCGAGAACGGTGGCCTGCACCCGGTGACCCGCACCATCGAACGCATCGAGCGCCTGTTTGGCGAGATGGGGTTCAAGGTTGAGCGCGGTCCCGAGATCGAAGACGGTTTCCACAACTTCGATGCGCTGAACATCCCGGCTCACCACCCGGCGCGTACCGATCACGACACCTTCTACTTCAATCCCGATCTGATGCTGCGCACCCACACCTCGGGCGTGCAGATCCGCACCATGGAACATCAGCAGCCGCCGATCCGCATCATAGCGCCGGGCCGCGTCTATCGTAACGACTACGACATGACCCACACCCCCATGTTCCATCAGGTCGAAGGCCTGCTGGTGGATGAGCATGCCAGCTTCACCGAGCTGAAGGGGATACTGCACGACTTCCTGCGCAACTACTTCGAGGAAGATCTCACCATCCGTTTCCGTCCCTCCTACTTCCCGTTCACCGAGCCCAGCGCCGAAGTGGACGTGATGGGCAAGAACGGCAAGTGGCTGGAAGTGCTGGGCTGCGGCATGGTGCACCCGAACGTGCTGCGTTCGGTCGGCATCGATCCGGAAAAATACTCCGGTTTTGCCTTCGGCATGGGCGTTGAGCGCCTGACCATGCTGCGCTACGGGGTCAATGACCTGCGTGCCTTCTTCGAAAACGATCTGCGCTTCCTCAAGCAGTTCAAGTAAGGGCGAGAGAACATGAAATTCAGTAAATCCTGGGTGATGGAGTGGGTCCGCACCGAGTTGAGTGACAACGCACTGGCCGAACAGATCACCATGGCCGGCCTGGAAGTGGACGCCGTCGAAGCGGTGGCCGGCCAGTTCAACAACGTGGTGGTCGGTGAAGTGGTCGAGTGTGGCCAGCACCCGGACGCCGACAAGCTGCGGGTGACCAAGGTCAACGTGGGCGAGGCCGAGCTGCTGGACATCGTCTGCGGCGCGCCGAACTGCCGCACCGGCCTCAAGGTGTGTGTGGCCAAGGTGGGGGCCACCCTGCCGGGTGATTTCACCATCAAGAAGGCCAAGCTGCGTGGCCAGCCCTCCCACGGCATGCTCTGCTCCTTCAGCGAGCTGGGGATCGAAGTGGAAGCGGACGGCATCATCGAGCTGCCGTTGGACGCCCCGGTTGGCACCGACATTCGCGACTATCTCAATCTCAATGACGTCGCCATCGACGTGGACTTGACCCCGAACCGGGCCGATTGCCTCGGCATCGCGGGGCTTGCCCGCGAGATCGGCGTGCTCAACAGCGTCGACGTGGTCGAGCCAAGCTGGACTCCGGCGCCAGCTACCATAGACGCCAGCTTCCCGATCCGGGTCGATGCGCCGGCAGACTGCCCCCGTTACCTCGGTCGTGTCATCAAGGGGCTGAACCTGCGCGCCCAGAGCCCGCTCTGGATGCAGGAAAAGCTGCGCCGTGGCGGCATTCGCTCCATCGACGCCATCGTCGACATCACCAACTTCCTGCTGCTGGAATACGGTCAGCCGATGCACGCCTTCGATCTGGCCAAGCTGGACGGGGAGCTGGTGGTGCGCCGTGCCAAGGCCGACGAGCCGATGACCCTGCTCGACGGCAACGAGGTCAAGCTCAAAGAGACCACGCTCGTCATTGCCGACGCACAGGGTCCAGCCTGCATGGCCGGCATCTTCGGCGGCGAGCGCACCGGCGTGTCCGCCGAGACCACGGACGTGCTGCTGGAGTGTGCCTTCTTCGCACCGCTCTCCATCACCGGCCGTGCCCGTGCCTATGGCCTGCATACCGACTCGTCCCACCGCTTCGAGCGCGGGGTAGACCCACAGCTGCAAGCCAAGGTGATGGACAGAGCCACCCGACTGCTGCTGGATGTCTGCGGCGGTGAAGCGGGTCCGGTCATCGAGGTCAAATCCGATGCCCATCTGCCCAAGGCGACCCCCATCAAGCTGCGTCGTACCAAGCTCGACAAGGTGATCGGCATCAGCGTGGCCGATGCTCAGGTGGTCGAGATCCTGACTCGCCTCGGCATGCAGGTGACCCTCGAGGCCGACGGCTGGACCGCCCTGGCGCCCTCCTGGCGTTTCGACATCGCCATCGAGGAAGACCTCATCGAGGAAGTGGCCCGCATCTACGGCTACAACAACATCCCGAACCTGAAACCGGCCGCCTCCCTGGCCATGGTGGAGCAGGCAGAGGGCCAAGTGACCCTCAAACGGGTGCGTGACCTGCTGGTTGACCGCGGTTTCCAGGAAGCCATCACCTACAGCTTCGTGGATCCCAAGGCCCAGCAGACCCTGTTCCCGCAGAGCGATGCCATAGTGCTGCCGAACCCGATCTCGGTCGAGATGTCCGCCATGCGCGTTTCCCTGTTCCCGGGTCTGGTGCAGGCGGTGGTCTACAACCAGAACCGCCAGCAGGGGCGCGTGCGCCTGTTCGAGCAGGGTCTGCGCTTCATCAAGGACGAGAGCGCCGAAAATGGCATCCGTCAGGAGCCCATGCTGGCTGGCATCATCACCGGCAACCAGAGCGACGAGCACTGGGACATCAAGAGCCGTGGCGCCGACTTCTTTGATTTGAAAGGGGATCTGGAAGCCGTGCTGGATCTCACCGCCGAAGGGGCCAGCTTCAGCTTCGAGCGCACCGAGCACAGCGCCCTGCACCCGGGCCAGAGCGCGGCCATCCTGCGCAATGGCGCCGTCATCGGCCACATCGGCGTGATCCACCCGAGCCTCGAGAAGAAGCTGGGTCTCAAGACCCGTGCCATCATGTTCGAGCTGGAGTTGAACAAGCTGATCCCCGCCAAGGTGCCGGTTGCGGCCGAAGTTTCCCGCTTCCCGGCCAACCGTCGCGACATCGCCGTGGTGGTTGACCACCAGGTTCTGGCCGGTGATGTGCTCGCAGTAATTAAAAAAGTTGGCGGAAATCAGTTAGTTGGAATAAACTTGTTTGACGTATACCAGGGTGCTGGTATGGCAGAGGACAAGAAGAGCCTGGCCATCAGTCTAGTTTTACAAGACAACCAGCGCACCCTGGAGGAGAAAGAGATTGCCGAGACCGTAGACAATGTCGTGCGGGCCCTCGGTGAAGAGTTGAATGCATCCTTGAGGGATTGATCTATGGCGCTTACCAAAGCCGACATTGCAGAGCACCTGTTCACCCAACTCGGGATGAGCAAGCGTGAAGCCAAAGACATGGTGGAAGCCTTCTTTGAGGAAATCAGACAGGCGCTCGAGCGCGGTGAACAAGTCAAGATTTCAGGCTTCGGTAATTTTGACCTTCGTGAGAAGAATCAGCGTCCCGGACGTAACCCCAAGACCGGCGAAGATATTCCCATCAGCGCCCGGCGGGTGGTGACCTTCCGGCCTGGCCAGAAGCTCAAGGCCAGGGTAGAAAATGTTGAACCCAATGAGTGACAGAAAGCCAGGCAAATGCCTGGCTTTCCCATTTCGATGACAAAATTCAGCCTACTGTTGGGCGCGCTGCTGGCCATGCCACTGCGTGCCGCCGTACTCCCCCTGCCGCCTGATACCCAGGCCTATGCCGATTCGCTGACCCAGCTGACGTTCTGCTATCCCGCCCTGCAGCGCCCTCCCTATCTGGAAAAACAGGGGGGATTGCTCATCGATCAGATGCAACGCCTGGCACAGCAACTGCCGGTGCCGTTGCAGTTTGACAAGCTGCCCAACTGGTCGGCGGTAGAGCAGGGTCTACAAGAGGGGCGCTGCGATCTAATCCCGCACATAGGTCCCTCCCTGCATGCCCAACCCGGCATGGCGCTGAGCCGGGCCATGCTGGAAGCGGAGTCCGCCATCCTCTACCGGGGCGAGCTGGAGCAGGCCTCCTTCCTGGTCTCGCCCATCTGGCAGTCGACCGAGGTGCTGAAGGGACTCTATCCCCAATCGTCCCAGCTGGCTCTGACCGATGCCGATAACTGGTATTCGGCCCTGATCGCCGGCAAGGGCAGCGCCTACCTCGGCGATTACCTGCAACTGCGCTACCTGATGCGGGAATACCCGGACGAGGGGCTGCGTCTGCGTCGCCTGCGCAGCGACGAGCTGGTGGTCAGCTACCGGCTGATGATGCGAGACAGACCCGAGCTGCAGCAGCTGATCGACACGGCGATCCGTTTCCTCCCGCCGGGCAGCCTCTACCGGGATCTGGGCCGCTACTTGCCGCAGAGTGAGCAGGACATCAACCCGCTGCACTTCACCGACAAGGAGCAGGCCTGGCTCATCGGGACCTCCCGCACCATCAAGCTGGTGGCGGATCCGGCCTTCATGCCCTACAGCGGCGTCAATCAGCAGGGCCAGCTGGTCGGCTGGAGTGGCGATGTGTTGCGGCGGGTGAGCAGGCAGACCGGGCTGACCTTCGAAGTCATCCCCGTCGCCAGCAAGGAGGAGGCGCTGGCCAAGCTGCGCAGCGGCGAGGCCGCCATGATGGCCGGCCTGCTGGAGACGCCGGCGCTCAACCGGGAATTCGACTTTACCCGCACCGTGGCCATGAGCCGCTATGCCCTGGTCAGCCGCAAGCTGGGGGCCCATCAGCGGCTCGATGAGGTGAAGGGCAAGATAGTGGTGCCCAAGATGCTGTATGACACCAGCATGCTGGCCAACTTCGGCCAGCATGACTGGCTGCGGGTCGACAGCCTGATGGAGGGATTGGATGCGGTGCAGGAGGGAGAGGCCGACGCCATGCTGGCGGAGCTCTACCAGCTGCAGTATCCGCTGCGCAACAACCAGCTGGCCGATCTCAGCGTCAAGGAGCTGCCGGAGAGCTTTGGACTCGGCTTTGCCATCAGGCATGATCAGCCGAGGCTGGCCGGGGTGATCGAGCAGAGCCTGATGACGATCAACGATCGGCAGAACGACGAGCTGACCCAGCGCTGGCGCCGGCTGGTGCTGACCCAGCAGAGCGGCGTCAGCTATGGCTTCTGGCTCGGATCAGTATTGCTGGCACTGTTGATCAGCGCGGCGGTGATTTGGTCGATCTGGCGCTCCCGCCAACAGCTGGCCCTGGAGGCCCGCGAGCGGCGCAAGGCGGAGCAGGCGCTGGCCCAGGAGAGCAAGTTCAGGGAGTCCCTGTTCCAGGCGCTGCCCATGCCCGTGTTCCTGCGCAACGATAGGGGCGAGATCATCAAGCGCAACAAGCAGGCCAAGCGGCTGGAGGCGCGCTACTCAGCAGAGCTGATCCTGCCCGAGCCACGGCTGCAAGGGGCAGAGGGGGAGCTCTCCCTGCGCGAGCAGGTCTACTCCTATGCCCAGATCCCGCTGCAGCTCGGCCCACAGACCCCGGCCGGCGATCTCATCGCCCTGTCCGACATCAGTGCCCTGCGCGAGCGCACCCGGCTGCTGCGCCAGGCGGAGCGGCGGCTGCGCGCCCTCACCAATACGGTGCCCGGGGTGGTGCTCCAGTTCACCCTGCAGGGCGGTGCCATCACCGGGGTGGAATTCGTCAGCCGCGGCAGCTACGAGCTGCTGGGGCTGGCCAGCCAGCAGATCCGGCTCAACTCCAATGCGACTCTCACCCGGCTCGCGCGCCAGGACAGACGCAAGATGCGCGCCCCCATGCTGGCCATGTTGCAGGCGGGGAGTCCCTTCTCCCATCTGCTGCGTTACCGGCACCCGACCAAGGGCTCGCGCTGGTTGCAGTTCTCCGGTCGAGGGCGCAGCCAGGGGGAGGGGTGGCGCGTCTATGGGGTGGTGCAGGATGTGACCGACAGGGTCGAGCAGGAGCATGCGCTGCAGCTCTCCCACGAGCAGGCCCAGCAGGCCGTGCTCGCCAAGGGACGCTTCCTGGCGGCCGTGAGCCACGAGATCCGTACCCCCATGAATGCCATCCTGGGGCTGCTGGAGTGGCTCGATCAGACCGAGCTCTCGGCGGAGCAGGCATCGGTGCTGACTCACGTCAGGCAGGCGGGCAACGAGCTGCTGGGGCTGCTCAACGACGTGCTCGATTTCAGCCGCAACGAGAGCCGCCAGTTGCGGCTCTCCCCGCAGCCGACCGATCTGGTGGAGTTGTGCGAACACGTGGCGGCGGTGCACTGGTCCAAGGCGCGCTCCAAGCGGTTGCAACTGCGCCTCGCGCTGGATACCAATCTGCCCGCCTTGATGGAGCTCGATCCTCACCGGGTGCAGCAGGTGCTGCACAACCTGCTCGCCAACGCCATCAAGTTCAGCCTGACCGGCGAGGTGGTGCTGTGGGCCCGCCGGCAGGGGGAGTGGCTCTGCTGCGGGGTGGATGATCAGGGGCCCGGCATCAGCGCCGAGCTGTTGCCCCGGCTGTTCCTGCCCTTCGAGCAGGGGGAGGAGCCGGGCCAGCCAAGGGCACAGGGGACCGGGCTGGGGCTGGCCATCAGTCGCCAGCTGATGGAGCAGATGGGCGGCGAGATCCGGGTCGAGGCCCTGGCCACCGGCGGCAGCCGCTTCACCTGCTCGCTGCCGCTGCGACCATTGCGGGAGAAGTCACCCTGGCAACCCAGGGTCAATGCCCTCAGCCTGCGGCTGGTTGGCGCTGAGTTGGATTACATGCGTGGCTGGCTGGTCGAGATCGGCGTGAGCGAAGACCTTGACGGGCCTTACCTGAGCGCTGAGCTGGACGAGCGGGGCCTGCGTTACTGGTCCTGGCAGGGGGAACCCTGGATCCCGGGTTCAGTGGTCAGTCTGCTGCAACCCAGGCTCGCCAGCGAAGGCGGCGAGATCGCGGACCTGCCGGGGGCCGGCATGCGGATCCTGCTGGTGGAAGATCACGAGGTGAACCGGGTGCTGATCGGCATGCAGCTCAGCCAGCTGGGGGCCGAGGTGTTGAGCGCCGCCAATGGCCGGCTGGCACTGGATATCCTACAGCACGAGTCGGTCGATCTGGTGCTGACCGATCTGCAGATGCCGGTGATGGATGGAGCCGAGCTGTGCCGTCAGCTGCGGGACTCCCCGCGCTGGCAACAGCTGCCGGTCTACGTGATCACCGCGGATCTGAGCGAGCAGGCGGCAGAGCAACTGGCCGACAGTGGCTGCCACGGCCATCTGGACAAGCCGGTGATGCTGAAGGAGTTGGCCATCTTGCTGCGCAGCCTGTCCGGGCAGGCCGCCGGAACCCGTCAGGAGGAGGAGACGCCCCAGCCCTGGGCAGAGCTGGCGCCACTCAGCGCCGAGCTCATCAGCCTCTATCTGGCCTCTACCCGCCAGGATCTGGCCGACATTGCGGACTGCGTCACACAAGGGGATGAGCGGGCCCTCAATACGGCTTTACACAAGATGAAGGGGGCCGCCAAAATGGTGGGAGCAGCGGCGCTGGTCGAGGTGATTGAGCGCTGGCAGCGAGCCCCCGAGCAGCCCCTGATCGAGTCACTGCGCCATGCCGTGGATGAGGTCTGTCGGCAATTGGGCAAGAGGGTATGAGATGATCATCACAGACGAAGAGTTATTGGCGCTGCTGGAATCGGACGTGAGCCTGGAGCCAGGGTTCCATCCCGTCAGCATCTATGCCCTTGACGCCGCGTCCCATCAGGCCGTGCAGGCGGCAGGGGTACCCGAGTACGCCAGCTTGCACCGCACCCAGCCCGAGCCTGGCTGGCAGTGGGAAGCGTTGTTTGCCGCCGGTGCCATCGCGCTGTTCGAGCCCGCCGCCCATGCCGGGGCCAGCTATCTGCCCCGGCTGATGACCCGAGGGCAGGGCATCTACCAGCTCTCCGATCCCTGGCTGGTGGGCTTGCAGGAGCGGGAACAGGGGTGGCGCGACTGGTTGGCAAGATTGCAGGTGCTGTTGCTGGAGGATCACCCCTTTCAGGGGGCCTGCATCCAGCAGGAGATCCAAGCGCTGGGGCTACCCTGCCAGTGGGTACAGGACGGCGATGCCTGCCTGCGGGCCCTGGAGCAGGGCGAGGTGCGACTGCTGATCTGCGATCTCAGCCTGGCGGAGCAAGATGCCATCAGCCTGTTGATGAGCCATCCCCAGTACCAGCACAGCGGTCTGCCCATCATACTGCTCTCCGCCCATGATCAGACCCTGATCGACGGGGCCCGTCGCCTGCTGCACGACGCCGGTTTCAACGTGCTGGCCGCGCTGGCCAAGCCGCTGCAGAGCGACGATCTGCTCCGCCTGCTCAAGACCCTCTATCTGGGGCCCCAGCGTCAGCGCCGGCTGAGCGGGTTGAAGCGCACCATTCGCAGTTGGAATGGCGAGGTGCGGGGTCAGCTCGGCCTGCTGGCGGATGCGGCCTCATCCAGCTTGCCCATCTGGCTGGCCGTGAGCGGGCTGCCACCCCACTGGGAGCAGCTCAAGACGTGGCTGGAGCAGCACGGCCGCCTGGCGGGCGAGCTGACCCTGGTCATCCACCGGCGCGATCAGCTGCTGAGCAAGGCGGATCGCTTCGCCTTGGTGCTGCAGGCCAGCCTGGCCGGGGCCCGTCTGGCGCTGCTGCTCGACAGCATTCAACATCTGCCGTTCGACAAGCTGGAGCGACTGCCGCTCCAGCACCTGCTGCTGGGACAACACCTGTTGCCGGAGCTGGAGGCGATGGCGACGGACTCCCTGCTTGACCGCTTCATCGGCCGGGCCAGGGAATTGGGGATCGCCATCTATATCGACGATCCCTTCAACCTGCTCGATGCCTCCCCCTGGCAGGATCGCGGCATCATGGGGCGCTGGTGACCCGCTATCTGTGCTGGCCGGCCGACGTGGCTCGTCTGCGCGCGGGGCTGGCGGGCTGGCCTCATCCCACCAGCCGGGGCGCCTTGCCTCTGGTGATGGTGGTGGGGGGCCTAAGTTGCCGGTTGCAGGAGTTGGCGGGGGCCGATCCGGCGCCTCTCGAGGCCGCCTATGGGGAGCTCAGCGAGCAGAGTGTCTACCTGCGCTTCATGCGTCCCAAGCAGCCACCCACCCCCTCGCAGGTGACCTTCTTCCTCGATTACCCGCGCGCCGCCCAGATTGGCTTGTTGCTGACGGATGCCGCGGGCCGCCCTCTGGCCGTGGCCCAGTCCATCCGGCGGCGGCTGCACCCGGATCGGGCCGAGTTCTCCTGCATAGTCGCGGATCACTTCCAGCAGCGGGGGGCGGGGCGCCGCATCCTGCTGGCGCTGGCGCTGCTGGCGCGGGCGGAGGGGATCCGGGAGTGGACGGCGGAGGTGCTGAGTCAGAATCGCCCCATGCTGACTCTGCTGCGGGGCCTGGGGCTGCCGCTGACCCTGGTGACGGGGCGGGAGATGATATTCGTCAGGCTGGACTTGAGCGTGCTCGACGGCCTGGATCAGGATCGCTCATAAGACCAAGGGCGAATGGGCTGGCCCGCCCCCCTGTGCTAAGGTCAGCCTGGTAACCCGTCGGAGGAAATCAGCCATGGTGCAGTCAGCCAAACATATCGTGATCCTCACCGGTGCCGGCATCTCGGCCGAGTCCGGTATCAAGACATTCCGGGCCAGTGACGGCCTGTGGGAGGAGCACAGGGTTGAGGATGTGGCCACCCCCGAGGGTTATGCCCGGGATCCCGAGCTGGTGCAAAGCTTCTACAACTCTCGTCGCCAGCAGCTGCAACAGCCCCAGATCCATCCCAATCCGGCCCATTACGCCCTGGCCAGGCTGGAGCGTCTGCTGCCGGGGCGCGTCACCCTGATCACCCAGAACATCGACAACCTGCACGAGAGTGCGGGCAGCAAGAACCTGATCCACATGCATGGCGAGCTGCTCAAGGTGCGTTGCCCGGTCTCGGGCCAGGTGCTCGAGTGGCGCGGGGCGCTCCACCAGGAGGAGCTCTGCTCCTGCTGCCAGTTTCCCCAGCCGCTGCGACCCCATGTGGTCTGGTTTGGCGAGATGCCGCTCGGGCTGGATCGCATCTATGGCGCCCTGGCCCAGTGCGATCTGTTCATCTCCATCGGCACCTCGGGGGCCGTCTATCCGGCGGCCGGTTTCGTGCACGAGGCGGGGCTCAACGGTGCCCATACCATAGAGCTCAATCTGGAACCGAGCGAGGTGGGCAGCCAGTTCGATGAGAAACGCTACGGCCCGGCGTCCGTGCTGGTGCCGGCCTTCGTGGATGAGTTGCTGCAACGGTGCGGCGTGCACCAGCCCAAGGCGGTCGACGGACACAACTGGATGGAGATGCGCGGCCCATAACTATTGTGTAACACCACAGTTGCATTGGCTTGATGAAGCCGCCACACTGGCCCATAAAATATGGGGTGCAGTCGGCGTAATCATCATGAGCATCTTGAAGCATTGGATCGCGTTTTTCCTTCTGGCCCTGATCACGGCCAGCGTGCAGGCATCGACCCCCTTGCTGCAGCTGATCCTGCCCGACAAACGGGAGATCAGCCTCGACGAGGCGGCCCTTGCGGCCCTGCCGCAGATCGAATTCAACACGGAAACGCCCTGGACCCAGGGCATGCACCGCTACCGTGGCGCCACCCTGGCGGGTCTGCTGGCGGCGCAGGGGGTGAAGGATGTCCGCGAGATCGAGGTCTTCGCCCTCAATGGCTATCAGCAGCGGGTGGATCTCGCCCTGTTTGCCGAGGCGCCGCTGACCCTGGCGCGCTATCAGGATGACAAGGCGCTGACCCGTCGCAACAAGGGGCCGCTCTGGCTGCTGGTACCGCTCTCAGCTCATCCCCAACTGAATGTCTCCGCCATCCATAACAGCATGGTGTGGCAGGTGACCCGCATCGAGGTCCTCCCTTGACGCGCCGTCACCGCCACAATCTGCTGCTTGCCGCCATCTCGCTGCTGTTCCTGTTCTCATCGGTGTGGGGTCTCTACCTGCAGCATCGTCACGAGCAGCTGGTGGATACCTTCTATCGCAACATCCATTGGAACATCAGCCAGACCATGCTGGAGTCCCAGCGCTTCCTCTATGACTTGCGCCTCTATCGGGCGGGGGCGCTGGAGATGGAGACCCTGAGCCTGGATTACGATCTGCTGTGGAACCGGCTGGACATCTTCCTCATCAGCAGCGAGACCGCCGATGCCCGTGGTCGCTACGGGCTGGGCAAGGTGGTGGCGCGGCTGTTTGATCAAATCAAGCTGCTGGAGCCCCAGATGCAGGCTGGCGCGCTGCAGGAGGGGGCCGCACTGGATCGCACGCAAGCCAGGATTGCCGAGCTGACCCACCAGGTGGAGCAGATCGGCAATCAGATCCTCTCCGGCCAGGAGCGGGAGGCCTCGGTCAACCAGATCCGCCAGAGCCTGTTCTGGCTGCAGATCTGGCAGCTGATCCTGCTGGTGACGGGGGGCGTCCTGGTGTTTGCCCTCATTCGCGTCAATCTGCAGAACCGTCGCCTCTCCCTGCTCGATCCCATGACCCGGCTGGGGAATCGCCGCGCCTTGCAGGCGCAACTGAAGCAATCCTTGCGGCTGGGTCGTGCCCAGGCCTTGGTGGTGCTGGATCTGAAGCGGTTCAAGCAGGTCAATGATCTGCTCGGTTATCAGGTCGGCGATCGCCTGCTGCAGACGGTCGCCGCCAAGCTGCGGCAACAGTATCCCGGCCGGGCCTACCGACTGGGAGGGGATGAGTTTGCCGTGGTGCTGGCCGGTGGTCAGGAGGTCATCGAACAGCAGATGGAGGGGATGGTGGCCCTGCTGAAGTTCGAGTTCGTGACCCGGGAGAGCAGCTTCGATCTAGCCTGTCGGTTCGGGGTGGCGCAGGCGGAGGGGGAGGATGCTGGCATGCTGCTGGAGCAGGCCATCCTGGCCCTGAATCAGGCCAAGCGGGACGACGCTACCCTGATCTGGTTCCAGCCTGCGATGAAGGCGGCCCTGAACATGGGTCAGCGGCAGTTGCATCAGCTGCGGGAGTGGCTGGCGGGGGCCGCCCCATCCCCGCTGGAGACGATGTCAGAGGAGCTGGAAGACGAGCGGGGGCAGCGGGTCCTGGCAATCAGCCTGCGCTGGCGGGTGGGGCAGCAGCCGTGCGATGTGGACTGGATGCAGGAACGCGGGGTGCTGGGCCCGGTGGTGGCGCGGCTGTTGGCGGAGTCGACCCACCCCTTGCCCGTGTTGCTAGTGCTGCATCAGCAGGCGCAACTGGCCCATGTGCTGGCGTACTTGCCCGCCTTGCCTGCGGCGTCGCTGATCCTGGCGCTGCCGACGCTGACGGAGGATCCCCTCCTGCTGGAGAAGATGCGCCAGCGTGGTTGCGTGCTGGCGTTGCATGAGCTGGGCAGCCGGGTCCCCGCGCTTCTGCGGGCCGGCTGGCCGGTGCGCTACTGGCTGCCCGAGCCCGCCGATCACGATGTCTTGCTGCAACCCCTGGCGCAGCGGCTGGGCTTGCTGCGCCTGAGTCGGCTCGGGGCGGAAGAGGAGATGGAGGACAGGGTAGAACAGCGCGAGCAGCCGTATTGAATCGGCATAGACAACAAGGGCGGCCATTGGGCCGCCCTTGTTGATCTTGCGCCTTGCCATGGCTGGCGGCTAGGAGTGGTGCGGTGTCTCGGCGGACGGGAAGGGGGCGCAGGAGTCCCTGATCACCAGGTCAGGGTCGACCGTGATCATCCGGTTGTCGATCCGCTCCCCATTGATCCGTGCCAGCAGACGGGTGACGGCGAGGCGACCCAGCTCCTCCTTCGGCTGGTTGACCGTGGTCAACGGGGGTGACATGTACTGGGCCAGCGCCACGTTGTCGTAGCCGACGAGGGAGAGATCCCGCGGGATGACGAGGCCGGCGCGATGGGCGGCGCTGATGACCCCCATGGCCATCATGTCGTTGCAGACAAAGAGGGCGCTGGGGCGTTCTGGCATGGCCAGCAGGCGCAGCATGGCATCGTGGCCGCTGGCACAGTCGAAATCCCCCTCCTGGACCCAGGCCGGGTTGATGGCAAGGCCAGCCTCCTGCATCGCCTGCTCGAAGCCCGCCAGGCGCTGATTGGCCGGGGCCCGGCTGTGGGGGCCCGTGATGCAACCGATGGCGCGGTGGCCCAGCGCCAGCAGGTGGCGGGTCGCCAGATAGCCGCCGCGATGGGAGTTGTCGGCGATGAGATCCACCTCCTTGCTCTCCATGCCCCAGTCCATCACCACCACCGGCAGGCTCTTGAGCCAGTCGAGCTGGTTGAACACCTCCTGTTGGCCCTCGCTGCACATGATGAGCAGCCCATCCACCCGCTTGCGCAGCATCATCTTGAGATAGGAGAGGGCGGTCTCGGCCTGGCCCTCGGTGTTGCCCAGCATCAGGTTGTAACCCTGCTCGAAGCAGTAGCGCTCCACCCCGCGCACCACCTCGGCGAAGAAGGGGTTGCTGGAGGTGGTGACCAGCATGCCGATGCTGTTGGTCTCCTTCACCTTGAGGCTGCGCGCCACCAGGCTGGGGGCATAGTTGAGGCTCTGCATGGCGGCGAAGACCCGTTCGCGGGTCGCATCGCTCACGACGCGGGTCTCGTTGATGACGTGGGAGACAGTGGTGGTGGAGACCCCCGCCAGCGCGGCCACCTCCTTGATATTGGCCATCAGTGCCCCTGCGCGGCTTGCGCGAGCAGGAAGGTCTCCACCTCGGCCTTGCTCGGGATGGAGCTCTGGGCTCCCAGTCGGGTGACCGAGAGCGCGGCCGCGCCGTGGGCGAAACGCACCGCGCCGTTGAAGTCATGGCCCGCCAGCTGCGCCGCCAGCAGGGCGCCGTTGAAGGTGTCTCCCGCCGCCGTGGTATCGATCGCCGTCACCCGAAAACCCGGGATGAGCGCTTGTTGGCTGGGGTTGCTGCAGTAGACCCCTTGCGCGCCCAGGGTGATCATCACCTCCTGGATCCCCAGCTGATGGAAGCGGGCAGCCGCCTCGCGGGCACTGGCCTCGTCGGTGACGGGGACCCCGGTCAGCAGCTCGGCCTCGGTCTGGTTGGGGGTGATGAGATCCACCAGCGCCAGCAGTTCCGCGGAGAGTGGCCGGGCGGGTGCCGGATTGAGCACCACCCGGGTGCCATGGGCACGGGCCAGCCGGGCCGCCTCGAAGACGCTCTCCAGCGGCACCTCCAGCTGCAGCAGCAGGGTGTGGGCGTCGGCAATCATGGACTCGTGGCGCTTGACCATCTCGGGGCTCAGGGCGCCGTTGGCCTCGGCGGAGATGCCGATGCTGTTTTCCCCCTCGTCGCTCACGTAGATGATGGCGATGCCGGTGGGGAGCGCCTCATCGCGCTCGACCGCGCTCACGTCTATGCCGTCGGCGGCGAAGCCTGCCTGCATCTGGTGACCGATGGCATCATCCCCGATGCGGGCTATGAAGGAGACGGGGGCCCCCAGCCGTGCGGCGGCGACCGCCTGGTTCGCCCCCTTGCCACCGGGGACGACCTGGTAGCCGTGGCCGGTCAGGGTCTCACCGGGACGGGGAAAGTGGGGGACGCGCAGCACATGATCCGCATTGACGCTGCCGAGAACTACGAGACGATTCATATCGATCACCCTTGCTTGAGAACATCTTGGCTTGAGTGGGCCCAAGCCAAGCGGCTCTGTAAGAACCAGCAAAGGGGGAGGCGAGCCTCCCCCTTTATCAGACTTATTTGCTGACGATCTGCAGCGGCACCGGGATGGATTGCTCCACCGGCTGACCCTTGAGCACCTTGTCGGCGGTTTCCACGCCGATGGCACCGATCAGGGCCGGTTGCTGGGCCACGGTGGCGGCCAGTTTACCCTTGGCCACCGCCGCCTTGCCATCGTCCGTGCCGTCGAAGCCGACGATCATCACCTCTTTGCCGGCCGCCTGCACGGCGCGGATGGCACCCAGCGCCATCTCGTCGTTCTGGGCGAACACGGCCTGCACGGTGGGGTGGGCGGCCAGCAGGTTTTCCATGACGTTCAGACCCTTGGTGCGATCGAAGTCGGCGGGCTGGGAGGCCAGCACCTGCAGCTTGTTGGCGGCCACCGCCAGGGCGAAGCCCTCACCACGGTCACGGGCGGCGGAGGTGCCGGCGATCCCTTCGAGCTGGATCACCTTGGTACCGGTCCCCAGCTTCTCGGTGATGAAGTCACCGGCCAGCTTGCCACCGGCCACGTTGTCTGAGGCGATGTGGGCCTTGACCTCACCCTGGGCCGCGCCTCGGTCCAGGGTCAGCACCGGGATATTCGCCTTGTTGGCCAGGCGGATGGCATTGCCCACGGCCTCGGAGTCGGTCGGGTTGATCAGGATGGCGTCGACCTTGCGCACGGTGAGATCTTCCACGTTGGAGAGCTCCTTGGCCGGATCGTTCTGGGAGTCCAGCACCACCAGCTCGTAGCCAAGCTCCTTGGCCTTGGCTTCGGCCCCTTCCTTCATGGTGACGAAGAAGGGGTTGTTGAGGGTGGACACCACCATGGCCAGGGTGTGATCGGCAGCCTGGGCAGTGCCCAGCACGGACATGATGGCGGCGGCGAGCAGGGTATTGAGCTTTTTCATCGTTTCATTCCTTGTGTGTGCATTACTTGCTTTTGTTATCGATCATCACGGCGAGCAGGATCACGCTGGCCTTGGCAATCATCTGGTAATAGGACGAGACGTCGAGCAGGTTGAGGGCGTTGTTGAGGAAGCCGATGATGAGTGCCCCGATCAGGGTCCCCATGATGCGGCCCTTGCCCCCCATCAGGCTGGTGCCACCCAGCACCACGGCGGCGATGGCATCCAGCTCATAGCCCATGCCGGCGGTCGGCTGGGCCGACGACAGGCGGGAGGTGACGATGAGGCCGGCCAGGGCCGACAGCATGCCGCACAGGCCGTAGACCGCGAGCTTGACCCGGGCCACGTTGATGCCGGAGAGGCGGGTGGCCGACTCGTTGCCGCCGAGGGCGTAGATATAACGGCCGAGGCGGGTGTGATTGAGCAGGTACCAGGCCAGCAGGAAGACGATGGCCATCAGCCAGATGGGCACCGGCAGGCCGAACAGGTAACCGGTACCCAGCCAGGCGAAGTGATCGGCACCGTCGCTGAAGCCGGTGGAGATGGGGCGCCCCTCGGTGTAGACCATGGTCACGCCGCGCAGGGCTGTCATGGTCACCAGGGTAGCGATGAAGGCCTGCACCTTGCCCTTGGCGATGATGAGCCCGCTGACGCCGCCGAGCAGGGCGCCGGCACCCAGGGTGAGCGGCACCACCAGCCAGATCGGCAGCTCCATGGCCACCATGGTGGCGGCCAGGGCGCCGCACAGGGCCAGCACAGAGCCGACCGAGAGATCGATGCCGGCGGTGAGGATGACCAGCGTCATGCCGACCGCCATGATGGCGTTGACCGAGGTCTGGCGCAGTATGTTGAGCAGGTTGTCGGCGGTGAAGAAGTTCGGGCTCAGGAAGGAGACCACGCCGATCAGCACCAAGAGGGCTACCAGGGATTTGTTCTCGATCCACCAGGCCTTGCTCATGACGCCACGGCGGGGAAGGGTTTGGGTTGTCATTGCTGTGCCTCTTGCTTTGCTTGCCACTGTTTACCGACTGCCGCGGCCATCAGTTTCTCCTGATTGGCGTCACGGGACATGAATTCTGCGCTGATGCGTCCCTCGTGCATCACCAGGATGCGGTCGCTCATGCCGAGCACCTCCGGCATCTCGGAGGAGACCAGGATGATGCTCATCCCCTCCTTCTTGAACTGGTTGATGAGCTGGTAGATCTCTTTTTTTGCCCCCACGTCGACGCCGCGGGTAGGCTCGTCGAGGATCAGCACCTTGGGACGAGTCAACAGTCCCTTGGCGATGGCGACCTTCTGCTGGTTGCCGCCGGAGAGCAGCTTGATCAGTTGTTCGCCGCTCGGGGTCTTGATGTTGAACAGCCGCACGTAGTCGGCCACCGCCTGGCGCTCCGCCTTGCCGTCGATCCGGCCACCCTTGTTGAATTCGTTAAGGGCACAGAGGCTCATGTTCTCCCGCACCGACAGCTCCAGCACCAGGCCATCCCCCTTGCGATCCTCGGAGATGTAGGCGATGCCGGCCTTGAGGCCATCGGCGGGGCTGCGGGGCCGCAGGGCGTGACCATCCACGGCAATCTCACCGGCGCTGATGAGGTTGGCGCCGTAGATGAGCTTCATCAGCTCGGTGCGCCCCGAGCCCATCAGGCCGCTGAAGCCCAGGATCTCTCCCTGGCGCAGGGAGAAGCTCACCCCGCGCACGCCGGGGCCGCTCAGATCGCTCACCTGCAGGCTGACGGGGCCGAGCTCGCGGGCGAGGCGCGGGTACTGCTCCTCCAGCCGGCGGCCGACCATCATCTCAATGATCCTGTCCTCGTCCAGCTCGCTCACCGCCTGCTCGCCGATCCACTTGCCGTCCCGCAGCACGGTGACCCTGTCGCAGATCTGGAAGATCTCCTTCAGACGATGGGAGATGTAGACGATGCCGCAGCCCTGCTCGCGCAGTTCGCGGATGACAACAAACAACTGCTCGGTCTCGGTGTCGGTCAGCGCATCGGTGGGCTCATCCATGATGATGACGCTGGCATCGAACGACAGCGCCTTGGCGATCTCCACCATCTGCTGTTCGCCGATGGAGAGATCCCCGAGCCGGGTATCCGGGCCATGCTTGACCCCGAGCCGAGCCAGCAGGGTGCCGGCCCGCGCGCGCAACTGCGGGTGATCGATGTTGCCAAAGCGGGTGCGCGGTTCGCGGCCGAGGAAGATGTTGGCGGCAATGGAGAGCTCCGGCAGCAGGTTCAGCTCCTGGTGGATGATGCTGATGCCCTGATCCTGGGAGTCTCGCGGCCCCTTGAAGTGGACCGGCTGGCCGCGATAGCTGACAGTACCGCCGTCGGCCTGATAGATGCCGGTCAGCACCTTCATCAGGGTGGACTTGCCGGCGCCGTTTTCACCGAGCAGGGCCATTACCTGACCCGGGTAGACGCGCAGGCCGGCCTCATCGAGGGCGCGCACCCCGGGGAAGGTCTTGACGATCCCGGTGAGCTCCAGAATGGGCGAGGGGAGGGCCTTGGCGTTCCCGGTGAGGTCGGAGGAAGGCGAGGAGAGGGTGCTCATGGCAGTTTCCTTAGGATGGCCTTAAAACGCCACGCCGGCGCAGAGGATGAGGTTGGCGTAGGGCGTCACCTCGCCGGTGCGCACTATGGCCTTGCTCTGCCGGGTACGGCTCTTGAACGTTTCGTGCAGGCAATATTCGACGGCGATGGGCTTGCCCTGATCGAGCGCGTGTGCCGCAATCTGATCGAGCAGTGCCTGGTGGGCGAGCGGACTGATCAGCTTGAGCTCGCTCGCCATGATCACCTTCTCCACCACCAGATCGGTGAAGAGTGCGGTCAGCACTGC
Organism: Aeromonas sp. sif2416; assembly: GCF_019218665.1. NCBI lineage: Bacteria > Pseudomonadati > Pseudomonadota > Gammaproteobacteria > Aeromonadales > Aeromonadaceae > Aeromonas > Aeromonas sp. sif2416. Next base: position 247,752 of record NZ_JAHUXC010000004.1, read on the forward strand.
CTCAAGGCTGGGGGTGCCTGCCATCAGCGCCAGATCGATGCGCTCCGGGCCCGCCGGGATCGGCAGACCGGCATCGCAAACGGTGATCTCGTCGGTGTGACCCATCTGTGCCACCAGGGCACTCAGGGGGGCATTGAGCAGCTTGCCTCGTTTCATACAGCACCTCGGCGGGTGGACCCCGCATCTCTGTTATCCTGTCAGGCAACCGGTTACGCAACCGGTTGCGTCGTGAGGCGAAAGATAGGCGTTAACGGTTAACGGGTCTAGCGACAGATGATGAAAATGTGAAAACGATCTCAATGCGAGGGGATGATGGCTGAAAAAGCGGGCGCTGGCAGGCGCCCGCTTCCGGGATCAGATCACCAGGGCCTGCTGCACGGCGGGACGGGCCTGCATCCGCCGGGAGTGCGCCGCCACCTTGGGGAACTCGTCGATGGATACCCCATCGCTCTCCAGCCAGCTGGCCACCACGAACAGGTAGATGTCGGCCAGGCTGAAGCGATCCCCCAGCACCCAGGGGCCGGTCAGGTAGTGGTTTTCCACCTCGGCGAAGCCGTCGCGCATGTTTTGCGGCATCTTGGCCTTCATGGCGGCGATGGCCTGCTCGTCATCGGCCCAGCGGCTGCCGCGGCGCCCGTGGGCATGGGAGATGTGCAGGGTGGCGGCGAGGAACAGGTTGACCTCCTGCATCCTGGCCAGCAGGAAGGGGTCTTCCAGCGGTGCCAGTCCGGCCGCCGGGAAACGCTGTGCCACATAGAGCAGCAGGGCCGGGGTCTCGGTCAGCACGCCGCGCTCGGTGACCAGCGCCGGCACCCGCCCCTTGGGGTTGATGGCAAGATATTCGGGGGTGCGCTGCTCGCCGGCGACCAGATCGAGTCGCTTGATCCGATGTGGGGCATCGGCCTCCACCAGGGCGATGCGTACCGCCATTGCACAGGTGCCGGGGGCGAGATAGAGCGTCAGTTCGGACATTGCGGGTCTCCTTGTGTGCGATCTCCGGCCTGTACCCGAGGGCGAGTCGCCGGCGATCAAATGGGTCTTGGGCATCCTACGCCCATGACGGGCATGGGCCAAGCCGGCTGTCGTGATCGCTGGCGACGGGCCGGCCTGAGACGGCTCGCCATCGCGGCCGATCCGGGCGCCGGCCAACAAAATCAATGGCTTTATGAACAACAGATAACAGGAAAAACGGCTACGCATGCCCGGTCAAATCGCTATAATGTGCCACCTTGGATCAGTCGCTTTCGATGTTGGACAGTCAATTGAGTAATAAAATGCGGATCGGTGGAACCCTCGAACAGTCCCTCAGCCAGGGATATCGTCTGGACCTGCAAGGGGTGGTGAAGGAGGGCTGGCAACAGACCAGGCGCACCGGCTTTGGCCTGTCGCTGGCCATCGCCGGCGTCATGGCGATCTGGATCCTGCTGAGCAACACCCTGCTGGCCCCCTATCTCAGTCAGGAAGGTGACATGGACATGGCGCTGGTGTTGAGCCTGCTCATCACCGTCATGATGTCCCCCATGACCTCTGCCCTCGACATGCTGGGGTTGCAACAGTCGGTCGGGGTGCGGGCCCGCCCGAACCAGGTGTTCGACTTCTTTCGCCACTTCCTGCGCCTCGGTAGCCTGAGTCTGCTGGGCAGCCTGATCACCAGCCTGTTTGGCCCCCTGTTCGAACTGGTGGGGCTGCCGGTGATGCTGGCGTTCATTCCCTCCGCGCTGGTGGGCATGGGGCTGGTGTTCACCGTTCCCCTGGTGCTGGAGCGCGGCCTGCCGCCGGCCCAGGCCATCCTGCTCTCGCTCAAGCTGTTTGCCCGTGGCTGGCCCAGCATAGTGCTGCTGCACGGCGTCATGCTGGCGCTGTTCTTCCTCGCCCTGATCCCCATGGGGCTGGGACTTATCTGGGTGGCCCCCCTCTATTTCAACTGCAAGGGGATCCTCTACCGGGATCTGTGCGGGGTCGCCGTCGAGGTGACCGAGGTAGGGGAGAGCGCAAGCAAAGAGGGCCCCGATCATTTCAACGCATGATGCAAAAGGACGGCATATGAAGCTGGTTCGACATGGCATGGCGGCAAGCTTGCTGTTACTGCCGACCATTGGGCTGGCGCAGCCCTCGCTGGATCTGCAGTACTCAACCTTCTACAGCCAGATGAAGACCTTCGCCAAGGGGGAATTTGGCCAGGCGAGACTCGGTTTTTATCTGACCGATCCGCAGACGGGTCAGCGCTGTGGCTTGAGCGCGGCGCGGGTCAGCACCCAGGACAGGGAGGTGGCTGCCGAGGTGACGGTGGACGGCGAACTGCGCCTGCCCTATGACGACGATCTCAACCTGGACAAGGCCACCGTGGTGGTGGCGCTGACCGAGCCGCACGCCAGCTGCGATCTGTCGGTGCAGGTGATGGCGGATGCACCAGCGGGGGCGTTCGAGGTGAGCGAGCTGTTGGGGCGTCAGCAGGACATGCAGGCGTTGCTGGACAAGCTGGCGGGCATGATCGGCAAGTACTTCCTGCCGGGGATGGAAGGGGTACGGGTGAGCCTGGCACAGCCGAGCGGCACCGCCTACCTCATCGATGGGGATCGCCAGCAGGCGCTGCCCTGGCGAGATGGCCAGCTGCTGCTCGACAATGCGCTGCTGGCCGACTTTGCGACGGGCAAATTGCAGCTGCAGGGGGAGATCCTGCGACTGACCCCCTGGTTGCACAAGGGTTGATCAGGGTCCGCCATGAATAGAATCCATAAAAAAGGAGCGCCAGGCGCTCCTTTTTTCTATGTGCGGTACAGGGAAGGCGGTACTTAGCGCACCTCTATCACATCCAGCACGTCCATCTCGTCGATGTTCAGCAGGGGGGCGGTCGGCAGCTCGGGCGGATCGAATGCCTTGTCGCCGCCGTCGATGATGCCGGAATCGCGGTTGATGCTCTTGAAGTCAAACAGCTTGTGATCGAGCAGGTGGCTCGGGATCACGTCCTGAATGGCGGTAAACATGGTCTCTATGCGGCCAGGGAAGCGGCGATCCCAATCCTGCATCATCTGCTTGATGGCTTTGCGCTGCAGGTTCTCCTGAGAGCCGCACAGGTTGCACGGGATGATGGGGAAGGCCTTGACCTCGGCGTAGCGCACCAGGTCCTTCTCCTTGCAGTAGGCCAGCGGGCGGATCACCACGTTCTTGCCATCGTCACTCACCAGCTTGGGGGGCATGGACTTGAGCTTGCCGCCGTAGAACATGTTGAGGAACAGGGTCTCGAGGATGTCATCGCGGTGATGGCCGAGGGCAATCTTGGTGCAACCCAGCTCCAGGGCGCTGCGGTAGAGAATACCGCGACGCAGGCGGGAGCAGAGGGCGCAGGTGGTCTTGCCTTCCGGTACCTTGTCCTTGACGATGGAGTAGGTGTCTTCCTCGACGATCTTGAAGTCGACGCCGAGGGCGGCCAGGTACTCTGGCAGCACGTGCTCGGGGAAGCCGGGTTGCTTCTGATCCAGGTTGACGGCCACGAGATCGAAATGGATGGGGGCGCTCGCCTTCAGGCTCATCAGGATGTCGAGCATGGCGAAGCTGTCCTTGCCGCCAGACAGGCACACCATGATCTTGTCACCCTCTTCAATCATGTTGAAGTCGGCGATGGCCTGACCCACGTTGCGCCGCAGGCGCTTCTGCAGCTTGTTGAAACTGTATTTCTCTTTGGCGTTAAGCTCTTCGTGCATGGCCTCAAACCCGGGACAAAAATAAGCGGCTTATTATAGCCATGTCCCGGGGGAGGGCAAGAAACGCTTATGCCGGATGACGCCTGTCGTCCACCGGGCAGCTGTAATCGTCCGGTTTGAGGATCAGGATGTCGCAGTTGAGCCGATCCACCACGTGCTCGGCGGTGTTGCCAAGCAGTGCGGCGGAGAGGCCGGTACGGCCGACGCAGCCCATGATCATCAGGGTTGCCTTGAGATCGTCGGCCATGTCGGGCAGCACCTCTTCCGGCAGTCCCTCTGCCACCTTTGTCCACATATGGCCGATGCCAAATTGATCCGCATGCTCGCGCAGCAGATCCTCGTGGTGCTTGCGGATGGCGTCGTTATAGGCGTTGGGATCGAATTCGGGCAGCTCGATGGCCACATTGACCGGGGTGCCCGGGTAGGTATTGACCAGATAGAGGTTGGAACCGAGCAGATCGGCGATGGCGGCCCCCTCGCGGGTGATGCGCTCATTGAGCACCTTCTGCTCCAGATCATCGCTTGAGCAGTTGATGGCGGCAATGATGTTGCCGCCTCGCTGCCAATGACCCTCCTTGACCAACAGGACGGGGCAGGGACACTTGCGCAGCAGGTGCCAGTCGGTCGGGGTGAAGATGAAGGTCTGCAGGAAGGAGTGATGGTGGGTCGCCTTGACCACCAGATCGTGGCGCTGTGTCAGCACTGTCTGGATCACGCATTCGAAGGGGCGGTTGTGCCACACCACCTTGACCTCGCACTCGACCCCCTTGGCACGGTAGGGCTGCAGGATGTCATCGAGCCATTCCCGGCGCTGCGAGATGACCCCATGGCGCATCTCTTCCCGCTCATCCACCGACAGCATGGCCGTCATCTCGTATGAGAAGTCGTAGATGGTCAGCAACAGGGTCAGCTGGGCGCCCTCGTCCAGCTCGGCGATCTTGACCGCCCGTTCGAGCGCGATCTGGCGCTCCTCTTCCGGGTTGATCACCACCAGAATATTTCGGTACTTGACCATGTTCTCCTCCTTGGCAAAAACGCCAATGATGGCAACTCTTTAGCCTTTACAGCTTAGTCCAAGGGGAAAGGTGGGGAACTGTGCCGGATCAAATTTCAGGGCGAACCGATCCGGCAATAGGGGGGAGAGGCGGGTGTGATCAGCCGCAGGCGGGGCGGGTGGCGCCAGCCATGACACCGAGTGCCACATGATCCAGCACCGTGATGTACTTGCCCTTGACGCTGATGAGGCCGGACTTCTGGAAGCGGCCGAGCAGACGGCTGATGGTCTCGACGGTGAGGCCGAGGTAGTTGCCGATGTCGCCACGGGTCATGGAGAGGCGGAACTCCTTGGCGGAGAAGCCACGCTCGGAGAAGCGCACCGACAGGTTGTGCAGGAAGGCGGCGAGGCGCTCTTCGGCGTTCTTCTTGGAGAGCAGCAGGATCATCTCCTGATCCCCCATGATCTCGTTGCTCATCAGTCGCATGATCTGCTGACGCAACTTGGGCATCTTGCCGGAGAGATCGTCGAGCACATCGAACGGGATTTCGCACACCATGGCGGTTTCCAGCGCCTGGGCGAAGGAGGGGTGAGCCTGCTTGTGGATGGCGTCGAAGCCAACCAGATCTCCGGCCAGGTGGAAGGCGGTGATCTGCTCGTCCCCCTGCTCGGTGATGGTGTATGACTTGATGGTCCCGGAGCGGATGGCGTAGAGCGACTTCAGCTCATCACCGGCCTTGAACAGCTCCTCGCCCTTCTGGATCGGCTTCTTGCGCTCGATGATGCTGTCCAGCTGATCGAGCTCGTTGTCGTTCAGGGTGAAGGGGATGCAGAGCTGGCTGATGCTGCAATCCTGGCAATGAATTGCACAGCCACCGCTCTGAATACGTCTGCCAGGTTTCTTGTCCGGGATCATAGGCTCATATGAATAATTGATTTATATCAAACAAGTTTACCATCAACTCATCCGTTTTGGATAGGGTTTCAAAAGGATGCAATGCCGATCCAGAGGGTATGCAGTCCATACAGGATGAGCAGCAGAGCCCCTCCGACGCGCAGGCTGCGCAGGGTCAGCCAGTAACGCAACCTGTCCGCCAGGCCGCCCAATGCAAACAGCGTCGGCAGGGTGCCGATGCCGAAGCAGAACATGAGCAAGGCCCCGCCGCTGGCGGAGCCGGCCGCCGCACTCCAGGTCAGCATGGAGTAGACCAGACCGCAGGGCAGCCAGCCCCACACCATGCCAAAGGGGAGGGCCTGCAGGGCCGAATGGAAGGGGAGAAACTTGCCCGCCAGTGGCCTGATGTGGGGCCAGAGCCTGGCGCCGAGACGCTCGAGCAGCAGTATGCCCTGCCACCAGCCGGCCAGATAGAGACCGAGGGCTACCATCAGCAGCGCCGCCACCAGCCGCAAGCCGGCGATGGCATGCTTGCCGGCCCCGAGCTCGCCGGTGGTGGCCAGCAGTCCACCGACCAGGGCGCCCGCGATCACATAGCTGAGGATCCGCCCCAGGTTGTAGTTGAGCAGGTAGCCGAGCCGGCCCCAGAAGTGCTGTTTGTCGGGCGGGATCGCCATGGAGAGAGCGGCCGAGACACCGCCGCACATGGCGATGCAGTGGCCTGAGCCTGCCAGCCCCACCAGCAGGGCCCCCATCAGATCAAGGCTGTTTGTCATCGCGTTTCGAGTCCTCGCCCTTGGCGGTGGGTTGCTCCTCGTCGAACAGGATGTTGGAGCCCTGGCGATCCAGATCCTCGAACTGCTCCGAACGAATGGCCCAGAAGAAGACGACCCCCGCGATGATGACGAACAGGATGGCGATGGGGATGAGGACGAAGATGATGTTCATGATGCGAGCCTTGCTGTGGGAGGGGTCATGATAAACCAGTTGGGGCCGGCAGGCCCCTGTCATCGCGGCAAGTGGCCCTGGCGCCTGAGCCTCAACGGTTCAGGCGCATGGAGTTGGTCACTACTATGAGCGAGCTAAGGGACATGCCCGCCGCCGCAAGATAGGGGGGCAACCAGCCGCTGGCCGCCAGCGGCAGCACCAGCAGGTTGTAGCCGATGGACCAGGCGAAGTTTTCCTTGATGATCTTGCGGGTGCGCAGCGCCAGGGTACGGGCCGTCAGCAGGCGGGAGAGATCGTCGGCCAGCAGTATGGCGTCGGCGCTGTTCTTGGCCAGATCCGTGCCACCCGCCATGGCAAAGGAGGCGTGGGCGCCGGCCAGCACAGGAGCATCGTTGATGCCATCCCCCACCATGATGCTGATGTCGCCCGCGGCTTCTCGCGCCTTGAGGTAGCTCAGCTTGCCATCCGGCGTCACCCCTTTCACCAGCTCATCCACCCCCAGCTCACCGGCGATCGCGTCGGCCTCGGCCGAGCCGTCCCCGGTGAGTATGGTGGTGTGCAGCCCGGCGGCCTTGAAGGCCTGGATCAGCGCCCTGGCATCCGGGCGCAATGTGTCCGCCAGGGTGAAGCGGGCCAGCAGGCGGGAGTCGTCGGCCAGATAGATGGCCAGCCCCTGCACCGCGCTCTGCTCCTCAGCCAGCCCGAGCCAGCGGGCGCTGCCGATGCGATAGCGGGTGCCGGCGACCGTTCCCTGAATGCCGTGGCCGATGACGGGGAGCACCTCGCTCGCCGGCATCGGTGCGACACCTTCGCCGGCCGAGCCCCTGAAGGCGCGGGCGATGGGGTGTTCGGAATAGGCCTCGAGCGCCTGGGCGATGGCGAGGCACCGGGCCTCACTCAGCTCGGCCAACGCCTGGGTACCGGTAAGGCTGATGTTGCCCGTGGTCAGGGTGCCGGTCTTGTCCATCACCACCCGGTTGGTGCGGGTCAGCACGTCCAGCACGTGGCCGCGGCGCAGCAGTATGCCGGTACGGGTGAGGTGGGCGGTGGCCGAGGTGAGCGCGGTCGGGGTGGCCAGCGACAGGGCGCAGGGGCAGGTGGCTACCAGCACCGCCAGTGTTATCCAGAACGCCTGCTCCGGCTGATGGAAGTGCCAGTAGGTCCAGACCCCGGCGGCGATGAGCAGCAGCACCAGGATGAAGTGACGGGAGAGCACGTCGGCCAGCTGGGCGATGGCGGGCTTGTCATCGAGGGCGCTGTCCTGCAGCCGCATGATCTGGGCCAGGCGTGACTCCGCGATGGGGTGGCTGACCCGGATGTCGAGCGGCGCATCCGTGTTAATGGTGCCGGCATAGACGGGATCCCCGGGTCGTTTGAGCAGGGGCAGTTGCTCGCCGGTCAGCATGGCTTCGTTGAGGCTGGCCTGCCCCAGGGTGATGATGCCGTCGGCGGGCAGGGTGGCCCCCGCCAGCACCCGCACTCTGTCCCCGACTTGCAGCGTCTTGGCGGCCACGTCGTGCTCGCCATCCTCGTCGATGCGGGTCGCCATGATGGGCACCAGCCGCGCCAGGTTGGAGCTCGACTCCGACGCCTTGCGCCTGGCCCGCAGCTCGAGCAGGCGCCCCAGCAGCAGGAAGAAGACAAACATGGTGATGGAGTCGTAATAGACCTCACCCGTATTGAATACCGTGGCCCAGATGGAGGCGACGAAGGCACCGATCAGCGCCAGCGACACCGACACGTCCATGGAGAGGTGGCCCTGCTTCAGGCTGCGCCAGGCGCCCACATAGAACGGCTGGGCCGAGTAGATCATGATGGGGGTCGAGAGCAAGAGGCTGATCCACTTGAAGTAGATCATGAACTCCTCCTCGACGCTGATGAAGAGATCCATGTAGAGCGCCACGGCGCACATCATCACCTGCATGGAGCCGAGGCCAGCCAGCGCCATGCGGAACATGTAGCTGCGCACCTCGCGGGCGTAGAGCGCCTCTTGGCTGTGGGTCTGGAAGGGGTAGGCGCGATAGCCGATCTTGGCGAAGCCCTTGAGGATGTCACTCAGGGAGAGCCGCGCCGGATCCCACTTGATGCGGGCCCTGTGGGTGGTGGTGTTGACGTTGACGTAGTGCAGGCCGTCGAGTCGGGTCAGGTGACGCTCGATGAGCCAGGCGCAGGCGGCGCAGGTCAGCCCTTCCACGCTGAGCTGGATCTCGCGCTGGCTGCCCGCGCCGCTGTCGGTGACGAAATCCTGCTGCACCTCGGCCAGATCGTAGTGGCTGAGGGCGGCCAGTTCGCTGGGCACCAGCTCCCCCTTGATGCCGGGGGCGGTGCGGTGTTCGTAGTAACTGGCGAGACCGCATTCGAGAATGGTTTGGGCCACAGCCTGGCAGCCGGGGCAGCACATGGGTTGCACTATACCCTTGATCTCGAGCGCATAGCTGCTGCCAGCGGGCACCGGCTCACCGCAGTGGAAGCAACCCGTCATGGCTTAGCGTCCCTTGGGATCGAGTTCGATGGGGGCCTTGGTCGGCAGCTGTACCGTCTCCTGCAGGCGCCACTCGTGGTCGAAGGCATCGACCCGGATGTGCCACTTGCCGGTGGGGGCCTTGTCGAACAGCAGGCGATAGACGCCATTGCCGTCGGCCGTCATCAGGTGCTCGCTGTCCATGCCGGCCAGGGTCGGATGGAACAGGGAGAGACGCAGCGCCTGCCCGGGCGGGATATTGCCGGCGAGGGGCTTGAGGGTCAGCTCGTTGCCGTTGACCGCCAGGGCCATGCGAATGTGGAGGGCCTCGGCGCGATCAAACTTGCTGAGGTCCTGATTAATCTCCTTGCCCTGCTTGTAATAGTCTTCGGCCACCAGGTTGACCCCATCCTTGCTGGCGATGATGGCAGTGGCGATGCTGCCGACGACGGCGGCGCAGGGGAGGGCGATGATGAACCAGGGCCAGAATTGGCGATACCAAGGTTGAGTCATAGTGCTACCGAAACCTATGATTAACAAAATAGAGGGATTTTAGCCAACACAAGATAACAAAAAGCCTCGAAGAGTCGAGGCTTTTTGCTGAGTAATCACGTGCTTATCACATGTTACTGCTTATTTTACTTGTCGTTGTGGGACAAGCTATAGACATAGGATGCCAGCAGATGGACCTTGTCTTCCCCCAGGATATCCTTCCAGGCCGGCATCACGCCGTGACGCCCGTGGGTGATGGTCTGCTCCACCACCTGACGGGAGCCGCCGTACAACCAGGTATTGTTGGTCAGATCCGGCGCCCCGAAGGCGATACCGCCCTTGGCATCCGGGCCGTGACAGGCGGCGCACATGGCGAAACGGGCTTCCCCCTTCTTGGCTTCGACCAGATCGACCTTGCGGCCGGACAGGCTCAGCACATAGGAGGCAACCTCCTTGACCCCATCCTGACCCAGGATCTCGCCCCAGGCCGCCATGATACCCTGACGACCGCCCATGATGGTGGTCTTGATCTGATCCGGTTGACCGCCCCATTGCCATTCGCTGTCGGTCAGGTTCGGGAAGCCGCGACCGCCACGGGCATCGGAGCCATGGCACTGGGAGCAGTTCTGCAGGAACAGACGCTGACCCACTTTCAGGGCTTCCGGATCCTTGGCGATCTCGGTGATCTCCTTGTAGCTCTTGCCATCGGCCTGATAGGCCAGCTCGCGGAACTTGGCGCCATAGACTTCGTCGGCCTTGACCAGCTCACGGTCATACTCGACCGCGCGCCCTTCGGCCTTGGCGGAGGCCACCGCGGCCTTGGAGTCCGCCAGGGAGCGGATGTCCTGGTTGGAGCTCTGCCAGCCCAGCAGGCCCTTCCAGTTGCCGAGGCCCGGGAAGGCGAGCAGGTAGATGAGGCCGGTGACGATGAAGAAGAGGAACATGTAGGACCACCACTTCGGCAGCGGGTTGTTGATCTCCTCAATGCCGTCGAAGGTGTGCCCCATGGGTTTGCCCTCTTCGGACCCCATCTTGTCCTTCATGCACCACATCAGCAGCAGGAAGCAGCCCAAGATGGTGCCCAAACTGATGACGGTCACAAAAATGCTAAACAAAGTGCTCATTATTGCTTCGCTCCTGCGTTCTTGTTATCAGCACTGGGTTGCTCGTCGTCGGCAAAAACCAGGTTGGCAGCCTCGTCGAAGGAGGCCTTGCGGCGCTTGCTGTAAGCCCAGACGATGATGCCGATCATGATGGCCATCAACAGCAGGGTGTAGAGGCCGCGAAATGTGCCGTAATCCATATCCCTACTCCTTATTTCAGGGCATGACCCAGTGATTGCAGATAGGCCACCAGGGCATCCAGCTCGGTCTTGCCCTTCACGGCATCGCTCGCCCCCTTGATGTCCTCATCGGTATAAGGCACGCCGAAGTTGTCCCGGAACAGCGCCAGCTTCTTGCCGGTCAACTCGCCGGTCAGGACGTTGGTCTCCAGCCAGGGGAAGGAGGGCATGTTGGACTCGGGCACCACGTCGCGCGGGTTGATCAGGTGAGCGCGATGCCAGTCATCGGAGTAGCGACCGCCGACCCGGGCCAGATCTGGACCGGTACGCTTGGAGCCCCACAGGAAGGGGTGCTCCCACACGCTCTCGCCGGCAACCGAGTAGTGACCGTAACGCTCGGTCTCGGCGCGGAACGGACGGATCATCTGGCTGTGGCAGACGGTGCAGCCTTCGCGGATGAAGATGTCGCGTCCTTCCATCTGCAGGGCGGTGTAGGGTTTGAGGCCCTCCACCGGCTCCGTGGTCTGCTTCTGGAAGAACAGCGGGGTGATTTCGACCAGGCCCCCCAAACTGATGGCAAAGATGATGCCGACCACCAGCATGGGTACGCTCTTTTCAAAGATCTCGTGACGATTTTTGTTGCTCATGCTTTGACCTCTTCAATCATGCTGGCTGTGCGACAGGTTCCAGGGAACCCTTGGGCGCAGTGATGGTGCGATAGGCGTTGTAGGCCATCAGCAACATGCCGGTGACGAAGAAGCAGCCACCCAGGAAGCGCACGAAGTAGAAGGGATAAGAGGCCTGCAGCGCTTCCACGAAGCTGTAGGTCAGGGTGCCGTCGTCGTTGACCGCACGCCACATCAGGCCCTGCATCACACCGGAAATCCACATGGAGACGATGTAGAGCACGGTACCCACGGTCGCCAGCCAGAAGTGAACGTTGATCAGGCGAATGCTGTACATGCGGCCCTGCTCGAACAGGTTCGGGATCAGGTGATACACGGCGCCGATGGATACCATGGCAACCCAGCCCAGCGCGCCGGAGTGGACGTGACCTATGGTCCAGTCGGTGTAGTGGGAGAGGGCGTTGACCGTCTTGATCGCCATCATGGGGCCTTCGAAGGTGGACATGCCGTAGAACGACAGGGACACGATCAGGAAGCGCAGGATGGGGTCATAGCGCAGTTTGTGCCAGGCACCGGACAGGGTCATGATGCCGTTGATCATGCCGCCCCAGGAGGGCACGAACAGGATCAGGGACATCACCATGCCGAGGGACTGGGCCCAGTCGGGCAGCGCGGTGTAGTGCAGGTGGTGCGGACCGGCCCAGATATAGAGTGAGATCAGCGCCCAGAAGTGCACTATGGAGAGACGGTAGGAGTAGACCGGGCGTCCCGCCTGCTTGGGCACGAAGTAGTACATCATGCCGAGGAAGCCAGCCGTCAGCAGGAAGCCGACCGCGTTGTGGCCATACCACCACTGCACCATGGCATCCATGGCACCGGAATACATGGAGTAGGACTTCATGCCGGAAAGCGGCACTTCCATGTTGTTGACGATGTGCAGCACGGCAACCGTGATGATGAAGGCGCCAAAGAACCAGTTCGCCACATAGATGTGGGAGGTGGTGCGCTTGGCCAGGGTACCGAAGAAGACGATGGCGTAACTCACCCAGACCACGGCGATGGCGATGTCGATGGGCCACTCCAGCTCGGCGTATTCCTTGGAGGTGGTGTATCCCAGCGGCAGTGAGATGGCGGCGGCGAGGATGATGGCCTGCCAGCCCCAGAACACGAAGGAGGCCAGGGGGCCGCCGAACAGTCTGGTTTGGCAGGTGCGTTGCACCACATAGAAAGAGGTGGCCATCAGGGCGCTACAGCCAAACGCGAAGATGACCGCGTTGGTGTGCAGGGGGCGTAATCGGCTGTAAGTCAGCCAGGGAGTGTCAAAGTTGAGGGCAGGCCAGATCAACTGGGCTGCAATCAGTACACCAACCGACATACCGACAATTCCCCAGACAATTGTCATGACGGTGAACTGGCGCACAACGGTGTAGTTGTACTCAGGATGGTTTGTTGTATGGCTCATCGTTGTATTCCGCTTCCGATGCTGCTGTTGTTTGATTTTTTTGTCCGGTGACCAGGACCATTTTCACCCCAAATCTGCGAAATCCCTCTCGTTAACATCTGTTAATAAAAGGAAAAGCAAAAGGTGGTTAAATGAAAATTCATTGAGAATGATACTGAACTGACCGGTAAAATAACAGTACAAACAGTGATATATTTGGCTCTGACGGGTCTCGTGTTCGCCAGTTTTTACCTTGCGCGAGATCACGAAAATCGTATTTTCAAAGTACCTTACAAGGCTGTTTTTTCATGAAAGAGAGACTCACTTCACGCAAAATCGGACACTTGACGATTGTCCTTGCCATTTTGCTCTCATTGATGGCGTATCGGACCTGGTTTTCGGGCCCGCAGACGGCGCTGCCGCAGGCAGGAAATGATCAGATTTGTGATCTGTCCCACAGCCCGTGCGACGGCCTCATCGGCAACAAGCCGTTGACGGTCAGCGTCGAGGGGGCGCCGGTGCAGGCCGAACATGACTTCGTTTTGCGCCTTCAGGGGGGGGATGCGGCCATCACCCCGGTCAAGGCCTGGCTGGAGGGGAAGGAGATGTTCATGGGCCGGATCCCGGTGCAATTTGAGGCCAGCGATGGCGGTTGGCAGGGGAAAGCCCAGGTGGGTTCCTGCACCTCGGCGACCATGGTCTGGCTGCTCAATATCGAGTGGAGCAATGGCCAGCGCCAGCAGCTGGCGCTCTCCGTTCCCCGTTGATGGGGCTGGCCCGTTTGGGTAAAAGCAGGGGGGCCGAGTGAAATTTGATTTGAATTTTTCAGGCAGGACGGTACCTTGCACTGATTATCAAGGAGTGAAGTTCATTTAATCATGATTGAAAAACAAGCATTTTATCGCACCCTGAACCAGCAGGCCCAGGCATTGCTGGAGGGAGAGCCGGACCTCATCGCCAACCTGGCCAATCTGTCCGCGCTGCTCAATCAGGAGCTGGCTGACATCAACTGGGTCGGCTTCTATCTGTTGCAAGGGGAGACCCTGGTGCTTGGCCCCTTCCAGGGCAAGCCGGCTTGCGTGCGCATTCCGGTCGGGCGAGGGGTCTGTGGCACTGCCGTGACCGAGGGCAAGACTCAGCTGGTGGACGACGTACACCAGTTCGTCGGTCATATCGCCTGCGACGGCGCCAGCAACTCGGAGATCGTGATCCCGCTGCGCCGTGGCGGTGACATCATCGGGGTCCTGGATGTGGACAGTCCGATTTTTAACCGTTTTGACCAGGAGGACCGAATTGGCCTCGAAGAAACGGTGCAAATTTTGGAAAGCATGCTCTAAGTCATTGCTAGATGGTTCGCAAAAGGCCCCAAGCTCTCTATAATAGGGCCTTTGTTGTGTTCGGGCATGGCCCGTGCGTCTATATGAAAGCCAAGGTTATACATGGAAAACACTGAAAAGCTGAAGAACAGTAAAGAGATCGTTGCCTACCTGGTCGAGAAATTCCCGGCCTGCTTCATCGCTGAAGGAGAGGCCAAGCCACTCAAGATTGGCATCTTCCAGGATCTGGCCGCGCGCCTTGCTGATGACGACAGAGTCTCCAAGACCATGCTGCGCTCTGCTCTGCGTCAATACACCTCCAGCTGGCGTTACCTGCATGGCCTCAAGGCTGGCCAGGCCCGTGTCGATCTGGACGGCAACCCCGGTGAGCTGCTGACCGAAGAGCACATCGAACATGCCAAACAGGCGCTGAAAGAGAGCAAAGAGCGTGTCTTTGCCAGCCGCCGCACCAATACCAAGGAAAAGGAAGACAAGCCGAAGCAGCCGCGCCGTCCCGCGCCACGCAAAGCCGATGCCGCCCGTTCCGACAAACCGAAAGCCGCCCCCAAGGCCGCTCCCGTTGCCGAAGCTCCGCTGGTGAAAGTCGATGCCGCGACGCTGAAAGTGGACCAGGGCGTGCGCGTCGTGCTGGGCAAGAACCCTGTCCCGGCGACCATCAAGGAAGTGACCAAGGACGACGTACAGGTTCAATTGCAGACCGGCATGATGTTGCGGGTCAAGTTCGAGCATCTGGTTCTCTAAGGAGACAAATGTTGAAGCATGGCGTAATTCGTTTTTCCCTCGTTGCCTGTAGCCTGGCGCTTGCCGGGCTTGCACAGGCCATCGAGCCGGTGCTCAAGGAAAGTGATTTGCCTGTGTTGGCTCAAGAGAGCCAACATGCTACGGCCAGCAAGCGAATTGCCAATCTGTTTACCCGCTCCCATTACAAACAGTTCAAGCTGGACGATGCCTTTTCCTCCGTGATCTTTGACAAGTATCTGGAGAATCTGGACTACAGCCGCAACCTGTTTTTGGCCTCTGACATCAGCCGCTTTGAAAAGTACCGTACCGGTTTTGACACCGATCTCGAAAGAGGACGGCTGGCTCCTGCCTACGAGATGTTCAACCTGAGTCAGCAGCGGCGTTATGAGCGGTTCGAATACGCCCTTAAACTGCTCGACACTCCCTTCGATTTCACCCAGCCCGACAATTACATCTTCGATCGGGAAGGGGCGGCCTGGCCCAAGGACGAGGCCGAGCTCAACGAGTTGTGGCGTCAACGGGTCAAGTTCGATGCCCTGAGCCTCAAGCTCAGCGGCAAGGAGTGGCCCGAGATCAAGGAGTTGCTTGGCAAGCGTTACAACAACGCCATCAAGCGGATGTCCCAGACCGAGAGCGAGGACGTGTTCCAGCTCTTCATGAACTCCTTCGCCCGGGCCATCGAGCCCCACACCAGCTACCTCTCGCCGCGCAGCGCCGATCGCTTCAACACCGAGATGAACCTCTCGCTGGAAGGCATAGGTGCCGTGCTGCAGGCGGAGGATGACTTCACCGTCATCCGCTCCCTGGTGCCCGGTGGCCCGGCCGCCAAGTCCAACCACCTCAAACCCGATGACAAGATCACCGGGGTCGGGCAGGACGATGGCAAGATTGTCGATGTGATCGGCTGGCGTCTGGATGACGTGGTCGAACTCATCAAGGGTCCCAAAGGCAGCAAGGTGAAGCTGGAGATCCAGCGCGGCAAGGGCGCAACCGCCAAGACCGAGCTGATCGAGCTGACCCGTGACAAGGTGCGCCTGGAAGACAGGGCCGCCAAGTCCAAGGTGATCAATGCGGAAGGCAAGAAGATAGGGATACTCGAGGTCCCGAGCTTCTACGTCAATCTGCACGACGACGTCATCAAGGAGCTCTCCAGCCTCAACAAGCAGAAGATCGATGGCCTCATCGTCGATCTGCGTGGCAACGGCGGCGGTGCGCTGACCGAGGCCTCGGCCCTGAGCGGCCTGTTCTTCGCCAGCGGGCCCGTGGTGCAGATCCGTGATCACATGGGCCGCATCACGGTCAATGGCGATGATGACGGCAATGTCTACTACGGCGGCCCCATGTCGGTGATGATCGATCGCTACAGCGCCTCGGCCTCCGAGATCTTCGCCGCCGCCATGCAGGACTATGGTCGCGCCCTGATCCTGGGTGAAAACTCGTTCGGCAAGGGCACGGTGCAGCAGCATCGCAGCCTGGCCAAGGTCTACGACTTCTACGAGCAGCCGCTGGGTCATGTGCAGTACACCATCGCCAAGTTCTACCGGATCGATGGTGGCAGCACCCAGAACAAGGGCGTCGCCCCGGACATCAGCTTCCCCACCGCCGTGTCACCGGAGGAGACGGGGGAGAGCCGCGAGTTCAATGCGCTGCCCTGGGACAAGATTGCCTCGGCCAGTTATGGCAAGTTGGGGGACTTCTCCAGCCTGCTCTCCAGGCTGAAGAGCGATCACGAGGCGCGGATCAACAAGGATCCGGAATTTGCCTATGTGATGCAGGACATCAAGGAGTATCAGGAGGACAAGGACAAGAAGTCGGTCTCCCTGAACGAAGCCGAGCGGCTGGCCGAGCAGGCCAAGCAGGACGAGAAGGCGCTGGTGCGAGCCAATGAGCGACTGACCCGTCTTGGCAAGCCGACGGTGAAGAGCCTGGATGCACTGCCGACCGATTTCGAGGCCCCTGACGAGTACCAGATCGAAGCCGCGAACATCACGGCGGACCTGGCTCGCCTGAGCAAGAAAAGCTGATCGAACACGCAGCGATGCGAACTGACAAGGGCGACTTCGGTCGCCCTTTCTTTTTGGCCGCTGTTCGCCAGTGGAATGCAAACTATTTGACCCTGCCGATCCGTTGTGACAGCCTCTGACACGTCAATAACAAAGCGTGGAAGCACACAATAATGACCGATCACTCCCAGGCCATGACGGCCAAATATCGCCAGGATTATCAGGCGCCGCACTACTGGATCGACAGCATCGATCTCGACTTCCAGTTGCAGGAGCCCCTGACCCGTGTCACAGCCATCTCCCGTCTGCGTCGCAACGGTGAGCACAAGGCGCCGCTGGTGCTGGACGGCGAGGGACTCGTCCTGCGGAGCATCAGCGTGGATGGCATGCCCTTCACTCAGTACGAGCAGGGGGAGAGCAGCCTGACCCTGTTCAACCTGCCGGCCGAATGCGTGCTGACCCTAGTCACCGATCTGGATCCCGCCGCCAACACGGCGCTGGAGGGGCTCTACAAGTCCGGCGACGCCTACTGCACCCAGTGCGAGGCGGAGGGTTTCCGCCGCATCACCTATTATCTGGACCGCCCCGACATTCTGGCGCGTTACAGCACCCGCATCAGCGCCGACAAGGGCAAGTATCCCTTCCTGCTCTCCAACGGCAACAAGGTCGAGAGCGGCGATCTGGACGGGGGCCGTCACTTCGTGCAGTGGCAGGATCCCTTCCCCAAGCCCAGCTACCTGTTCGCCCTGGTGGCCGGTGACTTCGATGTGGAGCGCAGCAGCTACCGCACCAGAAGCGGTCGCGAGGTGGCGCTCGAGATCTTCGTCGACAAGGGCAACCTGGACAGAGCCGGTTTCGCCATGGAGAGCCTGATCAACTCCATGCGCTGGGACGAGCAGCGTTTCGGCCTCGAGTATGACCTCGACATTTATATGATCGTCGCGGTGGACTTCTTCAACATGGGCGCCATGGAGAACAAGGGGCTGAACATCTTCAACTCCAAGTTCGTGCTGGCCAACCCGGCGACCGCTACCGACGCCGATTACCACGGCATAGAGCGGGTCATAGGCCACGAATATTTCCACAACTGGACCGGCAACCGCGTCACCTGCCGCGACTGGTTCCAGCTCAGCCTGAAAGAGGGGCTGACGGTGTTCCGGGATCAGGAGTTCTCCTCCGATCTGGGCTCGCGCGGGGTCAACCGCATCAACAATGTGCGCACCGTGCGCGGCCCGCAGTTTGCCGAAGACGCCGGCCCCATGGCGCACCCCATCCGCCCGGATGTGGTGATCGAGATGAACAACTTCTATACCCTGACCGTCTACGAGAAGGGCTCTGAAGTGATCCGCATGCTGCATACCCTGCTGGGTGAGGACAATTTCCAGGCCGGCATGCGGCTCTATTTCGAGCGCCACGACGGCCAGGCCGTCACCTGCGATGACTTCGTGCAGGCGATGGAAGATGCCGGAGGCCGAGATCTCGGCCGCTTCCGTCGCTGGTACAGCCAGTCCGGCACCCCAGAGCTCACCGTGACGGACGAGTACGATGCCGCCACCGGTATCTACCGCCTGCACGTGCGCCAGCACACGCCGCCGACCCAGGATCAGCCGCAGAAGCTGCCGCTGCACATTCCCCTCGACATCGAGCTGTATGACGAAAACGGGGCCGTGATCCCGCTGCAGTATCAGGGCCAGGCCATCGGCCAGGTGCTCGACGTGCTGGAGGCGGAGCAGACCTTCGTCTTCGACCGGGTGCCGGTCAAGCCGGTCTTCTCCCTGCTGCGAGACTTCTCCGCCCCGGTCAAGCTGCACTATGAGTACAGCGACGAGGCGCTGGCCTTCCTGATGCGCTTCGCGCGCAACGAGTTCGCCCGTTGGGATGCGGCCCAGATGCTGATCAACAAGGCGGTGATCGCAGGGGTGGCCCGGGTACAACAGGGCCTGGATGTCGAGCTCTCCGCGACCCTGCTGGCGGCCTTCGTCGCCATCCTGGACGAGGCGGAGCTGGATCCGGCGCTCAAGGCCGAGATCCTGGCGTTGCCGGGGGAGGCCACCCTAGCCGAGCTGTTCGAGGTCGCCGACATCGATGCCATCCACCGGGTCCGTGATGCCATCCACCGCGCCCTGGCACAGGCGTTCGGTACTCGGCTGGCCGCCAGCTACGAGGGACTGCGCCTGCAGGGCTACAGGGTGGTGCATAGCGATATGGCCAAGCGCGCCCTCAAAGGGGTGGTGCTGGGTTATCTGGCGGCGCTCGACAGTGAGGGCACCGATGCCCTGGTGCGCGAGCAATACGCTCAGGCCGACAACATGACCGATACCCTGATGGCGTTGCAGGTGGCCAATGGCCATCTGCTGCCGTGCCGCGCCGAACTGCTGGCCGATTTTGAAGGCAAGTGGGCCCAGGATGGTCTGGTGCTGGACAACTGGCTGCGCCTGGTCGGCAGCAAGCCGGCGAGCGATGCGCTGGTCGAGGTGCGTCAGGCAATGCGCCATCCCACCTTCAGCATTCGCAACCCGAACCGGCTGCGTGCCCTGGTGGGCAGCTTCGCCATGAACAACCAGGTGCAGTTCCATGCCATCGACGGCAGCGGCTATCGCTTCCTGACCGATCTGTTGATCGAGCTCAACGAGGTCAACCCCCAGGTGGCCTCCCGCCTGATCACCCCGTTGATCCAGTTCAAGCGGCTGGACGAGGTGCGCAAGGGGCTGATCCGGGCCGAGCTGCTCCGACTGTTCAAGCTGGACGGGCTGGCGCGGGATCTGTTCGAGAAGGTGAGCAAGGCGCTGCAGCAGTAATCTCGCCTGGTTGAACAGAGGGCAGGGGAGCCAGGCTCTCCTGCCCTCTCGTTCGGATCCGGCAGACCCGTTCATGACGTGTGTATAGAGAGAAGAGGAACCAACAAGGTGAGGCAATATACCCTTCGACTGACGTTGAGCTGCGAGGAGATCCTGCTGATGTATCAGGGCCATGCCAGGCGGCTGGTGGTACGTACCGAGCAGGGGTTGACCATAGAGCTCGGGCTGGAAAAAATTCGGAGTTTTGTCGCAACCACTGGCGTATACGGCTACTTTCGGCTGAAAACCCAGGACGATCATCGCTTCATCAGCCTGGAACGCATAAATTAACAAAAACAGAACAGATTCCCGAGTAATTATCTGCTTTAAGTCACTATCTATCCGGTAGATTTGCCATAAGCCAGTGTGATTTTCTATTTTTTGCCGACTTGGCAAAATTTATCACAACCCAAGCCGTGATCTGTCCCTTGTTTTTAACATCCCATTATCACCATTGCTCGCCTTCCTTGATCCAAGACATTACACTTCGCAGCAACTCTGTACCGGTGGGTATCCAGCGTGGTTACCCATGTGTCGGTGATGTCGTCCGATAAGGAAACTAGCAATGGCATTGAAAGACGCCCCTACCTCAGTTCTGCTCGAAAACGTTCTCAGCCTGATCCATCAGAAGTTGCCCAAGAAGAGTGCCTCCCTGGTCGAGTGCTTCGTCGCCAAGTTCTACGGCAACATGGCCAGCACCGATCTGCACGATCGCAATGACAGCGATCTCTACGGGGCGGCGCTGAGCCTGTGGAATGCGCTCAACCAGCGCACCGGCACGGATCCCTATATCCGGGTCTACAACCCCGAGCTGACCCGCCACGGATGGCAGTCTCCCCACACCATCGTCGAGATCATCTTGCAGGACACTCCTTTCCTGGTGGACTCCATCCGCATGGCCCTCAAGCGTCTCAACATCACCGCTCACATGATGCTGCACCAGCCGCTGCACCTTATTCGTAGCGGCGAGGGCAAGATCAGCGCCATTCTTGAGCTCGACAACACCGCCGAGCAGACCTCGGTGGAGACCGCCTTCCTCATCGAGATCGACCATCTGACCTCTGACGAGCAGATGGAGGCCCTGGCCGCCGAATTGAAATCCGTGGCTGGCGAAGTGGCGCTGGCGGTGGGTGACTGGCAGCCGATGCTGGCCCGCCTGAACGAGATCATCGATGAGCTGCCCAAGCGCAAGAACCCGGTCAGCCAGGCCGAGGTGGATTCCAGTGTCGCCTTCCTCAAGTGGGTGGCGGCCAATAATTTCACCCTGATGGGTTATCGCCGTTATGACGTCAAGGCGGTGGAAGGGGATCACGAGATCCTGCCGCTGTCGGATTCCAGCCTCGGCCTGATGAAGAACTCCATCAAGGACGAGGGCCAGCGGCTGGGCAGCATGCCCGCCAGCGCCCGTCACGCGGCCCTGAGCTCGGATCTGCTGATCCTGACCAAGTCCAACAGCAAGGCCCGCGTGCACCGCCCGGCCTATGTGGACTACATCGGCATCAAGCGCTTCGATGAGCACGGCAAGGTGGTGGGGGAGGATCGCTTCATCGGTCTCTACGCCTCGTCCATCTACAACACCAGTGCCACCCAGATACCGCTCATCAGCCATCGTCTCGAGCGCATCATGGCCGCCTCCGGTCACGAGAAGGGCTCCCACGCCTACAAGGCGCTGCTCAACGTGCTGGAAACCTACCCGCGCGACGAGCTGATCCAGGCTCGTGAAGAGGAGCTGCTGGCCACCGGCCTCGGCGTGCTGGAGATGCAGGAGCGCGACATGTTGCGCCTGTTCGTGCGCCGCGATGTGTACGGCCGCTTCTTCTCCTGCATGGTCTATGTCACCAAGGAGCGCTACAACACGGCGCTGCGGGTCAAGACCCAGCAGATATTGCAGAAATATTTTGGCAGCAGCGACGAGGTGGAGTTCAACGTCTACTTCTCCGAAGGCGTGCTGGCCCGGACCCACTACATAGTGCGGGTCAACAATAACAACGTGGATGTGGATGTGAACGAAGTACAGAACAACCTGATTGAAGCCGCCCGCAGCTGGGATGACCGCCTGGATTCCGTGCTGCTCTCCCATTATGGCGAGGCCCTCGGCAACGGCCTGCGTCGCCGCTTCAGCACCGCCTTCCCCCGTGCCTACAAGGAAGATGTGCTGCCAGGCTCCGCCGTGGCCGACATCATAGCGCTGGACAGCCTGAGCGAGAGCAATCCGCTCGGCATGCTGTTCTACCGCGCCCAGGAAGAGGAGAACGATCGCCGGGTGCGCCTCAAGCTGTTCCACCGCACCGAGCCAATCCACCTCTCTGACGTCCTGCCCATGCTGGAAAACATGGGGCTGCGGATCATCGGGGAGACCCCGTACCAGGTGCGCACCCCGACCGGTGAGGTGTTCTGGATCCTCGACTTCTCCATGCTGCTGCGCGGCGATCAGCCGTTCGATCTGGCCCAGAGCCAGCAGCGCTTCCAGCAGGCCTTCGCCGGCGTCTGGAACAAGACCCTGGAAGATGATGGCTTCAACCGTCTGGTGTTGGGGGCCAGCCTCACTGGCCGTCAGGTCTCGGTGCTGCGGGCCTATGCCAAGTACATGCGCCAGACCGGTGTCTCCTTCAGCCAGTCCTACATCGAGGAGACGCTGACCCGTTATCCCGAGATTGCCCAGCTGTTGTTCACCCTGTTCGAGCAACGCCTCTGCCCAGCCATCAAGCAAGATGCCAAGGCGCAGGAGAAACTGCACGAGCAGCTTGCCGCCAAGCTGGATCAGGTCGCGAACCTGGATGACGATCGCATCATCCGCCGCTACATGGAGATGATCGACGCCACCCTGCGCACCAACTTCTATCAGCGGGACGCGCAGGGCGAGATCAAGCCCTACATCTCCTTCAAGCTGGCGCCGTCCAGCATCACCGACATGCCGCTGCCGCTGCCAAAATTCGAGATCTTCGTCTACTCACCGCGAGTGGAAGGGGTGCATCTGCGCTGGGGCAAGGTCGCCCGTGGCGGCCTGCGCTGGTCGGATCGCAAGGAAGACTTCCGCACCGAGGTGCTGGGTCTGGTCAAGGCGCAGCAGGTCAAGAACACCGTCATAGTGCCGGTCGGTGCCAAGGGCTGCTTCTACTGCAAGCAGATGCCGGTCGGCGCCCCGCGCGCCGTCCTTCAGGAAGAGGGCAAGGCCTGCTATCGCCTGTTCATCCGCGGCCTGCTCGATGTGACCGACAACATCATCCAGGGCGAGGTGATCCCGCCCAAAGACGTGGTTCGCCACGACGAGGATGACTACTACCTGGTGGTGGCGGCCGACAAGGGCACCGCGACCTTCTCCGACATCGCCAACGAGCTGAGCCACGAATATGGTCACTGGCTCGGCGATGCCTTCGCCTCCGGCGGCTCGGTCGGTTATGACCACAAGAAGATGGCCATCACCGCGCGCGGCGCCTGGGAGTCGGTCAAGCGCCACTTCCGCGAGCTCGGCCTCAACTGCCAGACCAGCGACTTCACCTGTGTGGGGATAGGCGACATGGCGGGGGACGTGTTCGGCAACGGCATGCTGCTCTCCGAGCACACCCAGCTGGTGGGCGCCTTCAACCACATGCACATCTTCATCGACCCGACCCCCAACGCCGCCAAGAGCTTCGTCGAGCGCCAGCGCCTGTTCGATCTGCCGGGTTCAAGTTGGGATGACTACAATCGCGAACTGCTCTCCGAGGGCGGCGGCATCTTCCTGCGCTCGGCCAAGTCCATCAAGCTGAGCCCGCAGACTCAGGCCCTGCTCGGCACCGACAAGACCAGCATGGCGCCGAACGAGCTGATCAAGGCGCTGCTCTGCCTGAACGTCGACCTGCTCTGGAATGGCGGCATCGGCACCTATGTGAAGAGCTCCCGCGAGAGCGATGCCGAGGTCGGCGATCGCAGCAATGACGTGCTGCGGGTCAACGGTCGTGATCTGCGTGCCCGCATCGTCGGCGAGGGCGGCAACCTCGGCTTCACCCAGCTCGGTCGGGTGGAGTACGCCAGCCAGGGCGGTCACATCAACACCGACTTCACCGACAACGTGGGCGGGGTGGATTGCTCCGACAACGAGGTCAATATCAAGATCCTGCTCAACCAGCTGGTGGCCGCAGGCGACATGACCCTCAAGCAGCGCAACCAGATGCTGTACGAGATGACGGATGCGGTGGCGAAGATCGTCATCACCAACGCCTATCGTCAGTCCCAGTCCATCTCGGTCACTGCCTTCCGTGGCGCCGAGCAGCTCAAGGAGCAGCAACGCTTCATCCAGGGGCTGGAGCGCGAAGGCAAGCTGGATCGGGCGCTGGAATTCCTGCCCTCCGATGAGGAGTTGTCCGAGCGGATGGCGGCAGGGCAGGGGCTGACCCGTCCCGAGCTCGCCGTGCTGGTGGCCTATGGCAAGATGGTGCTGAAAGAGCAGCTCAACTGCCCGGAAGTGATCGACGAGCCCTTCCTCGCCAACATGCTGGTGACCAGCTTCCCGGCCCAGCTGCAGCAGCAGTTCGGTGCCCAGCTTGCCCAGCACCCGCTGCGCGGCGAGATCATCGCGACTCGCGTCGCCAACATGCTGGTCAATGACATGGGGCTCAACTTCGCCAGCCGGATGAAGGACGAGACCGGTGCCTCGGTGGCCGAGGTGGCCTGCTGCTTCGCCATGGCCCGCGAGGTGTTTGGCCTCAATGCGCTCTGGCGTGACATCGAGGGTTGCGACAACCTGGTGGATGCCAATACCCAGCTCGAGCTGATGTTCTACAGCCGCCGCATCGTGCGCCGTGCCACCCGCTGGTTCCTGCGCGCCCGCAATCGCAGCTGGAGCATCAGCGAAAACATCGCCTTCTTCCGCCCGGCCTTCGAGACTTTGGCCCAGCACCTCTACGAGGTGATGGACGAGAGCGAAGTGGCCGAGCACCAGCAGGCGGTGGCCGCGCTGGTGGCCAAGCAGGTCCCCGAGCAGATTGCCCGTCAGGTGGCGCACATGAGCAGCCTGTTCTCCAGCCTGGATCTGGCGCAGATCGCCGCTGAGCACAAGACCGACATACTGCGCGCCGCCAACGTCTACTACCGCCTCGGCGCCAAGCTCGACCTGCACTGGTTCCTCGAGCAGATCAACCATCAACCCGTGGGCAACCACTGGCAGGCGATGGCGCGGGCCTCCTTCCGCGAAGATCTGGACTGGCAGCAACGCAGCCTCACTTCCGTGGTACTGGAAGGGTGCAAAGAGCAGGGTGAATGCGCTACCATACTGGCCGACTGGATTTCGGAGCATGAGCAACTCTTGTCCCGTTGGACCCACATGTTGGCCGACTTCAAGACCACCAGTACTCACGAGTTCGCCAAGTTCTCGGTGGCCTTGCGAGAGTTGAACCTGCTCCAGTTGAATTGCCGAACCTCGATATAACGTTTATTGGCATCATCACACCAAAAGCCCCGGCCAGTTGCCGGGGCTTTTTTAAGGAGCAAACATGCTGTACCCCCTCGCAAGGCATTTCCTGTTCAAGCTCAATCCTGAACAGGCACACGATCTCTCCATCAAATATTTGCCCCGCCTTCTCGGTACGCCACTCGATTGTTTCTTCCGCCACGCATTGCCCACTCGCCCCGTCACCGTCATGGGGCTTAATTTTGCCAATCCGGTGGGACTGGCCGCTGGGCTGGATAAAGACGGGGAGTGTATCGATGCATTTGGCGCCATGGGGTTTGGCTTTATCGAAGTGGGGACAGTGACTCCCAAGCCCCAGAGCGGGAATGACAAGCCGCGTCTGTTCCGGGTTATTCCGGCGGAGGGGATCATCAACCGGATGGGATTTAACAACAAGGGTGTCGATCATCTGGTGGCCCGGGTCAAGGAGGCCAAATATCAGGGGGTGATCGGCATTAATATCGGCAAGAACAAGGATACCCCCATCGAGCAGGGCAAGGATGATTACCTGATCTGCATGGACAAGGTTTATGATCATGCCGGTTATATCGCCGTCAATATTTCCTCGCCGAACACCCCGGGTCTGCGCCAATTGCAATACGGCGAGGCACTGGATGAGTTGCTGGCGGCGTTGAAGGTTCGGCAGCAGGAGTTGGCGGCTCAATATAAGAAGTACGTACCACTCGCCGTTAAAATTGCACCTGACTTGAGCCTGGATGAAATTAATCAGGTGGCCGCGTCCTTGATCAAAAACGGGATTGATGGGGTCATCGCCACTAATACCACCCTGGATCGTGACATGATCTATGACCTGCCCCACGCCGGCGAGGCGGGTGGCCTGAGCGGGCGCCCCCTGCAACACAAGAGCACCGAAGTGATCCGCCAGCTGGCCAAGGCCCTCGATGGCGCGCTGCCTATTATCGGGGTAGGGGGCATCGACAGTGCCATGGCCGCCCGGGAGAAATTAGCCGCGGGTGCCAGTCTGGTCCAAATTTACAGCGGCTTTATTTATAAGGGCCCGAGTCTGGTGAAAGAGATCGTCACCCATATTTAAAAAATAGACGGTTGCCCTTATTTAAAGTTGCTCAAATTCTCGACATGGAATAAAGTCGAGTAACGGCTTAAGTAAGGGCAACTCCATGTGTATCCAACCCAATGACAATTGGCAGTGGCATTACGATGCTCAGGATGATCGTCTGATGCTGGATTTGTCCGACCGCATGATATTTGCCACCGAATATAAGGGGCGACAACTCGTCCCCAGCTCCTTCACCACCCAGCCATTCTGTGTGGACGACGCCGCCCTCTATTATCAGCTGATGGACAAGGCTGCCGAACTCGATTGGAGTACACCCCATCAGGTTCAGCTGGTGCTGAATGCCATCGCCGTCAGTCGTTTTTATAAACCCTTGATGCCGCAGAGCTGGTTCTTTAATGAACAACAGACTCATTGCACGCTCGATATCGGTACCTTGGTGCGTATGGATACCTCCCATGGCAGGGGAGAATTCATGATCATAGAGGCAGGCGAACAGGCGAGCGTCTGTCTGAACCTGACCGAGGAATTAGTGTTGGCGACCAGCAAGATCCTGCCACGCTTCGGAGTGATCAAGGTGATGAATAATCGCATGCAGCTCAGAACGACAACGGTGGCGCAGTATCGGCAGGTCAGCTAATAGCGTGCCGCCATTAATCGTTCATTTTTTAAACTCACCTTCCAATAATCGGCTCCGGTTATTTTCAATGATATCCATCTCTGCCTGGCGGCTCATCGAGCGAGATCGTCGCTGTCTCTATTTCCCTTTGTTTTAAAATGCCTCATTGCGACAGGGACTGAGTCAGCGGTAGCTGGCCTGCAACCGCAGGATGTTGACGACCCCCTCAAATAGACCCGGGATCGGCGAGACAACACGCCGCCCCGGCGCTTGGCCATGGCGGAGGGCCCTTTATATTCGCGGGATACCCAAGGTTCGGATGCCGAGTGCGGGCCGATAAGGTATAATGCGGCACTATTTTTATGGCATCCCCGTGAGCGTGATGAAAGAATTCTTTGCAACCTGCCCCAAGGGGCTGGAAAACCTGTTGGCCGACGAGCTGACCACCCTGGGCGCAGAGCAGGTCCGTGAGACCGTGGCCGGCGTGCATTTCAAAGGCGAGCTGGCGATAGGCTACAAGGCCTGCCTGTGGAGCCGTTTCGCCTCCCGTATCGTGCTGGTGCTGTCCGAGTTCCAGATGAACGACGATCTGGATCTCTATCTGGGCGCCCACACCATCCCCTGGGAGGAGCACTTCCCCGGCACCGCCACCATAGCGGTGGACTTTACCGGCACCAACCCCGCCATCCGTAACACCCAATACGGCGCGCTGAAGATCAAGGATGCCATCGTCGATCGCTTCACCAAGCGCGGTCATGTGCGCCCGGACATCGACAAGAAGTCGCCGGACATTCGCATCATGGCGCACCTTGGCAAGGGCAAGGCCAACATCACCCTGGACCTGTCCGGTCCGGCCCTGCACCAGCGTTTCTATCGCCAGGGTACCGGCGAGGCGCCGCTCAAGGAGAATCTGGCCTGCGCCATGATAGCCCGCAGCGGTTGGGCCGGTGAGCCCATGATGGATCCCATGTGTGGTTCCGGCACCCTGCTGATCGAAGCGGCCTTCATCGCCGCCGACATGGCACCGGCCCTGCGCCGCGAGCGCTTCGGCTTCGATCGCTGGCTGCAACACGATGCCGAGCTGTGGCAGAGCCTGATGATGGAAGCCCAGGTGCGTGCCAAGCGCGGCATGCAGCGCTGCGAGGTCAAGCTGTTTGGTTGTGACGCCGATCCCCGGGTGCTGATGAAGGCCCGTGACAACGCCAAGGCCGCCGGTGTCGCTCACCTCATCACCTTCAAGCAGGCCGATGTGAGCGCGCTGGAGAACCCGCTGCCCATGCCGGCCGGTGAGGATGAGGCTCGTCAGGTGGGGATGTTGATCTCCAACCCGCCCTATGGCGAGCGCCTCGGCGAATTCCCGGCCCTGCTGGAAGTGCACCAGGCGCTGGGCGATGCCCTGCGTCGCAGCTTCCAGGGCTGGCGCGTCTCCATCCTGTCTGCCTCGCCGGAGCTGCTGAGCTGCCTGCGCCTGCGGGCCGACAAGCAGTATCGCCTGTTCAACGGCGCACTCGAGTGTCAGTTGCGTAACTACCAGATAGCGCTGGACTCCGTGGCCTCCCAGAAAGAGGTGGCCCAGGACTTCGCGAACCGTCTGCGCAAGAACCTCAAGACCCTGGAGAAGTGGGCGAGTAAAGAGGGTATCGACTGCTACCGCATCTACGATGCGGACCTGCCGGAATACAACGCCGCCATCGACCGCTATCAGGATTACCTGGTGGTGCAGGAGTATGCGGCGCCCAAGGACATCCCCGCTCAGAAGACCCGTCAGCGTCTGCTCGACATGGTGCAGGCCGCCATCAAGGTGACCGGCATGGACGGCGAGAAGGTGATCCTCAAGGTGCGCGAGCGCCAGGAAGGCAAGCAGCAGTATCAGAAGCTTGCCACCGAGCAACACCGGATGGAAGTGCAGGAGTACGGTGCACGCCTCTGGGTCAACCTCTATGACTACCTGGATACCGGCCTGTTCCTGGATCACCGTCAGACCCGTCGCATGCTGGGTCAGATGGCCAAGGGCAAGCGTTTCCTGAATCTGTTCGCCTACACCGGCAGTGCCACAGTGCACGCGGCGCTGGGCGGTGCGAGTGAGACCACCACGGTCGACATGTCTTACACCTACCTGGATTGGGCGCAGGACAACATGCGTCTGAACTCCCAGGTGGGCCGCCAGCACAAGTTCGTGCAGGCCGACTGCCTGAAGTGGCTCTCCGAGGCCGATGATCAATACGACCTCATCTTCATCGATCCGCCCACCTTCTCCAACTCCAAGCGGATGGACGAGAGCTTCGACGTGCAGCGCGATCACCTGTTGCTGTTGCAGCATTTGAAACGTCTGCTGGCGGCCGACGGCACCCTGGTGTTCTCCAACAACAAGCGTCACTTCAAGATGGACCTGGCCGGTCTGGAGGCCACGGGCCTCAAGGCGCAGAACATCACCAGCAAGACCCGGCCGAAAGACTTCGAGCGTAACGTGCATATCCATAACTGCTGGATCATCACCCACGCCGACCAAGCGGCGGATGCCAGCTGATGCTGACCCTGTTTCACACCGACGGCTGTCACCTGTGCGAACAGGCCTGGGCGCTGGTGGAGGAAGCGGGATTGGCCGCGCGGACCCGCCAGTGCGACATCATGGAGGATGCCGACTGGTTGGCCGCTTACCGGGTGCGCATCCCGGTGCTGCGTGACGAGGCCGGCCGCGAGCTGGGCTGGCCCTTCACCCTGGCCGAGCTCAGGCTCTGGCTGGCGGCGTAGGCGAAACACTATTGTGTGCGTATGACATTGAGAGTGGGGCAGACCGGGTCTGGCCCGCTTTTTCATGAAGAATTAAGGAAATGACATGGCTTTATTAACATTGCACGGCGCCTGTCTGTCGTTCAGTGATTTCCCGCTGCTCGACCATGCCGAACTGGCGATCGAGCGTGGCGAGCGTCTCTGTCTGGTGGGACGCAACGGGGCGGGCAAGTCCACCCTGATGAAGGTCATCGCCGGTGAACTGCCGCTCGATGACGGCCGCATGGTGCAGCAGCAAGACTTGAAAGTGACCCGCCTCGAGCAGGATCCGCCCGCGTCGAGCGATCTGACGGTGTTTGACTACACCGCCGAAGGGCTGGCCGGGGTGGGCGAACTGCTCAAGCAGTATCACCATATTGCCATTGAGCTGGGCCACGATTCCTCCGACGCCAACATCCGCAAGATGAGCGAGCTGCAAGAGCAGCTCGATTACCAGAATGGCTGGCAGTTAGAGACCCGGATCAGCCAGGTGCTGACCCTGCTCAACCTCGATCCCGATGCGACCCTCGACAGCTTGTCCGGTGGCTGGCTGCGCAAGGTGGCGCTGGCCCGTGCCCTGGCCTGCGATCCGGATCTGCTGCTGCTCGATGAGCCGACCAACCACCTGGACATCGAAGCCATCAACTGGCTGGAAGAGTTCCTGAAAGATTTCCGTGGCGCCATCGTCTTCATCTCTCACGATCGGGAGTTCATCCACAAGCTGGCGACCCGGATCATCGATCTCGATCGCGGCGAGATCACCTCCTGGCCCGGCAACTACGATCAGTACCTGCTGGGTAAAGAGGAGTGGCTGCGGGTCGAGGAGCTGAAAAACGCCGAGTTCGATCGCAAGCTGGCCCAGGAAGAGGTATGGGTCCGCCAGGGCATCAAGGCACGCCGCACCCGTAACGAAGGCCGGGTGCGCGCCCTCGAGGCGATGCGGATGGAGCGTGGTCAGCGCCGTGAGCTGCAGGGTAAAGCCAAGCTGCAGATGGACGATGTGAATCGCTCCGGCAAGCTGGTGTTCGAGACCGAAGGTCTGGGGCTGGACTTTGGCGATCGTACTCTGTTCCAGGGGCTGGATCTGCAGGTGCTGCGCGGCGACAAGATTGCGCTGGTGGGCCCCAACGGTTGCGGCAAGTCGACGCTGATCAAGCTGCTGCTCGGCCAACTCGAGCCAAGCCGTGGTGTGGTCAAGGGCGGCACCAAGCTGGAAGTGGCCTATTTTGACCAGTATCGCGATCAGCTCGATCCCGAGCAGACGGTGATGGAAAACGTGGGGGAGGGCAAGCAGGAAGTGATGGTGCGCGGCCGTTCCCGCCACATCCTCGGCTACCTGCAAGACTTCCTGTTCGAACCCAAACGGGCAAGGACCCCGGTCAAGGCCTTGTCAGGGGGTGAGAAAAACCGTTTACTGTTGGCCAAGTTGTTCCTCAAACCCAGTAACTTGTTGATTTTGGATGAACCAACCAACGATCTGGATGTCGAAACGCTGGAATTGCTGGAAGAGTTGCTGGCGGATTACCCTGGCACTCTGCTGCTGGTCAGCCACGATCGTCGCTTCATCGACAACACTGTCACCGGTTGCTGGCTGTTTGAAGGGGATGGCCGGATCAGCGATTATGTGGGTGGTTATGCCGACATGATGGCAACCCGTGCCCTGCAAGAGGCACAGCTGGCGGTCAAGACCGCGGCGCCGAAAGTGGCAGAGCCTGTCGCGCAAGCGGCGGAGCAGGCGAAAAAAACACGTAAGCTCTCTTACAAGTTGCAGTTGGAGCTGGATAATCTGCCGGCCAGACTGGAACAGTTGGAGACCGAACTTGATGCCCTGCAGGCGGAGGTAAACGACCCGAGTTTCTTCTCCCTGCCTGCCGAGCAAACCCAGCTTAAACTGGATGCATTGAATGCAGCAGAGGCTGCATTGGAACACGCCTTCTCCCGTTGGGAGGAGTTGGAAGCGTTGAAACATCAAGACTAAGGAAGTAGATGAAAAAGCAATTATCCATGCTGGCCATCCTGGTCGGCGCCAGCCTCAATGCACAGGCGGCACAGAGCCCCTTTTTCACCATTGTCGATGACGAAGTCAAGGGATATGCCAGCGGGATCAGTGCCGATGGTAGCGGACTCATCGGGATCAATACCAGAAACAACATGGCCGAGTACTTCTCGACCGTGCGGTCTGCCGACTTCTTGGTTGATCGTTTCCGGTTTGAGCAGGGCTGCTTCCTCTCAAGCTCCGTCTGTGACTCTTTCTGGGACGACAATCCGGGCTTTGCCTACCAGTGGCGCCGCGATTTCCTTGATGGCATCGATCAGCGCAGCGAAGTCGGCTATGTCGTCAGCACTGAGACCGACGGCCTGGTGACTGCCCTGGGTGATACGCCGACAAATCGGGTTGGTTACAAGATGAACGGCAAGCTGCGCACCGCCTTTGCCATCGTCGATGACGGTACTCCGGTTGAGCTTAAGGATGCCGCCAGCACCCACGCGATAAGCGTCCCGACCAGCATCAAGAAGCTGGACAACGGTCAGTACCTGGTGACGGGAACCGCCGCCAGTGGCAAATATCGCCATAACGTAGGCGGTGACTTCTACAACTGGTGCTTCGCTGGCAATGACGATGAGTACGGCGATTTCCGTTACTGCCCGGGCCTCGATACCCAGGCCAGTTTCTGGCTGCTCAATGGTTCGGGTGGCTTCAACAAGCTGATGCAGGCCCGCGACTATGGCCGTCAGCGCGACGAGGTGCTGCAGACTGCCTCTGCACTGGGCGCCGCCGAATACAAGGGCACCCTGTATGGGGTGGGCTACAGCTCCACCGGTGAAGTGGGATCGGGTGATCTGGATGGCCGCAACCTGGCCAGCTACTGGACGCTGGATCTCAATGCCGGCAGCGTAGGCACGACTCAGGTCATTCCGCTGCCCGACGGTGAGCCGGGCAAGGATGATAGCGTGCTGCAAAATAGCTGGGCGGTGTCTGTCAACGAGAATGGTTATGTGATCGGTAACCAGCGTTACAGTATCAACAAGGGTCAGAACCGGCCGACCGAGATGTTCGTATTCAATCTGAATACGAAGGAAACCGCGTCCATTCCTCTGCAGGACAAACCGCTGAGCGGCTCCGGCTCCGAAGGCGCTGCCATCAATGATCACGACATGGTGGTCGGTTGGCGTGATTCCCGCCACCAGACCCAGCCTGTGGCTAACGGCACCAACCGCATGCAGGAAGGCTTCCTGCTCAATGCGGACACTGGCAACAACTGGTACCTCAACGACTTGATCTGTGGTCTGGATGATGCCGGCGCCAAGCAGTGTGCCCAGAATGGCAAGTATTACCATATTGCCTACGCCAGCGGCATCAGCACCGATGGCACCGTGGTGGCAACCGCCTATCGCTACAACAGCGAGAGCGATCTGAACCTGCGTACCAATGCCACCGTAGTGAGTGTGAAACTCACTCCGGCGGTGAAGGATTACCAGGGTAACGATCCAGCCAACTATGTGGTCAGCAATGCGCCGGTCAATAACCAGACCGGTCAGGATGGCGAAGATGGCGGTGGTGGCAGCCTGTTCTGGTTGACGCTGCTGGCCTTGCCTTTTGCCTGGCTGCGCCGCCACCCACGATAAAAAGTGGGGTAATGAAAAATTAATGCAGTTCAGCACCTTGTGTCACAATGCCGGAATAGCATGACATTTTTTGTTTGACCCTATTCCCCCCGTGGGGTAAAGATGAAAGCGACCGGTGAAAACTTGGTCGCTTTTTTGTTCCACGAAGAGGGTCGTAGATGATGAAGAGACAGAAACGGGACCGTCTGGAAAGAGCTCGCGCTCGTGGTTATCAGGCTGGCGTAGTCGGCAAACAGAAAGAAGCGTGTCCGTACCAATGCCTGGATGCCAGAGGGCACTGGCTTGGTGGTTGGCGCGACGCCATGGAGGGGCGAGGCTCAGGCCTCTTCATGAAGTAACCGAGACTTCATCACTCATCAAAAAAGGAAAGGGGCCGTGCTGGCCCCTTTACGTTTCCCCGAGAAGATCCCTCTCGAGCAAGATCACTCTGGTCACCCATCCTGAAAAAGGAAAAGGGGCCATGTTCAGCCCCTTGACCTTATGCGCGCAGGTCACATATCAGAATGCGGTGGTGTCCTTGAACAGGCCCACTTTCAGGTCGGTCGCGCTGTAGATGGGGCGGCCATCCACTTCGACCACGCCATCGGCGATGCCCATGACCAGCTTGCGATTGATGACCCGCTTGAAGGTGATCTTGTAGGTGACCTTCTTGGCGGTCGGCAGGATCTGACCGGTAAACTTCACTTCACCCACGCCGAGGGCGCGGCCTTTGCCAGGACCACCCTTCCAGCCCAGGAAGAAGCCGACCAGCTGCCACATGGCATCCAGACCCAGACAGCCTGGCATGACGGGGTCACCCGGGAAATGACAGTCGAAGAACCAGAGGTCCGGGGTGATATCGAGTTCGGCGATGATCTCGCCCTTGCCATGTTCGCCACCGTTGTCGGTGATCCTGACGATGCGATCCATCATCAACATGTTGGGGGCGGGCAGTTGGCTGTTACCTTCACCGAATAATTCGCCACGGCTGCAGGCAAGCAGCTCGTCACGGGTAAAGGATTCTTTGCCTTGTTCACACAGGGAAAGGCGGGGCTGAATGGTGTCGTTATCTAGGGTCACGCTGTTTATCCTTCATATGAGTCAAAGCCGGGCCAATTTAGCGTACAGTTGTGCGCTAAACAACTCCGATCTCTTTATTTACAGGCCGAATAGGCGGCCAAGCAGGCTGCGCAGCAACCCGCTCTTGGGGGCGGTGCCATTGAGTTCATCCAGTCTGTCCTGGATCCGGCCAAACAGGGTATCCGGAATATCCGGCTCACCCGCCACGCAGCCGGTCAGCAACTCGATGGCCTCTTCCACATGATCCACCGGATGGATATGGAACTGACCCGCCTCGACGGCGGCAATCACCTCATCGGACAGGTTGAGCTGCTGGGCGTTGGTGCCGGGCAGAATAATGCCTTGCTTGCCGGTGATGCCGTGGATCTTGCACACCCGGAAGAAGCCTTCGATCTTCTCGTTCACGCCACCCACAGCTTGCACATTGCCGAACTGATCGACCGCGCCGGTCACGGCGAAGCGCTGAGAGATGGGCTGGCGGGCGAGGGCGGAGAGCAGGGCGCACAGACCGGTCAGGGAGGCGCTGTCGCCGTCAATCTCGTGGTAAGACTGCTCGAACACCAGGTTAGCCGAGAGCGGCGAGGGGTTTTCGGCCCCAAACTTGTTGGAGAGATAACCGTGGATGATCATCATCGCCTTGGCGTGGATATGGCCAGCCAGCTCGGCCTTGCGCTCGATATCCGCCACATCGCCATCCCCCAGGTGCACGGTCGCGGTCAGGCGGACGGGCTCACCGAAATCATAGGGGTGTCCGGCCACTTGAATTACGGACAGGCCGTTGATCTGACCGATCTCCTCACCGTCGGTCTGCAGCAGGATCTGACCATCGATGACCCCCTGATCCGACTGCTCCACCAGATAGTTGAGGCGGTAATCCTGCTCTTCCAGGGAAAGCAGGATGTGTTCGTCGGTGACGGTCGTTGCCTCCAGCTCGCGAGCCAGGCTGTCGGCCATACGCATGATGGCGCCGAGTTGCACCTCGGAGAGGGCGAGCCACTCCTGATGGTCGCACAGGCGGCTGGCATGGCGGCACAAGGCGAGGAGGGCACCCGGAGTGAAGTCCAGCAGGTTCCAGCGCAGCCGCAACCAGGCCAGGTATTGCAGGAACTCGGGCAGATCTTCTTCGATATTCACCTCGGACACCAGATCGGCCCGCAGGAAGATACGCTCCGACATGTCCCTGTCCAGCATCTGGAACTCGGCCACCTCTAGGCGGTCGCCTACCAGGATCAGCTTGAACCGGATCGGGGTGGCCTCAGGGGTAAAGAAGGGGGTCAGGGTCTTGCCTTCCTGATAGGCGTTCCAGTCCAGCTCGCCTTTTTGCATGGCATTCTTGAGCTTGAACCAGAGATGGGGCTGATCGAGCAGCTCGTCGAGCTGCAGGATGAGATAGCCGCCGTTGGCTTCTCGCAGCAGGCCCGGCTCCAGCAGATGCTGGTTGGCATAGACCGAGCCTTGTTCCGTCTGGTAGTTGATCGAACCGAACAGGGTGTCCCAGTTCAGGTCCCGGCCATAGATGACGGGGGCTTGCTGATCCTCATGATGGATCAGCAGATTGATGAGCACCGGATGCTGGAATTCGAGCCCCTGGGCCACGTGTGCCGCCAGATCGGAGAGAAAATCCACGATCTTGGGGTCATTTTTCTGTTTGCGGATGATCCGGGTGACCAGACGCTCGGCATCCAGGTGATGGCTCATCAGCTTGAGCAGTTCGCCAACCATCTCGCAAAACTCGAAACCGCTGCCGGGTTGCAGGCGCAGCCAGATCGGCTTGAACGGATTGTTGAGGTTTTCCGTATAGCAGAGATCGAACAGGTCGCCATCCTTGCCATTGGAGGCGGCGATCAGCGTCTGGCAGACGTTCTCATAATCGGCCCCCGGGAAGCCGTTGAGCAGCATGACCGGGCAGTCACCGTCGAAACTGGCCAGTCGTTTGATGCCAGAAATGGCTCTGGGTTGTAAGGCGGCAAAAGGGATGGGGTCGAGCTCGCTGAGCGTAGGAAACTGCTCAATCGCAAAAGCGGGTTTTAATTGTTCTGATGTTAATTCAGCCACTTAAGACATCCGGTCGGGGATAGGATCAATTGTTTCCATTATACACAGTTCGATTAGCGGGAACAGGAAACAAGATTATGTTATTTAACATAATATACATTATGCGCGGTTATTGGTTTTAGGCATGAGTGCTGGCGTTTTCATTGCCATCGTGTGGGTCGTCCACAAACGGCAATCTGGATTCTTTAGTAAGTGGCGGCCTCATTCATGTAGACGATCCAGCGGTTTATGGTTGGCGCTCTCGTGGCGCTCGCTGTTGCCGGTGTGCAGATACTTGGAGGTGGTGTCGATGCTGTCGTGCCCCGCATCGGCTTGGACGTGGGACAGCGGCCGGCCATGCAAGTTGATGTCATGGGTGATGCCGGTGTGGCGGATGGAATGTGGTGTCAGCTGGCGCATCTCGGCCGCATCCTGAGGAAAGCCATCCCGCTCGGCCAGGCTGGCCGCTTGCTCCAGTACCGTCATCACCAGGTCCCGCAGTTGGCGGATCCCGAGGTTGGCATTCAGCTCACCTTGCTCCCGGCCGTGGGCTGCCGCCTTGTGGCGGACGAAGAGCGGTGTCTGTTCGTTGGGCGCAGGCAACGGCGAGAGTTCCAGAAAGGTGCGATAGCGTTTGAGTGCCTCCAGCAAGGCCTGGGATACGGCCACGGTGCGCCGCTTGCCGCCCTTGCTGCGTGGAATGTAATAGCCCCAGACGCCCGTCTTGCTGTCTCGGCGAAACTGGCTCATGACCGGGCTGAAGCCGGGTCTGGCCGCCACCTCAGAGATACGCAGATAGCAGGCATACATCAGGCTGATGAGGAACCGACTGCGCTCGTGCTGGGCCGGGCATTCGTCCGCCAACTGTTCGGTGGCCTGCATCACATAGGACCACTGCAATTCGGTAAAAGACTGGCCCTGATCGTCGGCATCCTGGCTGACGGGCCGTTTCACCCGCTGCAGCAGGAGCGCCGGATTGCGGTCCATGTACTCTTCCTGGATCAGGAACTGGAAGAAGGCCGACAAGATGGCGAGTTTGGTCTTCATCGCCTGCTCGCTTAGGCGGTATGGCAGCTCCAGGCCCAGTTCCCGTTTGCCCAGGAATGGCCGCCACTGGGGGTTGGGCAGTCGCTCACCCCACTCCTTGTCGAGCATGAACTGGGCCACGTTACGATACGCGATCAGCACCTGTGGCGGTGCCTGGCAGTAGTCGAGATAGCGCATCATGATGCGCCTGGTGAGATCCTTCGGGCTGATGGCCACCTCGCTGAAGCACCAATGCAGGAAGGTGGTCAGCTCGCTGCGATAGGTCTTGTAGTTGTTCTCGCTATGGCGCTGCTCCAGCAGCCAGTCGACGGCCAGCTCATAGACCAGGCCGGCGTCGGGCACGCCGCCCAGGCTGAGATTGGCCAGATACTGGTTAACCTGGGGGTTGCCCGCCTCCAGATGGAGCAAGTTGTCGAACAGCGGCATGGCGGGCGGAAGTGACGGATGGATCATGGTAGCGCTTGTGGTTCTTGTGGACTGAAGTGAGATTGGGGGCCGCTCGACCCTGATGCCGATAAATGGGGTTATCGGCATCAGGGTCGGCTGGACTGCTCTGGCATAGACTGCCGGTCGGTCGCGTTAGTGGCTCAGGCTGCGGCGCAACATGACATTATTCAATGGATATGCACCTTGGTTGGAAATTTCCCCGGGGGAATATCGATAAAAATGACTGTGAATTCAAATTTGTTGAATAGGAAAGCTGCTGCCCTGAGTTGTCAGGGGATCACCCCGCCCTCCTCGCCTCAGGCCACACTCTTGAGGGATTTTCCCTTGGGCTTCTCGACGTCCACCTTCTCTTCCTTGGGGCTGATCCCCTGCCCCTTGCCACCGCGCAGCACGTTTTGCAGCAGATCCCGCTGCTCGGCCAGGTAAAAGGCCAGGCTCTCCTGCTGCTCGGGCGTCAGCTGGACGGGGGCCCCGGCCAGCAGCGTCATCAGTTCATCGGCGGTATCCAGCAGCTTGTCATAGGCATCCGCCTCTTTCTTGCTGGCAAAGGTCATCTTCTCCACTCCCCCACGCACGACAACATACTTGATCTCAACGGCCATAGTGGCGTCCTCCTCATGATAGTGAGTACAAGTATATGTACGTATATACAGTATTGCAAATAACGCCATGAGCCGATGCTTTGGGACGCTGAGATCCCATCGTGACTGGGCCGCAGCCTTCTTCTGTACGGCGTGGTTGGGTGGATGCCATGTCCCCTCCCCCCGGCAGCTGGCCAGCGAGCCGCTCTTCTTATGGCCTCCGCTCTGCCCCAAACAAGACAGGAGAGCGCTTTTAGGGTAAATTTCATCAATTCCTTCAACAGGTTGAATCGTATGTCGGATCCCCATTCCGTGCTTGTCTGCCCGGCCTGCGACTTGCTGATCGAACGCAAGTTGCTGCCGCTGCGCCGGCATGCTCATTGTCCCCGCTGTCATCAGCACCTCTACGGGCGCTATGCCTTTCGCCCTTCCCAGTTGATGGCACTCACCATCACCGGCTTTTTGTTGTTGCCTTCCGCCTTCTTCGAGCCGCTGATCTACCTGCGCCTGGCCGGGGTCAACTCCGATGCCAACCTGCTCAAGGGCATCATGGTGCTACTGGATGAGAGCGAGTTCTGGGTGGCGGCTCTGGTGCTCTGGTGCGCCGCGCTGGCGCCGACCGGCTTGCTGCTGGGGATCTTTGCGCTCGCCTCCGGTCTCGCCAAACGCTGGGGCATACTGGCCCTGACCCTCAAGATGGTGGAGGTGTTCCGCCATTGGGCCATGCTGGAGGTCTACATCGTCAGCCTGCTGGTCGCGCTGTTCAAGCTCATCGACATCGCCGATGTGCGCTTGGGGGGCGGGCTGCTGAGCCTCGGGATCCTGATGCTGCTCAACATGACGCTGCTGATCCTGTTTGACCCCGCCCCCTACTGGGAGCGGATACCCTTGCAAGCAGCCTCGCAGGAGCAAAACCATGATCCCGACCAGCGCCCGTGAGCTGGGGCTGTGCCGTTGCCACACCTGCGGCCTGCTGGTGCGCTATCAGCCTTCGCTGAGTTGCCCCCGCTGCCACAGCCCCTTGCAGATGCGTATCCCCCATTCGCTGGCCTGGTCATGGGGTTTGCTGGCGCTGGCTACCTTCATGCTGCTGCCCGCCAATCTGCTGCCCATCACCCATTTTTACAACAAGGGATTGCTGCAGTCCGATACCATCTTCAGCGGTATCATGGCGCTCTATCGCAGCAAGATGTCGGGTATCGCCACCATAGTGCTGACCGCGAGTATCATAGTCCCCATCGGCAAGATACTGGGGTTGGGCTGGATCTGCTGGCAGTTGCAGCGGGCCAAGCCGGTGCGACGCAAGCGCCAACTCATCATGTATCGCATCATCGATTTCATCGGGCGCTGGTCCATGCTGGATCTGTTCGTCATCTCGCTGATGGTGGCCCTGGTGGATCGCGGCGTGTTGCTCAACGTGCGAGCGGGCCCCGGGGCCACCGCCTTCGCCGGCGTGGTGGTGCTCACCATGATGTCGGCCCGCATGCTCGACACCCGCCTGTTATGGGACAAGGCGTCCCGCTAATGCTTTTTTCGTCTGTATCGGATGCGCTGTTTATCACAGCCAATAAGGAGTCGTTATGATCGGGGCTGAACCCGTCATCGAGAAACATCGCTGGTTATCCCCAGTCTGGTTATTGCCCGTCATAGCGTTGTTGCTGGCGGGCGGTTTCATCTACCAGCAGTGGACGAGCAGTGGTCAGATCATTCGCATCAACTTTGCCCAGGGCAACGGCATTCTGCCGGGCAAGACCCAGATACGCTATCAGGGGGTCGCCATCGGGGTGGTGCAGGAGCTGGTACTGGCTCAGGATGGTCGCAAGATAGCGGTGCTGGCCAAGATAGACAGCCGCGCCCGGCCGCTGATCCGCAAGGGCTCCGCATTCTGGCTGGTGAGCCCCAAGGCCTCGCTGACCGAGATCTCCGGCCTCGATACCCTGGTCTCCGGCAACTACATCAACCTGCAGCCCGGCCGGGACAACAACCCGCTGGAGGATGAGTTCGATGCCCAGGACGGCCCTCCCCCCGGTTATCAGGCCCAGGGGCGGACCCTGCACCTGACCGCCGATTCGTTGGGATCGGTCGGCATCGGTGCCAAGATCTATTTCCGCGGGCTAGAGGTTGGCAGCGTCATCAACACCCGCCTCAGCGAGGACAACCAGAATGTGATCCTGGATCTGGTGATCGAGCCGCGCTTCGAACACCTGGTCAAGATGGACACCCGCTTCTGGAACATCAGCGGCATCAAGGGCTCCTTCAGTCTGGCTGGCGTCAATGTGGAGGCCGGCAGCCTCGCCTCCATCCTGAGTGGCGGCATAGCGTTCGACTCCCCCAAAGCGTCGCCGGTCGCCCAGAAGGGGCTGAACTTCACCCTCTACAAGGGACTGGCCGAAGCGGCGCGGGGTGAGCGCATCAGCATCCAGGCGGGGGATCTGCCGATCAAGGAAGGGATGCCCATCCTCTATGAGGGGATCGAAATCGGCAGGGTCGACCCCATCCGCCTGACCGAGCAGGGCCGGATCGTCACCGCCCTGGTCAACCCGGAGCAGGCATTTCGGGTGACCGGCAAGAGCCGCCTCGTCTGGGAGACGGTGTCGCTCTCCCCGAGCGGGCTCAAGCATGCGGATCGGCTGCTGGCGGGGCCGGCCATCCGGCTCGACTACGTGGCGGGTGCCAGGGTCGGCACCATGACTCTGGAGAGTCAGGCCCAGCGCGGCGGCATCAAGCTGACCCTGCAGGCCGACGATCTCGCCGGTCTGAGCGAGGGTGCGCCGCTCTGGTTCAAAGGCTTGCAGATCGGCCAGGTAGGTCCCCTGACCCTGGATGCCAAGGGCAATGCCAGCGTCAGCCTGCTGGTGAACGAGAACCATAGTCACCTGTTGAAGGGGGCGCGTTTCTATCGCGCCGCCCCCCTGCAGATCGAGGCCAATCTGAGCGGTATCAAGGTGGACACCAGCCCGGCGAGCGCCTGGCTGGCGGGCGGGATCAAGCTGGTCCAGGCCCCCGCGGGTGAGCGCATCGACCGGCTCTACCCCAGTCAGGAACTGGCCTTGCTTGGCACCCGCAACGCCAGGCCACAACACTGGTTGCTGCGCGCCGAACAGGCGGATGGCGTCAGCATCGGCTCGCCGGTCCTCTATCTGGGACTGGAGGCCGGCAAGGTCAAGGGGTTGAAGGCGGATGACCGCGGCGTGGAGATCACCCTGGAGATCGATGCCGTCTATGCGCCCCTGCTCAAGCAGCAGCTCCAGTTCTGGAAGAAAGCGGCCATCGACGGCAAGATCCGGCTGGACGGGGTACAGGTCAAGATGGGGAACCTCGCCACCCTGCTGCGCGGCGGCATCGAGTTTGATCGGCTCGGCACCGGCCGCAGCAGTCACCAGCTGTTCGACAGCAAGGAGCAGGCCAGAACCCGGGTGCGGACGCTGACGCTGACCGCCGAGCACAATCCCGGGCTCGGTGTGGGCAGCCCCATTCGCTATCGGGGGGTCGACATCGGCAAGGTGGAGCAGATCGAACTGGACCCCTCCCTCGGTCAGGTGAGCTTCAAGGCCGAGCTGGATGAGCAGTACGCCGCGCGCTTCCTGCAGTCCGGGGCCAGGTTCACCCTGATACAGGCCAAGCTGGGGCTGGGCGGCGTCGCCCATCTCGATACCCTGATCAAGGGATCCTTCGTCGAGGCGAGCCCGGGCCAGGGCGCGGGCAAGGATCGCTTCCCCCTGAGCCAGAGCGGCCCCATCGGGTTGGAGCTGACCCTCAGGAGCCCGTCGGTCAGCGGCATCAGCGTCGGCAGCCCCTTGCTGTTCCGCAAACTGATGGTTGGCAGCGTCACCGGGGTGGCACTGGCCCGGGATGGCAGCGAGGTGCTGATCGACGTGAACGTCGATCGGGAGTACGCCCATCTGGTGCGCGCCAACAGTCGCTTCTGGAATGTGTCCGGCGTCAAGGCCGACATCGGTCTGACCGGTGGCACCATAGAGGTGGAAACCGTGCAGAGCCTGCTGGCCGGCGGCATCGCCTTCAACACCCCGGAGCGGGAGATGGGACCGACCGTCAAGGCTGGCCACCGCTATCCGCTGTATGGCAAGGCGGAGAAAGAGTGGCTGGAGTGGAGCCCCCGCATCCAACCCTGATCCGTTGTTGTCGTTATCTCCAAACCCGGCATTCTGCCGGGTTTGTTCATTCAGCTCTCCCACGCCATCCAGCAAGCTCGCTAAAGAAAACCCTTATCCTGTGATAGGATATGGCCCCTCATTTTGGGTCAGCGAGACTGCGCCGTGCACGATAACACCTATCTTCCCGATCACTTCCTACGCCATATCGCGGCCATCATGCCGGCGCACCTCTCCATGGAGGAGTTTGTGGCGAGTTGTCGGCGACCGCTGCGGCGCAGCATCCGGGTCAACACCCTCAAGATCACAGTGCCGGCCTTCGTCACGCGGATGCAGGGGCTGGGTTGGCAGCTGGATCCCGTACCCTGGTGTGAGACCGGCTTCTGGCTGGTTCGCGCCGATGAGACAGTGCCCCTCGGCAACACCGCCGAGCACCTGAGCGGCCTGTTCTACATCCAGGAGGCGAGCTCCATGCTGCCGGTGACGGCACTGTTTGCGAGCGACAAGATCAAGCGGGATGGCATGTTACTGGATGCGGCGGCGGCGCCGGGCTCCAAGACTACCCAGATCGCCGCCCTGATGGATAACCAGGGGATGCTGATCGCCAACGAATATTCCAGCAGCCGGCTCAAGGTACTCAGTGCCAACATCCAGCGCTGTGGCGTGACCAACGTGGGCATGACCCATTTCGATGCCAAGGTGTTTGGCCAGTGGTTGCCGGAGACC
Source organism: Aeromonas sp. sif2416 (assembly GCF_019218665.1). Lineage (NCBI taxonomy): Bacteria > Pseudomonadati > Pseudomonadota > Gammaproteobacteria > Aeromonadales > Aeromonadaceae > Aeromonas > Aeromonas sp. sif2416. The sequence goes on from NZ_JAHUXC010000004.1 coordinate 290,995, forward strand.
TTCGATGCCATCCTGCTCGATGCCCCCTGCTCGGGAGAAGGCACTGTGCGCAAGGACGAAGATGCCTTGCGCAACTGGAGCATAGAGAGCATCGACGAGATCGCCGCGGTGCAGCAGGGCCTGTTGGAGAGTGCCTTCCATGCGCTCAAGCCGGGCGGCGTGCTGGTCTATTCCACCTGTACCCTGAGCGAGCAGGAGAACCAGGCCATCTGCCAGTCCCTGCTGGACCAGTTCGGCGATGCCCTGAGCTTTGATTCCCTTGCCGGTCTGTTCCCCGGTGCCGAGCAAGCCTGCACCGCAGAAGGTTACCTCCATGTCTGGCCCCAGATCTTCGACAGCGAGGGCTTCTTCGTCGCCAGGCTGCGCAAGCACCACTCTGTGCCGAACACCATGTTCAAGCCAGGCAAGCTTGGCAAGTTCCCCTTCTCCCCGTTGCCGGCGAAAGAGGCCGAGCCCATGTTGTGCGAGATTGAGGCGAGCTTCGGAATAGTTCCGCGGGGTCAGCTGTCCGGTCGCAGCGACGAGATCTGGCTCTTCCCCCAGGCGTTTGAACAGGTGCGGGGCAAGCTGCGCTTCGATCGCATCGGCATCAAGTTGGCAGAGACCTTCAAGAAGGGGTATCGACTGACCCACGAATGGGCGCTGGCCTATGGCAGTCTGGCCACCCGGGGATTCGTCGAGCTGGATGTCGCCAACGCCCGTGAATTCATGATGGGGCGGGATGTCTGGCCCGAGCTGGAGGCTGGTACTGGCGAGGTGATCGTCCGCTATCAGGGACATCCGCTGGGGATGGGGAAATGGGTCGGGAGTCGCATCAAGAATGCCCTGCCCCGCGAGCTGGTGCGTGACAACAATCTGTTCAACATCTGAGCCTTCAACAGGCTGGCAGCCGGAAGTAAGGTTGCCTCCTGAACCGAAGCGTCGCCGCGGGTGTAAAACCTGTTCGAGTCTGGAAAACCCACACTCTGGTTGAACTTTTAGTCAGATCTTGAAATGCCTCTAGCCTTGTCTAAGATTAAGGCAATCCGCATATCAATTAGCGCACGGCTCTGCAAGGAGCCAATTCCCCTATGCCAGGTACAAGGAATTCGTACCTGGCTTTTTTTATGTTCGCCCGCTCGGCATCTTATTCGATAGTCTCCGTCAACGCCTGCTCGGAGCGGATCTGTGGCACCAGCTCATGTTGGTAGAGCAGATCAATAGCCTGCTCGATGAGCGACGCCTGACTGTCTTCCAGATGGTGACCGAGTTCCTGCAACCGCTGCGCGTGGCGATTGCTGATCCAGCACTGCAGCCGACTGTGGGTTTCCTGCTTGCGCTTCACATGCTGACGCTGCCGCTCGGCATTGTCTTGCACTTCATTCGCTGTTATTTCCTGGCTCATATGACCTTGCATCGTTCACTATTGTGACTCGTTATCTCTCACTCTTGGTGGAGAGCCGCCCTATGGCATTTCTCTCATCCGCCCCGCTCCCTTCAGAAGGGATTGGATTATAGGTAACAGGATCAAAGAGATAGTATTTAACATAAATAATATGGTGGCGCGGTTAATTCAAAGCAAGCCTTCCAGGGCATGATCGGAGAACTTGTGCGCATCGTCGAAATACTCCTGCAGGGTACGCATGTCCTTGTGCCTTGTCACCTCGATGATCTTGTTCATCGGCTTGCCGGCGGTCACGGCCGAGGTGATGAATCCCCGTCGCAGACTATGGCCACTGACATAGAGATCGTCGATGGCCTGGCCGGTGCGCCGCTTTATCATCAGGTTGATGCCCTGCGGGCCCAGGGGATCCGCGGTGAGCTGTCCCCAGCGGGTCATCCGCCGAAACAGCGGGCCCTGGCTTAGCCGGCTCGCTTTCAACCAGCGACTCAGGGCCGACACCGGGCAATGTTGCTTGCCAGGAATGAGCGCGATCTCGGTTTCATGGAGCTGATGCTTGCTCGGCTTGAGCCTAAGTCGGATCCCCTGCCCCACGAAATCGAGGTCGCTCACCTCGATGCGGGCGGCTTCCGAACGACGAAGGGCCCCGCTGAACATCAACAGCAGCAGGGTGTGATCCCGCAAACCGGCCAGATTGGAGGTGTCTATCTCATCGAGCACCCGCGTTAGGGGTTGCAGGGTCAAGGCTCCCGTCTTGCGTTTGCGGTTATCACCGAGGCGCACTATGCCGCGCATCATCTCTTTGATCTCCGCATGCTCGGTCGGCATGGGATGAATGCCCTTCTGCTTGAAGGCGTAGCGGATCCCAGCCAGTCGCCGCACTAGGGTGGCCGGCTTGCGAGGTTCGCCGTTGCGCAGCTCCCCCTTCCCCTCTTCCCTGTCCAGCCATACCCAGTCGGCCAGAATGCCATCGGCCTGATCCGCCAAAAAATTCATGATGTCGTGATGGCTGGTTTGCAGTGGATCCAGCCCGTGCAGCTGACACCAGAACACGAAGATGCGGGTATCTGCCTGATAGGCGTTGAGGGTCGAGTCCGCCTTGGCACTGCGCAGGAACCGCCGGGCCCGGTTATTGAGCGCGGGATCGAACACGGCCTGCAAGGACTGGTGAACAGGGGGTGAGACGGTTGGATATGCCACTTAAGTCTATGATTCTATGCGGAGTTTAGGAGGATCTTACAGGATCTTTCAGGTACATCAAGTATCGATAATGAATATTATCGATACTTATGATATCTCAGTTTAACCCCATCGACCTCCGCATCTCTCCCGAAACTACAATGGGAAATAGAGCTGGTTCTCCAGGTTATTGGAGCTTGGTCAGGAAATGCTTTGTGAGAGATAACGACTGATTGAGGTGGGAATGGTGCGGCTGATTATGCTGAACATTTAAAAGAATGAGGCCCCGGTTTATGGGGCCTCATGGATCACTTTTTTGCCAGCTTGAATAATTCGAAGAAGTTATGGCTGGTGGCTTCGGCCAATTCCGTGAGCGGGATCTCGCGCAGGTCGGCGATAAACTGGGCGACGTCTCGCACGAAGGCCGGTTCGTTCTCCCTCCCCCGGTGAGGCACCGGGGCCAGATAAGGAGAATCGGTCTCGACCAGCAGCCGTGACAGTGGCAGTGCCTTGACCACGGCTTGCAGGGCCGTGGCCGTCTTGAAGGTCGCGATACCCGAGATGGAAATATAAAAGCCCATCTCCATCGCGGCCTGTGCCATCTCCAAAGACTCGGTGAAACAGTGCAACACACCGCCGACTTGATCGGCCCCCTCTTCGCGCATGATCTGCAGGGTATCTTGCTGGGCATCCCGGGTATGGATGATGAGGGGTTTATTCAGGGCGCGGGCCACCCGGATATGCTCGCGGAAGGAGGCTTGCTGCACCTCCTTGTTTTCCGGTGAATAGAAGTAATCGAGCCCGGTCTCACCGATGGCCACCACTCTGGAGTCTGCCGCCTGGGTCAGCAGCAGATCCGCGTCCACACCGGGATCCTGGTTGAGCGGGTGCACGCCGCAGGAGGCAAATACCTGGGGATAAGGGGTGATGGCCGCCAGCATGGTCGGGAACTGTTGCTGAGTGACGCTCACACACAAGAAGTATCCCACCCCCTGAACGGCCGCCTTGGCCAGCACATCGGCCATGTCGGTCTGCTTGCTGCCATAGCTGAGGCGATCGAGGTGGCAATGGGAATCAACGAGTAACATACACGACCTTAAAGCTTGTCATAACCAGCGACTGAGCCAGTTCATCAGATGGATGGTGGGATTGGAGAGTTGACCCGGCTGGCAGGCCGCTTTCAGGGCGACGAGCTGCTGCTCCGCCTCCAGCAGTTTCTCGCTGGAGTGCCGCTCGGCCAGCTGTTGGCTGAGGCTGGCCAGATCCGGCATCGCCAGCTGGTGATGGCCACAACCGGCCTGGGTCTTGAGGGCGTCACACAAGAATAGCTGCAGCCAGTGCAGGCGGACCTGACTCTCCTCCGCCAGTTGGGTACAGACGCTGGTGGCGCGGGTCGGCGCCTGGGTCAGTGCGACGAAACTCTCCAGCAGCGTCCGCCGGGCAACATCCTGCTGCTCTTCGATATAGCGCAACACCCGCAGCGGCGCCCCCTGGCAGATCCGCACCTGGGCCTGGGTGGCCTGATGCCCCTGCTCGGCCAGCCAGCGCAGGGTATCCCCCTCCGCCGGCAGCTGACAGACATGTTTATGGCAGCGACTCAGTATGGTAGGCAGCAGGCGAGACACCCTGGATGCGATCAGCAGCAGCAGGCTGTCGCCGGCCGGCTCCTCCAGGGTCTTGAGCAGGGCGTTGGCGGCGGACTCCGTCATCCGCTCCGCCTCCGGAATGATCACCACCTTGCCCCGCCCGAGCTGGGCGGTGCTCTGCAAGCGGCCGCAGATCTCGCGAATGGCTTCGACGCCTATGGTCTTGCTGTCGGCGGCGATAGTGCCGAGATCCGGGTGATGGCCCTTGTCGAACAGCTGGCAGGAGTGACACTGACCGCAGGGCTCCCCCGACACAGGTTGCTGACAGAGGTGCAGGCGGGCCAATCGCTCGGCCAGCTGTTCCTTGCCAAGCCCAGGATCCCCGAGCAGCAACCAAGCGTGACCCAGGCGACCGCTCTGGGCACTCTGACTCAGGGCCTGCCAGTCCGGGATCAGCCAGGGATACATAGGCGCTCGTTCGACAGGTAATGGTCCAGTGCGGCCTCGATGGCGGCCTTGACCCGCTCCGGGGTCTGCCCGGCATCGATCACCAGGATGGAATCATCCTTGGCCGCGAGTTCCAGATAGCGGGCGCGGGTGCGCTCGAAGAAGCTGAGCTGCTCCAGCTCGATGCGATCCAGCTCGCCGCGATGGCGGGCCCGCTGCAGACCGAGCGCGGGATCTATGTCGAGATAGAGCGTCAGATCCGGCTTGAAGTTGCCGAGCACCGCCTGCTTGATGGCGTCGATCAAGGCGGCGTCTATGCCACGACCACCGCCCTGATAGGCGCGGGAGGAGAGATCGTGGCGATCCCCCACCACCCAGATCCCTTCGGCCAGGGCCGGTTTGATCCGGGTCTCGACCAGCTGCACCCGGGAGGCATACATCAGCAGCAACTCGGCCTCGATGGTGAGGCGCTCGTCGTGCACCTCCTTGACGATGGCCCGCATCCGCTCGGCCAGTGGCGTGCCACCGGGTTCGCGGGTGCACTCGATCCGAACGATGCCATGGCTGCGCAAATAGTCGGTCACATAGCGTACCGCGGAGCTCTTCCCTGCCCCCTCCAGTCCTTCAATTACGATAAATTTAGACATTAGGGTTTCTTCAATATGTATTCACGAACCGCTCTATTGTGCTCGTCGAGGGTCTTGGAAAATTGGTGGGCCCCGCCCCCCTTGGCGACGAAATAGAGATAATCGGTCGACTTGGGATTGAGCGCCGCCTCGATGGAGGCCTTGCCCGGCATGGCGATGGGGGTGGGCGGCAGACCGTCGATCACGTAGGTGTTGTACGGGTTCACGTCGGTCAGATCGCTGCGACGGATGTTGCCATCGTACCTGTCCTTGACCCCGTAGATGACGGTAGGATCGGTCTGCAACTTCATGCCAAGGCGCAGGCGATTGACGAACACCGAGGCGATCTGCGCCCGCTCGTCCGGCTGACCTGTCTCTTTCTCGATGATGGAGGCCATGATCAGCGCCTCGTACGGAGTCTTGTAAGGCAGGTTGGCCTGACGCTTGTCCCAGTTCTCCTGCAGGAAGGCCTTCATGTCCTGATAGGCGCGGCGCAGGATCGAGATGTCGCTGGCATGGGTGGTATAGGCGTAGGTCTCCGGCAGGAACCAGCCCTCCAGCTTGCCGTTCTCGATGCCAAGCTCCTGGGCCAGATCTTCCTCGGTCTGCTCCACGGTCAACCGCTCCAGATAAGGTGCGCCGGAGAGCTGCTTCAGCCAGTCCTCAAAACGGGAGCCTTCGACGAAGGTGAGGCTGAAGTGGAACTCCTTGCCGGAGGCAAACAGGGAGAGGGCATCCTTGAGCGGCGCCCCTTCCTTGATCTCGTAGGTGCCCGACTTGATGGCGACCAGCTCGGGATGACCACGCAGCCAGAGTCGCACCGCCCAGGGACTGGTTTCCCCCTCCCCCAGCTCGGCGATCAGGCGCGCCGCGTGGGCCCCTTTCTCGACGGTGAACAGGCGGGTCGGCCCCTTGTTGGTGAGCGTCTCCACCTGCTGCCATTTGTAATATACATAGCCCCCGGCGACGGCAACTGTCAGCGCCGCCCCCGCGAGCAGGGTGTAAAGCCGATTAAACTTCAATGACCAAACGCTCCTGTAAACGGCGGATCAATACCGGGCTGGGATACTGATGATCCCCGATGCCGGTCACCGGCACTATGCCCATCAGGGTATTGGTCAGCCATACTTCTTCGGCCTGCCACAGTGACTCCAACGGAGCCTCCACGACACGCAGTTCAATGCCCATCTGTTTAAGCATCGCCATCACGCGGCGGCGCATGATGCCATCGATCCCCCCGTGGGAGAGATCCGGCGTGAACACCGTCTTGCCGCGACGCCAAAACAGATTTGCGCTGACTCCTTCTACCAGAAATCCGCGGCTGTTCAATACTATACCTTCGACTCTGCCGCGCGCAGCAAGTTCGCTTTTTAATAGCACCTGCTCCAACCGACCCAGGGTCTTGAGCCCCGCCAGCATGGGCGCATCGCCGAGTCGCTGTTGGCAGACCAGCACCTCTATGCCCTGTTGCCGCCACTCCGGGTAGTGCGCCGGGTACTCGGCCAGAGACACTATGCGGGTGGGCGACTGGCAACCGGCGCCGTCATAGCCCCGACCACCGCTGCCACGGGTCAGCACTATCTTGGCGACAGCCTGCGTCTGCCCTGCCGCAAGTTGCGCCACCTCCTCGGTCAGCAGGTCCCAGGGCAACTCGGCAAAACCGAGTCTGGCGCTGGCATGTTGCAATCGCGCCAGGTGCTGCGGCCACCAGATCACCCGCCCGTCCAGCACCTGCATGGTGGTGAAATGGCCGTCTCCGTATGCCAGTCCACGATCCGTTGCGGATAAGGTATCTGTTGGTATTCCATTGATCAGCAAGTGGATCCCTCCGATAAAAAAGGCCCGATACTTGGTATCGGGCCCGACTCTTCGCTTAGCAAGCCGCCCAGCGAGAATTATACGCGTTTGAAGATCAGGGAGCCATTGGTGCCGCCGAAACCAAACGAATTGGACAAGGCATAATCGAACTGACCCGCCTTGGCCACATGGGGCACCAGATCCAGGTCGCACTCCTCATCCGGATTATCCAGATTGATGGTGGGCGGTACCCGCTGGTCGCGCAGCGCCAGCACGGTGATGATGGCCTCGATGGCGCCGGCAGCACCCAGCAGGTGGCCGGTCATCGACTTGGTGGAGCTGATCATCAGGGCGCTGGCGTGCTCGCCAAACACCTTCTTCATGCCGCGCAGCTCGGCTACGTCACCCAGGGGGGTGGAGGTGCCGTGGGCATTGATATAGCCGATCGCCTCAGGCGCGATGCCGGCATCCTTGATGGCGTTGCGCATGGCGCGGGCGCCACCGTTACCGTCAGAGGGAGGCGCCGTCATGTGATAGGCATCGCCGCTCATGCCAAAACCGACCAGTTCGGCATAGATCTTGGCACCGCGCGCCTTGGCGTGTTCGTACTCTTCCAGCACCAGCACCCCGGCGCCGTCACCCAGCACGAAACCGTCGCGATCCTTGTCCCAGGGGCGGCTCGCCTTCTGTGGCTCGTCGTTGCGGGTGGAGAGCGCCTTGGCCGCCGCGAAACCACCCATCCCCATCGGGGTGGAAGCCTTCTCGGTGCCGCCGGCAACCATCACGTCTGCATCACCGTAGGCGATCATGCGACCGGCCATGCCGATGGCATGGGTGCCGGTGGTGCAGGCTGTGGTCACGGCGATGTTCGGACCTTGCAACCCCTTCATGATGGAGAGATGACCGGACACCATATTGATGATGGTGGAGGGCACGAAGAAGGGGCTCAGTTTGCGCGGGCCGCCGTTCATCAGGCTGGTGTGGTTCTGCTCGATGAGACCCAGACCGCCGATGCCGGAGCCGATGGCCACGCCAACCCGCTCCGCGTTCTCTTCGTTGATGACCAGACCGGAATCATCCAGCGCCTGCACACCCGCCGCCACGCCGTACTGGATGAAGAGATCCATCTTGCGGGCTTCTTTGCGGTTGATGCCGAATTGTTCGGGGTCGAAATCCTTGACCAGACCGGCGAAACGGGTAGCGAACTCGCTGGCATCAAAATGGTCGATGAGGGAAATGCCGCTCTGCCCGTTGAGCAGGGCTTGCCAGCTGGATTCGGCAGTGTTGCCCACCGGGGAAAGCATCCCCAGGCCGGTCACCACGACTCTGCGTTTTGACACTGAGCTAGTCTCCGAGAGGTATTTTGAAAGGGAGTAAACATAAAAGAAGCGGCCCTTGGGCCGCTTCTTTCAGAACAGGAACTTATTCCTGATTAGCGGTGATGTAATCGATAGCCGCTTGAACAGTGGTGATCTTCTCGGCTTCTTCATCAGGAATTTCGGTATCGAATTCTTCTTCCAGCGCCATTACCAGTTCAACGGTATCCAAAGAGTCAGCGCCCAGGTCGTCGACGAAGGAGGCAGCGTTTTTAACGTCTTCCTCTTTAACACCCAGTTGTTCGATGATGATTTTCTTTACGCGTTCTTCGATGTTGCTCATGACCTGAATTTTCCTTTAAAAATACGCTATTGCGTCTGGTTGGGGTAGTGTATTCAATTGACGTGAGTTTGCAAGTAGCTTGCCGCTGGTCAAACCACGAAATTCGCCAAACTTCGGCGTATTATCGCAAATTTGAACAGATCTCACGACAAATTGATTACACCATGTACATCCCGCCATTAACATGCAGGGTTTCGCCGGTGATATAAGCAGCGTCATCAGACGCCAAGAATACCACAGCGGCAGCAATTTCTTTCGGATCACCCAAACGGGCGGCAGGCACCTGATTCATGATGCCGGCACGCTGTTCATCATTGAGGGCCTTGGTCATATCGGTCTCGATAAAACCGGGCGCCACCGCATTCACCGTGATACCACGGGATGCCACTTCACGGGCCAGCGACTTGGTGAAGCCAACCAAGCCCGCCTTGGCGGCAGCATAGTTGACCTGACCCGCATTGCCCATGGTTCCGACCACTGAACCTATGCTGATGATGCGGCCGTGACGCTTCTTCATCATGGCACGCAATACCGGCTTGCTCAGACGATACAGAGAGGTGAGATTGGTGTCGATGATCTCGTTCCACTCATCATCTTTCATCCGCATCAACAGGTTATCGCGAGTGATGCCCGCGTTGTTGATCAGGATGTCGATGTCGCCAAAGCGCGCCTTGATGGCGGCGAAGACGGCTTCAATGGATTCTGGGCTGGTCACATTCAGCGCCATGCCACAGCCTTGCTCACCCAGGTAGGCACTGATGGCCTCGGCACCGCTCTCGCTGGTCGCGGTCCCCACCACTTTCGCGCCACGGGCCGCAAAAGTTTCGGCAATCGCACGGCCGATACCACGACTGGCTCCGGTGACCAACACAACCTTATCGGTAAAACTCATGACTCGCTCCTGTTTACTTGATCTGGGCCAGCGCCTGCTCGAATGAGGCGGCATCGTTGGCATGGATACCTTCCACGCGCTTGTCGATGCGTTTGGCCAACCCGGTCAATACTTTGCCCGGTCCCATCTCGATCTCGAGGGTCACGCCATCGTTCGCCATCCGCTCGACCGTTTCGGTCCAGCGAACCGGGCTGAACAGCTGACGCACCAGGGCTTGCTTGATGGCGGCCGGATCCTGTTCACAGGATACGTCGACATTATTGATGACTGCGATGGTTGGAACCTTGATCTCGATCCCATCCAGCGCCGCTGCCAATTTTTCGGCGGCAGGTTGCATCAGGGCGCAATGAGACGGCACCGAGACCGGCAGCGGCAGTGCACGCTTGGCGCCGGACTCTTTCATCAGCAGGTTGGCACGCTCGACCGCTTCCTTGTGACCGGCGATCACCACCTGGCCCGGGGAGTTGAAATTGACCGGGGAGACCACCTGGCCCTGCGCCGCTTTCTCGCAGTTGGCGGCGATGGACTCGTTGTCCAGACCTATGATGGCGGCCATGGCGCCGGTGCCTTCCGGCACGGCTTCCTGCATGGCCAAGCCACGCAGTTCGACCAGCTTGACCGCATCGGCGAAGTCCAGGGCACCGCTGCAGACCAGGGCGGAGTACTCGCCCAGGCTGTGACCGGCCATGACGGCGGGAGTGGCCCCACCCTGCTGCTGCCACAGGCGCCACAGGGCGACGGAGGCGGTCAGCAGCGCGGGTTGGGTGCGCCAGGTCTTGTTCAGATCCTCGGCAGGACCGTCCAGCACTAGGCTGAGCAGATCATAACCCAGGACCTGGCTCGCCTCGGCGAAGGTCTCTTTAATCACGACGTGTTGCTCGGCCAGCTCGGCCAGCATGCCGACGCTCTGGGAGCCTTGTCCAGGGAAGGCAATGGCAAATCGGGTCATCATTGATTCCTTTAAGGTAAGACGAAATCGCTATGCGGGCACCCGACATCCGGGCGCCGCGTGGTATCAGAGACGCACCAGCGCCGAACCCCAGGCAAAACCACCGCCGAAGGCTTCCAGCAGCACCAGCTGACCCGGTTTGATACGGCCATCCCGTACCCCTTCATCGAAGGCGATGGGTACGGAGGCGGCGGAGGTGTTGCCATGGCGATCCAGGGTCAGGATCACCTTGTCCAACCCCATGCCAAGCTTCCTGGCGGTGGCGTTGATGATGCGGAAATTGGCCTGATGTGGCACCAGCCAGTCGAGCTCGCTCGGATCGATGCCGGCAGCGGCCAGGGTCTCGGTCACGATCTCGCTCAGACGGGTAACCGCCACCTTGAACACGTCGTTGCCCTTCATATACATGTAGGCTTCGAGCTCGGCGCCCGGCATGCCGCGACGGGGCTGCGGCAGCTTCAGCAGCTCGCCATAACGGCCGTCGGCGTGCAAGTGGGTCGACAGGATCCCCGGCGTCTCGCTGGCGCCCACGATCACGGCCCCTGCCCCATCCCCGAACAGGATGATGGTGCCGCGATCTTTCGGATCGCACATACGGGAGAGCACATCGGCCCCCACGACCAGCACATGGCGGGCCGCACCGGATTTGACGAACTGATCGGCGATGGCGAGGGCGTAAGTGAAACCGGCGCAGGCGGCGGCCACATCAAAGGCCGGGATCCCCGGCACCCCGAGCAGGCCCTGCAGTTCACAGGCGGCAGCAGGGAAGGCATTTTCGGCACTGGTGGTGGCCAGCACTATCATGTCCAGATCGGCCGCCGTCAGGCCCGCCGCGTCCAGTGCCCGCAAGGCAGCCTGATGAGACAAGGTGGCGACGGTCTCGTCGGCCCCTGCGATGCGGCGTTCACGGATCCCGGTACGTTCCACGATCCATTCGTCACTGGTCTCAACCATCTGTTCAAGATCGGCGTTGGTACGCACCGAGCTCGGCAGGTAACTGCCAGTACCCAGAATTTTGCTATGCATAGAGTTCTTATAGGTCCCTGTCGGAAAAGACAGATTCAAGGCGATCTGCTATTTGCAATGGAAGCTGATGCTTGGCCTCTTGTGCGGCCAGCAGGATCGCATTACACAGAGCGCGCCGTTCGGCCCGCCCATGGCTTTTTACCACAATGCCGCGCAATCCTAACAGACTTGCGCCATTATACTGGTCGGGGTTCAGGTAAGAAAAACGCCGTTTGAACATAAATCCGGCGATCCGGCCAAGAAAACTGCGTTTCTTGCGGGGATATCCGGCCAGTTGGGCCATCATTCGCACCACCCCCTCGGCCGTCTTGAGCGCCACGTTGCCGACGAAGCCATCGCAGACGATGACGTCACATTCACCGCTGAAGATCCTGTCTCCCTCGATGAAACCGACAAAATTGAGCGCGCTGCACTGCCGTAGCAGCTCGGCGCTGTGGCGCACCAGATCGTTGCCTTTGATCTCCTCCTCCCCCACGTTGAGCAGCGCCACCCGGGGTGAGGCGATCCCCTCGACCCGCTCCGCCACCACAGACCCCATCACCGCAAATTGCAGCAAGGTGTCGGCATCGCAGCTCACGTTCGCCCCCAGATCCAGCATCACGGTGCGTTTGCCACTCAGGGTTGGCAGCGCCTTGATCAGCGCAGGCCGATCGACACCGGGCAGGGATTTGAGCACACACTTGGCCATGGCCATCAGGGCGCCGGTATTGCCGGCGCTGACGCAGGCATCGGCCTCACCGGCCTTGACCAGATCCAGGACCACACGCATGGAGGAGTCTTTCAGGGTACGCAGCGCCACGATCGGTTTTTCGCCCATGCTCACCACCTGTGAAGCATGCACGATACGAACGCGGGGATGAGTCAGCAAGCCATGTTGCTGTAACAGGGAGGCGGTCTGGTGTTGGTCACCGACCAGAATAAGTTTGAGCTGAGGCAGAAGAGACAGTGCCTGCACGGCGGCAGGCACTGTTTCCGAGGGGCCAATATCTCCCCCCATTATGTCTAGCGCGACAGTTTGCGTAGACAAAGGCAATCCTTAAGCGATTACCTTTTTACCGCGGTAGAAACCATCGGCAGTCACGTGGTGACGACGATGGATTTCACCACTGGTCTGATCAACAGTCAGTGCTGCTGCGGTCAGTGCATCGTGGGAACGACGCATGCCACGCTTGGCGCGGGTTTTACGGTTCTGTTGTACGGCCATGGTAGGCTAACTCCTAAAAATTCACTTACGTTTGAGCTCTTCAAGAACTGCAAAGGGATTCGGCCGCTCATCAGCAGGTTCGATATCACCCCAAGTCATCTCCATGTTCCCTCGCGGGCAAACATCCATTGGATGCATTGCTACCTGAGGCAACGAGAGGATGAGTTCATCCTCCAGGATTTGATGAAGATCTATCTCGCCGTTTTCATCCAACTCAATGGGCTCATAAGCTTCCGGCAGTTCTTCCTCGTTTGTTTTTTCAAACAGCGGAGTGTAGATAAAATCAGCTTCACAAAGGTGTTCGAATGCCTCTCCACAACGTTGGCAAACCAGATTGACCTTGGCATGGGCAGTGCCTTTCATAACGGTCAAATGCTGGATATCTTTACCAAATTGCACAGTGACATCCACATCACTTCGCAAGCCTTCGGTTGACGCTTCCAATCTGGGCATCTGCGACTTTTCCACTATCCCGACATAGTCGAGTAGCTTCAAGGCATTACGGACTGGATCAACCTTAACGGGCAACTTCACCTTTTGCATAGGGCGCGAATATTATAGGTCCAACAAGGGATAGTCAAAGGAAAAAGTCCTTACCGCCGATGATTTTAACCGCACAGGTCCCCTGAATACAGGAACTTGTGTTCATCGGTGGCTGATTATGCCACAAACCTCGGGATCCCACACAGGATCCTGCACGATCCAGTGGCAACGCACTAGCAGGGGCATGCTGAGCGAGCAGATCCAGGCTGATGCGGACGACCGCGCGGCCCTCCCCCTCGACTGAACCTGACGCACTGGTCAAAAAACACCCTTACAGCGTCTTATGCTCTGTCTTAGGATAAGGGTGGATCTTATAAGGACATCATCTGGAGTGTGCCCATGAAAGGCCTGATCCCCTGGTCGTTCGCCCTGTTGCTGTCAGTTGGCAGCTTACTGCTACCCGCATTCGCCGAAGAGAAGGCCACCGGCCACTATTACTGGGAGCGCGAGGTCGAATCCTTCATTCCCTGCGGCTCGGACAACGCGTTCTGGGTGCTGGGCGAGAAAAGCGTGCTGCAACCCTTGCGGGACAAGGTCAGTAAACTGGGCGACCATCAGCCGATCTATGTCGAGGTTACCGGTCATTTCGAAGATAACGCCGACAGCGAGGGGGCCGCGGCAGATTACGACGGCCTCTATCGCATCGAGTCCGTGATCGTGAGCACTCCTGACAGCCCCGCCACCTGCCCCGTGCTGGTTATGGGTGACTGATCGCAACCGCACCTTCCTTTCCCCCTCAGGGAGTGGCAGGACAATGTTTACTGCCACCAAGCAGCTTCTTTTGAGACTTTGATCGGGGTTGCGCCTCCATTAATCGCCGGATGGCCTGAAAGCTGGCTAGCGCCGCCTTGACAGCCATCGGATTGACCAGCCAGCCCGGCAGGTTGTCGCCTGGGTTGGTATAGGTCTCCAGCCTGATCAGGGTAGAGCCATCCTGTTGTGGCAACGCTTCCCAGCGCCCGGCACTGGCCCGGATCCGCACCAGACCAGGACGCGCAGCCAAGGCATCCGGCTCGGCCCACACCTTGAGTTCCAGCCCGCAGTCGGCCCGTCTGCTCAGATGAGAACGGGTGATAAGCTCTCTGTCCTGTACCGGCCAGGGGGATTCCAGTCGGGTATAGACCAGATCGTCATCGGGGCCAGACCTTGCCAGCAGTCGTACCTCGCGACTCTGGGGCAACCACTCCCGATGACGCGCGGTGTCCCGCAGCACGGCCAGCAGCGCAACGGGATCCGCCATGACTCTCATCTCCAGGCGCAGGGCCAGGAAGGGGGACGGGGGACGGGGCTGGGTCCAGAGCATCACCCCCGCCTCACTCTGCTGGCGTTGCCACCCCTGCCCCCAGCTCGCCAGGGAGATCAGCATCAGGGCCAGTACTCCGCATCTAGTCATCGGTCTCTCCCGCCTCATTACCCTATGCTTATAGCCGTTTTTCCGGTGGTCTGTGAGACGACCTCTCCACGCCTCCGCATGGCCGCGGCGTGGGCAGTCAGCACCGGCCCCCCTGGCTGTGACCTTCCAGTCTATTTGTGCTGTTCGCCCCACATCGGTAGAATCAACCAATTGATTTATAGATGGATATCACCAGAATATGCGCACTCCCCTGATCCTCGCCTCCACTTCCCGCTATCGCAAGGCACTGCTGGAAAAACTCGGCCTGCCGTTTCAATGCGCCTCCCCCGCCGTCGATGAAACTCCTCTGCTCGGGGAATCGGCCGAGACGCTGGTCGCCCGGCTGGCGCATGCCAAGGCGAGCGCCATTGCCAGCCAGCATAAGCAGGGGCTGATCATCGGCTCGGATCAGGTGTGCGTGTGTGACGGCCGCATTCTCGGCAAGCCGGGTACGGTGGAGAAGGCGGTGGCGCAGCTGATGGCGGCACAGGGCAAGAGCGTCACCTTCTATACCGGCTTGTGCGTGCTGGATGCCGCAAGCGGTCAGGTTGAGCAGCTGGTCGAACCCTTCACCGTGCACTTTCGCTACCTCGATGAGGCCGCGATCCGCCGTTATGTGGAGGCTGAGCTGCCGCTCGATTGCGCCGGCAGCTTCAAGTGCGAGGGGCTGGGCATAGTGTTGTTCAGGGGGCTGGAGGGGCGGGATCCCAATGCGCTGATCGGCCTCCCCCTCATCGGCCTGATCGAGCTGCTGGGTCTGCATGGTCTGGCCCTGCCCTAAGCCACGGCATGCGCCGAGATCAACAACGGGAGCCAAGGCTCCCGTTTTACGATGAGTAGATAAGCAGGCCGATCAACTCAGCTGTTGCCTCAGCGCCTCCATGGTATCGACGATGGCGACGGGATGATGCTCGGCCAACCGGGCCCTGTCGTGCACGCCCCAGGTCACGCCGAGGCGCGGCATCTGCAACGCCTCCGCCATCGCCATGTCGTGGACGGAATCCCCTATCATCAGCGCCTGATGAGGGGCCAGCCCCAGTTCATCCAGGATCTGCACCAGCATCAGGGGATCGGGCTTGGAATTCGCCTCGTCCGCGCCACGGGTGGCGGCAAACAAGGGGCGCAGCCCCGTCTCGCCCAGTACCCTGTCCAGGCCACGGCGGGACTTGCCCGTGGCCACCGCCAACGCAATACCCTGCTCATGCCAGTTATGCAACAAGTCGCTGGCCCCGGCAAACAGCGGGCTCGGTGTGTCATCATGCAGGTAGTGGTGGCGATAACGGGCGATCAGGGCCTGAGCCCGCTCGCCGCCCTGGGGCAGGTTGAACAGTCGGGGCATGCCGACCTCGAGGCTGAGCCCGATGATCTGATGCGTCTCCTGCGCCGTCGGCACGGGTTCGCCACAATCCCGTGCAGCCCCCTGCACACAGGCGACGATCCGGCCCACCGAATCCATCAGGGTACCGTCCCAGTCGAAGATGGCGAGCCGGATAGCCTTCATCAGCGCGCCAGCTTGTTCAGGAAGTTGTCGAGCTCGGGAGCGAGCGGCGCCTCCGCCTGCATCTCGCGGCCATCGGCCGGATGGGTGAAGCTCAGCTTCCAGGCGTGCAAGAACAGCCGTTTCAAGCCCTGGGCGCGCATCTTCTCGTCGAAGGCGGCTTCGCCATACTTGTCATCACAGGCGATGGGATGGCCGGCATGCTGGGTATGGACCCGGATCTGGTGGGTGCGGCCGGTGATGGGGCTGCATTCCACTAGCGTCGCCTCGGCAAATTGGCGGGCGATCCGGAAACGGGTTTCGGATGGCTTGCCGTCACTGTTGACTCGCACCACCCGCTCGCCGGATTGCAGATCGTTCTTGCGCAGCGGCGCATTGACCACCTTGACGTGGGACTGCCATTGGCCACGCACCAGCGCCAGGTATTGCTTGCGCATAGTCTTGACCCGCAGCTGCTCGTGCAGGCTGCGCAGGGCACTGCGCTTCTTGGCAACCAGCAGTACGCCTGAGGTGTCGCGGTCGAGGCGGTGCACCAGCTCCAGGAAGCGAGCTTCCGGGCGCAGGGCTCGCAGCCCCTCGATGACCCCGAAGCTCAGGCCGCTGCCACCGTGCACGGCCATGCCGGACGGCTTGTTGAGCACTATCATGGCCTCGTCTTCAAACAGGATCTGGCTCTCCAGACGCTGGATGCTGCCGAGGTTGGCAGAGGGCAATTCGTTCTTCTCGGCAACGCGCACGGGCGGAACCCGCACCTCGTCACCTGGGCAGAGTTTGTATTCGGGTTTGATGCGTTTCTTGTTGACGCGCACCTCTCCTTTTCGAAGGATGCGATAAATCAGGCTCTTGGGGACGCCCTTTAACTGAGTCTTGAGAAAATTGTCGATGCGCTGCCCTTCATGCTCAGCTTCGATGGTGAGCAGCTGCACTTGTTGATGTATCTGTGTCATGGCGCGGATTTTAACACTGCCGGTGCCCCTTGGCTGCATGCTTTGTTAAAAAATGGCACCTTGCTATAAAAGTGGTTTAAATGGGATAATAAACAAGGTTTTGTCATTGTGTTCAAGCCTTGTACTAAGTGGCCAAAAATTATGCCACCCAATCCCGAAACACCGTGTATACAAGAACATGACGGTTCCCGGGTGCGAGGTACAACGCATGGAGAACGCAAACAGAACCGGTTTAATTGTCTCCACATCGGTATCCTTAATTCACGCCTTCTCGAGAAGGCAGAACCAGAGTGCCCTTAGTTTGCGCCTCATGCATGCCCCAACCGGGAGGTTGCCCAAGCATGCTGAAGACCCGAGGCCGGCACCGGCAGGACCCTGTGGAGGAATCAAAATGACAAAATAATGAGAACTCAATGAAAAGAATGCTAATCAACGCGACTCAGGAAGAGGAGTTGCGCGTAGCGCTGGTTGACGGACAACAGCTCTACGATTTGGATATTGAAAGTCCGGGACACGAGCAGAAGAAAGCGAACATCTACAAGGGTAAAATCACCCGCGTAGAACCCAGTCTCGAAGCTGCTTTTGTCGACTATGGCGCCGAGCGCCACGGTTTCCTGCCATTAAAGGAAATCGCCCGCAATTACTTCCCCTCCGGTTACTCCTATCAGGGTCGTCCCAACATCAAAGAAGTGATCCGCGAAGGTCAGGAAGTGATCGTCCAGATTGATAAGGAAGAGCGTGGCACCAAGGGTGCGGCCCTCACTACCTTTATCAGCCTGGCCGGCAGCTACCTGGTGCTGATGCCGAACAACCCCCGTGCCGGTGGTATCTCCCGTCGCATCGAGGGTGATGAAAGGACAGAACTGAAAGAAGCCCTGAGTGGCCTGACCGTGCCGGACGGCATGGGCCTCATCGTGCGCACCGCCGGTGTGGGTAAATCCCCGGAAGAGCTGGAATGGGACTTGAACGTTCTGCTCAACCACTGGGATTCCATCCACAAGGCGTCACAGAACCGCTCCGCTCCGGTGCTTATCCATCAGGAAAGCAACGTGATCGTGCGCGCCATCCGTGATTACCTGCGTCGCGATGTCGGCGAGATCCTGATCGACAACCCTGTCATCTTCGAGCGTGCCAAGTCTCACATCGAGCTGGTCCGTCCCGATTTTCTCAACCGCGTGAAGCTGTACAAGGGCGAAGTTGCTCTGTTCAATCACTTCCAGATCGAGAGCCAAATCGAGTCGGCCTTCCAGCGTGAAGTGCGTCTGCCCTCCGGCGGCAGCATCGTCATCGATCCGACCGAAGCGCTCACCTCCATCGATATCAACTCCTCCCGCGCCACCAAGGGCGGCGATATCGAAGAGACGGCGCTGCAGACCAACTTGGAAGCGGCCGACGAAATTGCCCGTCAATTGCGTCTGCGCGATCTCGGTGGCCTGATCGTCATCGACTTCATCGACATGACGCCGGTTCGCCATCAACGCGAAGTGGAAAACCGTCTGCGTGAAGCCGTGCACCAGGACAGAGCCCGCATCCAGCTGGGACGGATCTCCCGTTTCGGTCTGCTGGAGATGTCCCGTCAGCGTCTGCGCCCCTCCCTCAACGAGTCCAGCAGCCACATCTGCCCTCGCTGCCAGGGTCAGGGTGTGATCCGTGACAACGAATCACTGGCCCTGTCCATCCTGCGTCTCATCGAAGAAGAGGCCATGAAGGACAACACCGAGCAGGTTCATGCTCAGGTGCCGGTCGATGTCGCCGCCTATCTGCTCAACGAGAAGCGTACCGCCATCGCCAGCCTGGAACAGCGTAATGAAGTGCGTCTGTACATCATTCCGAACCAGCATCTGGAAACCCCGCACTACGAAGTGACCCGCATTCGTCAGAATGAAGTCCCGGAAGCGGCCAGCTACGAGCTGAAAACCGAGATTGCCAAGCCGGTCTACCAGCCGAAGCAGGCTCAGGTGATCGAGCGCGAGCAGCCGTTGCTGCAAGGCTTCGTGCAGGCTCCCCAACCCGCGCCCGTCGCGCCGGCGCCCGTCGCCGCGCCGGCACCGGTTGCCGCCGAAACGGGTCTGTTCGGTAAACTGTGCAAGGCCATCTCCGGTCTGTTCGGTTCCGACGCCGCCCCTGCCGATGTCAAAGCCCCTGCCGAGAAGCCGGCCGTGCAACGGGAAGATCGCAAGGATGACGGTCACCGCCATCAGCGCGATGAGAACCGTGCCCGTGGTCAGCGTCCCCGTCGCGACGACAACCGCAGCAACCGCAACACTGCGGAAGCGGGTGAGAAGCGTGAAGGTACCGCCAACCGCGAGGGTGGCGAGAGCCGCAACCGTCGTCCGCGCAAAGAGCGCGAGCCGCGCCAGGAACGTGAAGTCCGTGGTGAAGCCCGCAGCGAACAGCGCATGGATCGTGAACCCCGTCAGGAGCGCGAGCCCCGTGGCGAAGCACGCAACGAACCGCGTGTGGATCGCGAACCTCGTGAGCCGCGTCAGGAACGTGAACCCCGCGCCCCGCGCCCGGCTCGCGAACCCCGTGCTCCGCGTGAACCTCGTGCCGAAGTCGTCGTTGAAGCGGTAGAAGCCGTTCAGCTTGATGCTGCCATCGTCAATGACGAGCCGCAGCAGGAGAAAGAGCAGAAGGTGGCCGAGCGCCGCGAACGTCGTCAACTGCGCAAGCAGGTTCGTGTCGATGTCGTTGCTGCCGACACCCCTGCCCTGTCGGTGGACGAGCAGGCGGATGACGTCGTCGAGACGCTGGCTGTGGCCGGTGAGCAAGAGGAGCAGACCGACGGTCAGCGCCGCTCTCGTCGTACCCCGCGCAGCCAGCGGATCGAAGGTCAGCGTCGCAAGCGCATCAACGAAGATGCACGTGGCCAGCGTGATGATGATCCCCAGGCTGACGTTCAACTGACTGCGGCCGCTCAGGCGGATGCAGCTCAGGTGAAAGTGGAAGAGCCTGCGGTACCCGTCATCACCATCCCGAGCGCCGAAGCCGTTGCCGCCGCGCTGCAAGCCTCTGCCGCCCTGACCGAGCACGTGGTCGCGGAAGCCGTGGCGGAAGAAGCCCGTGAACAGGCCGCTGCGACTGTGGTTGAGCCCGTCGTTGAGCCAGTGGTTGCCCAGGCAGTCCAGGCGGTCGCCGAAACCGTTGCAGAGGTGACCCCCGTTGCCGAGCCGGTTGTGGCGGAAGTCGAAGTCGCTGCTGCCGTGGTCGTCGAAGAGGCGCCTGTGGTTGAGGCCCCCATCGCCGAGGTTGCTCCTGCTCCTGTCGCCGTGGAAGTGGCACCTGTGGTCAGCACCGAAGCCGCATTGCCGGTTGAGGAAGTTGCAGCCGCCCCCGTCGCTGAGCCCGCACCAGTAGTCGCGGCTCAGGTCGAGACCGTTGCCAAGGCCGCCGTGGCTGCCCAGACCAAACCGGTCGATCAGGGTGCAGGTGTTCTGGCGCGAGCTCGCAAAGCCTCTGCGCCTATGGCGACACCGGCTGCGGCCCCTGCCCAGCCTGAGTCTGAGCAGCCGGTCGAACAGGCACCGTTGGTTCGCAACGAAGTCGCCAGCTCTGGCCGTCACGCTGGCAGCACTGCTGCTGTCAACGTGGCAACCAGCCCGGCGGGTCGTCCCTGATCTGCTAGTTCGCTAGTCTGATAAAAAGAGCCACACCCTGTGTGGCTCTTTTTTTGCTTGGCTGTCGAGATACCCCCTCAGTAGATCCGCATCCCCTATCTTCTGTCTTTCTCTTCTTGGAGCTACTCTGCTCTGGCGTCACTGCCGAATGGTGTCTTGCCTGCAATCGGGATGCACATCTGCCCCGGTCATACGGTCGCTGCGGCCTGCTCACGCGCGTCTTCCCGCGAGGTATCCGGCACACTGCCTCTCCCCACATAGGCAGCACCACAGAATTTGGCTCCATACCTCACTCCCTGTTCTTTCATTTAGCCTGCCCACAGGTGCCGACACATAACGTTCGTCTCTCTGGCCGAGTGATGACACGCGATATGCCCCATTGAACCGAGATGCCTCTTCCAGGCAACAGCACTGTCTTATCAGGATACGAGGCTGACCATCCATCCATCATCACCATATCTCAACGCTCAAGCACCATAGCGCAAGAGGAGCCAGCACTGAGTGCTCCTGCCCTTTCAAGCTCTCGTTGGGAGGTGATCCCTTGGCTTGGTGGCAGGGTTTTGCTGAGGGTGTTGATGGAGGTAAGGTCGGGGGTGTTTATCTGTGTATCACAAATCCAGCTTGATGGCATATAGTCTGATTCGATCACTAAGTAGCGCACACCATTGCTGATAAGCAGGCATGAAAAAAGGGCCCATAGGCCCTTCGTCATTCAATCAGGTTATCTGCTATCAGTTGCCAAACAGGCTGTTGCTGATAAGGAACAGGCCACCGGAGAGCAACATGGTCAGCGGCAGGGTCAGCACCCAGGCCAGCAGTATGGTCTTGATGGTCTGGCTCTGCAGCCCTGACTTGTTGGCCACCATGGTCCCCGCCACCGCAGAGGAGAGGATATGGGTGGTGGATACGGGCATGCCGGTCAGGCTGGCTACCCCGATGGAGGCCGCGGCCGTGATCTGGGCGGCAATCCCCTGGCTGTAAGTCATGCCGGAAGAGCCAATCTTCTCACCGACCGTGTAGACGATACGGCGCCAGCCCACCATGGTACCGCAACCCAGCGCCAGGGCGATGGAGACGATGACCCAGGTCGGTGCATATTCGGCCGTCGCGGTCAGATCCTTGCGCCATTTGGCCAGATCGGTCAGCTCCTTGGCCGGCAGCGGCAACTTGGAGACCTTGCGGGCGGTGTCGTCGATGCAGAGCAGCAGACGACGCACTTCGCGGCGGTCGGTCAAGTCCATCTCTTCATAGGTACGCACCTGACCGAGACGGTTATCCAGCGTGGCCATCGCCTCGAGTGCCTCACCGGCGGAGCAGTGTGTCATCAGCTCTTGCTGGGCATGAGCCGGCACGCTGAAGTTCACGACCTGGGACACCTGCTCATGGTTGCGCTGGTAGATCTCCAGGATGCGCTGGTTGGCGTCCTGGGTCCGATCCAGCTCGTAGGAGCGGCTGCTCATGTCCAGGGCGAAGTAGGCAGGTGCCATGCAGATCAGCACCAGCATCACCAGACCTATGCCCTTCTGGCCATCGTTGGAGCCATGCACGAAGCTCACGCCCATGGCGGAGCAAATCAAGGTCACACGGGCCCAGAACGGTGGATGCTTCTTGCCGTCCACCAGCAGACGCTCTTCCGGGGTTTTATGGATCTTGCTGCCCTGCCAGACGCGCTTCATGGCAAACAGCAACAAGGCGGCGATGATGAAACCCACGGTGGGAGAGATGATCAGGGAGAGCATGATGTCGATGGCTTTACCGACGTTGATCCCCTGCGTAAGAGGTTGGTGATTGAGCCAGGCATAGGCACCACCGACCCCCAGAATGGAGCCGATCAAGGTGTGCGAGCTGGATGCCGGGATGCCGAAGAACCAGGTACCCAGGTTCCAGACGATGGCAGAGAACAGCAGGGAGAACACCATGATCAAACCCTGAGTGGAATCCATGCCGAGCAGCAGATCGATGGGCAACAGATGGACTATGGCGTATGCCACCCCCAATCCGCCCATCATGACCCCGGCAAAGTTGAACAGACCAGAAGCCACTACCGCCGTATGAGCGGGCATCGCCTTGGTATAGATAACCGTTGCTACCGCGTTGGCGGTATCGTGAAAGCCGTTGATGAATTCATAAGCCAGCACAAAAAAAACGGCCAATACCAAACCGATTGACCACCACAAACCCAAACCACTAAACATTTCAAACATAAAAACGAACCTGTTTATGAGTTGCGGCGGATTATGCCAGAAGGCTCGATGCGCCATACCCGTTGTTGAAATATTTCAGTAAGAAAAAAAAAGGGCATTCCGTCAGAAAATGTCTTAGGGCCTGTGGGAATGCGCCTTGTCAGAGATTAATTAAACCCCTCCTCTCCCTTCTGGATAGGTTTCAATCAACCCCAATTCATCTATGAGAACCCGTTTTTTCGCTCTTTCCCCGCAACCGATTTTGCGGTTTCGCCCTGTGGCGACGGCGAGGACCTCGATGCCAAGCATCATGGCATCTGACCAGAAAATGAAAAAAGGGTACCTGGGTACCCTCTACAAGCTAGCAGTATACGAGGCTCAATCAGTCCTGATTCATTCGACTGGCCACCGCCCCCTGCTGGCTCTTGTACTTGGCATTTTCCCGCTTGTTGTAAGGACGGGCGGCGGCACCTGAGAGCATCTCGAAGTTGAGCGCGCCTATCTTCATCTTGGGGCGCAACGCCAGCGGCAGCTTGCCGCCGTTGTAGAACTCCAGCACGATGCGACCGGACCAGCCCGGATCGATGCGGTGCGCGGTCACGTGCACCATCAGCCCCAGTCTGGCCAGGGAGGAGCGACCATCCAGCCAGCCGACGATATCGGCCGGCAGGGTGACGGATTCGTAGGTCACCGCCAGGGCCAGCTGACCCGGATGCAGATAGAAGGCCTCACCGTCCGCAATGTGGATCTCGTCGCTCATCACCCGATCGATAGCATCGGCCATCTCGCTGCTCGGGCCGCTCAGGTCGATATAGGGGGCGGTGTGATCGCGGAACACCCGGAACTCGTTGCCGAGCAGCACATCGACGCTGACGCCACTGATCCGCTCAACACCGGGCCTCGGCTCAATGACGATCTTGCCTTCATCCAGATGGCGTTCGATATCGGTATCACAAAGACGCATTGGGCGACTCTCCTGCTAAATGATTCATTTAAAAAAGCCGGGCATCGCCCGGCTTGTAGCATCTTATCCGATCAACATGTGGCGAATGCGCGCCTTGAGCATGTCGATGGCGATGCGATTCTTGCCGCCGCGGGGCACTATCACATCGGCGTACTGCTTGGACGGGTCGATGAACTGCATGAACATCGGGCGCACCGTCTTCTGATACTGCTTGAGCACCGAGTCCATGGTCCGGCCGCGCTCTTGCACGTCGCGCACCAAGCGGCGCAACAGGCAGATGTCCAGCGGGGTATCCATGAAGATGGAGGCATCCATCAGCTCCCGCAGCCGGCTATCGGTCAGCAGCAGTATCCCTTCCAGGATGATGACCCGACGGGGGGCAAAGGCGGTCACCTCCGCCAGGCGGGTGTGTTCGGTATAGGAGTACTGGGGAATATCGACGGCTTCTCCGCGCACCAGCTGGCTCAGATGCTGCACCAGCAGATCATGATCCAGGGCATTCGGATGGTCATAGTTGGTTTTGACCCGCTCTTCCATGGTCAGGTGGGTCTGATCACGGTAGTAGCAATCTTCGGTGATCACACCAATCTGACCTGCGCCCAGTTCGGCCACCAGCTCTTCATAAATGGTTTGAGCGATAAGACTCTTGCCGGATGCGGATGCACCAGCAATACCGATGATCACACACGAATGTTGAGTATCAGACATTGAAAATACCTAAGGAGAAGAGCACTGGGGATTGTTTAAACCGATCCATTATATAAAAAAGGGTGAGCCATGCCCACCCTAAATCCATTGCAATCGGCCAACAGCCGATTATTCGTCCAGCGCCACCGTGTAGAGCGGGGTCGCAATCGGTTTACCGCTGAAATAGAGCTCGGCACTGACCCGGCGGGCCAGCTTGAGGTAAGCCTCAGCCAACTCCCCTTCCGGCGCACCGAACACGGTGGGAGTCCCATTGTCCATGTGCTGACGGATGTCGATGTGCAGCGGCAGCTGGCCAAGCAGTGCCACTTGATACTGCTCTGCCATCTTCTGGCCGCCACCGGTCCCGAACAGCGCCTCGTGATGACCGCAGGCGCTGCAGACGTGATAACTCATGTTCTCTATGATGCCGAGCACCGGCACATGCACCTTGTTGAACATGGCGATGCCCTTGCGTGCGTCCGCCAGCGCCACGTCCTGCGGGGTGGTGATGATCAGCGCCGCCGTGGTGGGTACCTGCTGGGCCAGGGTGAGCTGGATGTCCCCTGTGCCCGGCGGCATGTCCACCACCAGGTAATCTACCTCGCCCCAGCGGGTCTCGTGCAGGATCTGCGCCAGCGCCTTGCTCGCCATGGGACCGCGCCAGATGGTGGCATCCTGCTCGGCCACCAGGTAACCGATGCTGTTGCTCTTGAGACCACAGGCCATCACCGGCTCCATGGTCTTGCCGTCGCGGCTGCCGGGACGCTCCTTGAGGGTGCCCATCATGGTCGGAATGGAGGGACCATAGATGTCCGCATCCAGGATGGCGACCCGCGCCCCTTCCCTGCTCAGCGCCAGCGCCAGGTTGACGGCGGTGGTGGACTTGCCCACCCCGCCCTTGCCGGAGGCCACCACCAGGATGTTGCGAATGCCCTGCACCGCCGCCATCTGCTGGGCGCGGGGCATACTCGCCACCTCGATGTCGCAGTGCCAGTCGATGGCGGCGGTTCCCGTTGCGATGCGCAGGCGGGAATCGAAGTCTTGCTTAATCTGCGCAAACAGGGAGCGCCCGGCAAACGGCAGCACCAGCTTGATGGTCAGGCGCTGCTCATGATGCTCGATGGCACGCACGAAACCGGCCGCCACCAGATCTTTGCCCCACCCTGCCGGCTTAAATTCGGCAAGGATCTGTTTTACTGAATCAATCACCATTAACTCCCCATTATGTTGTCGTTATGCTGAGACGAGCGACATACCGCAATTTGATTGGAATTATTGTCCGTATCGTTCATTACACTGAGGTGAACGGTTACCGCACACAAATCAGTGGCTTGACTGCGGATCCGGGATGCCCTCTGCCGCGCCAGGCAAGGCCACAACCCTAGGCAGGCCGCCCCCAATTCGGGTAACATGCACGGCACTGTATCATCCCAACAGGCACATAAAGAACGTATTATGGCAACTGATCCTCGTACAATGCTGGTAACCTGCGCCCTCCCCTATGCCAATGGCTCCATCCATCTCGGTCACATGCTGGAACACATCCAGGCCGATATCTGGGTTCGTTATCAGCGAATGCGTGGCCATCAGGTGCATTTCGTCTGTGCCGACGATGCGCACGGCACCCCCATCATGCTCAAGGCGCAGCAGCTCGGGATCACCCCGGAAGCGATGATCGCGGCCGTGTCCGAAGAGCATCAGACGGATTTCGCCGGCTTCAACATCAGCTTTGACAACTATCACTCCACCCACAGCGACGAGAACCGCGAGCTGGCGGGGCTGATCTACGGGCGCCTGAAAGAGGGCGACTTCATCAAGGGCCGTACCATCACCCAGCTGTTCGATCCGGAAAAGTCCATGTTCCTGCCGGACCGCTTCGTCAAGGGCACCTGCCCCAAGTGCAAGTCCCCCGAGCAATACGGTGACAACTGCGACGCTTGCGGTGCCACTTACAGCCCGACCGAGCTCATCGATCCCAAGTCCGCCGTCTCGGGCGCCACGCCTGTGATGAAGGACTCAGAGCACTTCTTCTTCGACCTGCCCCAGTTCGAAACCTGGCTCGCCGGCTGGGTGCGCGGCTCCGGCGCCATCCAGGAAGAGATGGCCAACAAGATGCAGGAGTGGTTCGAGAGCGGCCTGCAGCAGTGGGACATCACCCGTGATGCCCCTTACTTCGGCTTCGAGATCCCGGGCGCCCCTGGCAAGTACTTCTACGTCTGGCTGGATGCCCCCATCGGCTACATGGCGTCGTTCAAGAACCTGTGCAACAAGCGCGGCGACATCGATTTCGACAGCTACTGGAAGAAAGACTCCACCGCCGAGCTCTATCACTTCATCGGCAAGGACATCGCCTACTTCCACTGCCTGTTCTGGCCAGCCATGCTGGAAGGGGCTGGTTTCCGCCAGCCGACCAAGGTCAACGTGCACGGTTATGTGACCGTCAACGGTGCCAAGATGTCCAAGTCCAAGGGCACCTTCATCAAGGCGAGCACCTATCTCAAGCACCTGGATCCGGAATGCCTGCGTTACTACTACGCCGCCAAGCTCAACAGCCGCATCGACGATCTGGATCTGAACCTGGAAGACTTCGTCTCCCGCGTCAATGCCGATGTGGTCAACAAGCTGGTCAACCTGGCCTCCCGCAACGCCGGTTTCATCACCAAGCGTTTCGATGGCAAGCTGGCTGACAGCTGCAGCGAACCCGAGCTCTACGCCGAGTTTGCCAACGCCAGCGCGTCTATTGCCGACGCCTACGAG
The DNA here is from genome assembly GCF_019218665.1 of Aeromonas sp. sif2416. Classification (NCBI taxonomy): domain Bacteria; kingdom Pseudomonadati; phylum Pseudomonadota; class Gammaproteobacteria; order Aeromonadales; family Aeromonadaceae; genus Aeromonas; species Aeromonas sp. sif2416. The sequence goes on from NZ_JAHUXC010000004.1 coordinate 318,330, forward strand.
GCCCGCGAGTTCAGCCGCGCCATTCGCGAGATCATGGCGCTGGCCGACAAGGCCAACCGCTACGTGGACGACAAGGCCCCCTGGGTCATCGCCAAGCAGGAAGGCGCGGATGCGCAGCTGCAGGACGTCTGCTCCGTCGGCATCAACCTGTTCCGGGTGCTGATGGCTTACTTGAAGCCCGTCATGCCGCTGCTGGCCGAGCGCACCGAAGCCTTCCTGGGTGAGACCCTCAGCTGGGAAGGAGTCGCCAAGCCGCTGACCAACCACCAGCTGGCCCCGTTCAAGGCGCTGTTCTCCCGCATCGAGCCCGCCAAGATCGAGGCCATGATCGAAGCCTCCAAGGAAGATCTGGCCAAGGAGCAGGCACCCAAGGTGGCCGGTCCGCTGGCGGATGACCCCATCAGCCCGACCATCTCCTACGAGGACTTTGCCAAGCTGGACCTGCGCGTGGCGCTGATCAAGAAGGCCGAAGCCGTGCCGGAGGCCGACAAGCTGCTCAAGCTGCAGCTGGATCTCGGCGGTGAGACCCGTCAGGTGTTCGCCGGCATCAAGTCCGCCTACAACCCGGAAGATCTGGAAGGCAAGCTGACCGTGATGGTGGCCAACCTGGCGCCGCGCAAGATGCGCTTCGGCATGTCCGAGGGCATGGTGCTGGCCGCAGGCCCGGGCGGCAAGGATCTCTGGATCCTGGAGCCGCAGGAAGGCGCCCAGCCCGGCATGCGCGTCAAGTAAGCGCGACCCGCACGCTGTAATCAACACGCTGCGATCAAGAAGAGAGGCCATTGGCCTCTCTTTTTTTATCTCTTCCTTTCTCGCTCCTCATCACCGCGGCAGGGCCGGGATCCATCGTCAGGCCGGGCGCAGCATCGCCATCCTGAGCCCGACCAGCTCCGCCTGCTGGCAATCGAGCTGCTGCAACTGGCAGTGCATCGCCGCCTCCAGCCGATGCAGCTGACGCTTGCGCTTGTCGCTGACCCGCTTGCGGCGCAGCCGTCTGAGCCATTGCCGACCGTCTTGCAGCTGACCGAGCCGCTCCTGCCACTCGATCAGCATGGCCAGCCAGGCCGGATCGCCGACCCCCTGCCCGACCAGCAGCTCCACCCCGTAGCGGGTCTGCTTGAGGATCAGCCGCAGCCGATGCCAATGGCGCAACTGGCGCCGCTCGCTGGCGGCGGCATCCAGCGGCGCCGCCAGCCCGTCGGCCAGCCGCAGCACCAGCTGCAGTTGAAACAGTGGCAAGGGATTGAAGTCGGTGGGCACCTGGGCCAGGCGGCTGATCCAGCGCTCCAGGCGCACCGTCAACATGGGCACCCGGACTGGCGGCATGGGGACGGCCTTGCCGCCGAAGCGCTCCCCATACACCTGGGCATCCCGCAGGGCGGAGAGTCGACAGGTCGCGCGGTGCAGGCGCCGCTCCAGCCCGGGTTGGTGGATCAGGGGGCGCCACAGGGCGAGCAGCGCCAGCAGCCGGCGGGCCGCGATCCGGTAGGCGTGCACCTCGGCCACATCCGCCCGCTGGCGCAGGGCCAGGGTGGCCGCCCAATACTGATCGATGAGCCTGTGCGCCTGCTCCAGCCATGCCGTCTGTGGCATCCTCTCCATGCTCTTGCCTCCCTTCTGCTAGTTGGTATGAAAGCCGCTGCCCGTGGGCGGCGCTGCCTTGGCACACTCCATTCGGGTCACAGTCGCCGTCCTGGGGCCGTGCTCCAGCCAGCCCAGCATCATCTGCACCCTCTCCTCGGGGCCGGCGATCAGGATCTCGACCGAGCCATCCTCCAGATTGTAGGCATGACCCCGCAGCCCCAGCTGCAGAGCCCGCTCCCGGGTGAAGTAGCGAAATCCCACGCCCTGCACCTGGCCCCAGACCCGGACGACAAACGATTGCTCTCCCATTTTCGGCACCTTTCCCTTAAGAAATTTCCCTCCAAGGCGATAATGAGTGCGACACTCTTCCCTTGCAGGACGCAATATCATTATGAAAGAAGTAAAGTTTCGGTGGGTTGACCGTTATCTCATTCACCTCACAATCAGCGAAAAATTTCTCATCACCTTCTGGTGCCCCCTGCTGTTCATCGCCTTCCTCACCTGGTATCTGCTGGCCGACGGTCATGATCGGCAGATGCAGCTGCGGCTGGATCAGCTGCAGCAACGGGTCGAGACCACGGCGCAACTGGTGAGCCAGCAGCCGACCCTCAACCTGCCGGCCGAGCTTACCCTGAGCCAGACCGCCAGCGGCGGCCTGAGCCAGCAGGGAGATCACTACAGCTTCAGCGCGAGCGCGGGTCAGGCCGGCTATGTCACCGGCACCCTGGATGCCAGCCACTACTCCCCGTGGGACGGGCAAGGCAAGACCCTCACCATCATCGCCGTGCTGGCCGCCCTGCTGGCCCTCATCACCCACTATCTGATGACCTTCGTGGCGGGGGCGCTCTACTCCACCAACAAGGCGCTGCAGACGGTGGCCGACGGGGATCTCACCTTCCGCCTCAACTTCTTCCCGGTGCGGGACGAGTTCTCCATCCTGGCCGGCAGCATAGACAGATTCACCGATCGCCAGCACAAGATAGTGCGTCTCGTGGATGAGTCCGCCGAGGCGCTGGCCATGGCCGCCGACGAGTTCCGCGAGCACGCCAGCGACGGGGAAACCCTGGCCCGCGCCCAGCGCCAGCACATGGATTCCCTGGCCGCCGCCATGGAGCAGATGTCCGCCGCGATCAGGGAAGTCGCCCGCAACGCCAACAACACCCTGCTGCAGACCCGCCAGTCCAGCGAGGAGGCCGCCAACGGCGCTGAGCGGGTGGCCCGCACCATCACGGCGATCCGTACCCTGGCCGATGAGATTGGCAATGCCTCGGGCGCCGTCGAGCGCTTGACCCACAACGCCAATCGCATCAACGAGGTGGTCAGCGTCATCAACGCCATCTCCCAGCAGACCAACCTGCTGGCGCTCAATGCCGCCATCGAGGCCGCCCGGGCCGGCGAGCAGGGTCGCGGTTTTGCGGTGGTGGCCGATGAAGTGCGTACCCTCGCCAGCCGCACCCAGCAGGCCACGGTGGAGATCCAGCAGATGATCGAGGAGCTGCAGGCCGGCACAGGGGCGCTCAACGACATCATGGAGAAGACCGTCGGCCGCGCCGCCAGCAGCCAGGCGCTCATCACCGAGGTGGGACAGGACATCGACAAGCTGAGCAGCCACAGCGACGCAGTGCTGGAGATGAGCACCCAGATCGCCACCTCCAGCGAGGAGCAGAGCTCGGTCGCCGAGGAGATCACCCGCAACCTGGATCAGGTGCGCAACGAGGCCGGTCGGGTGGAAGAGTCGGCCAGCGCCTCGGTCGCCGGCACCTCAGGCCTCAAGGCCACCGCCACCGAGCTGAGTCAGGCGATGACGGGTCTGCGGATCTGAGGTTCGACACTCAAACAAAAAGGCCATCCAACGGATGGCCTTTTTTATGAGTATGCGTTTGAACGCCCCGTGACGGGCCGCCAGCGAATGAAAAAAGGGACCCTCGGGTCCCTTTCTGCCTGCCGACTCAGCGCCCGAAGGGCCACCAGGACTTGTCGTTGTCCTGGATGTCGACCCGGGTCTCCTGCTGATCACCGGCCTGCGCCCCTTGCAGCCGCTGCAGGCTGACCCTGAACTGCTCGGTGGGCTCGACAAACCAGTCGTCGATGACCAGCACCTTGATGGACTTGACGCCGCCCTCACCGGCGGCCCAGCTCACGGACTGGCCGAACCAGGGCAGGAAGTCCAGCCCCCAGCGGGCGCTCAGGCCATCGAGTGCCAGCTGGGCACGGGCGGGCTGACGCAGGTCGCCGCTGCGCACCAGCGGGATTTCGACCAGCCAGTCACCCTCACTCACCTTGATGACGGGACTCTGCAGCGCGATGGTGGAGGGGGCCAGCTTGTCCTTGATGGTCACCAGGGTCTGATGCTGCTCCCCCAGGGTGGCGCCGCTGGCATCGTGCAACACCAGGCTGAAGGTCTCATCCCCTTCGTTGCGGGTGTCGCTCAGGATGGGGATCTGCAGGGTCTTCTCCTCCTTGTCCCCGTCCGCCCAGTTCAGCACCCCGCCGAGCTGCGCCACGTCCTGGCCGTCGGCACTGCCGTGCTGCACGCGCCAGCTGACGCTGGCGGCGCCATGGCTGCCGGCCAGCCGTTGCACCGCCAGGCTGAGGGTGTTGCCCTCCTCCACGCTGGCCGCACTCATGCTCAGACTCAGCTCCCCGGTCGGCGGCAGCGGGTACTGGATGGCCACCAGCACGGGATCGTGATCCGAGGCGCTGAACGGCCCCTCGGACTTGGCCAGCTGACCCGAAAACTTACTGCCGTACTCGAAGAAGTTGCTCTCGGCCGAGTTGATGTGCCAATCCTCGATGCCGATCACCTTGCTCACCAGACTCGGGCTCGCCAGGGCGTGATCCAGATTGCCCAGCTCCCCCTCATAGCTGTAGGAGTAGGTGTCGGTGCCGTGGAACTGGGTGTTGAGGTTGACCAGCCCGGCCCCCTTGCCCACCGCGCTCGGCTGCTCCTCATAGGGCTGCCCCGCCAGCTGGGTGAAGCCGGCACTCATGATCTGGCGGCTCTGGGCGGCCGGATCATAGTCGGTCAGCACCCGCACCGGATCCTCCATCCCGTAGGCGTTGAGATCCCCGATCACCAGTAGATCCCCCGCCTCCTGCTTGAGTCGCTCCCCCAGCACTTTCGCGGCGGAGACCCGCAGCGCGTTGCAGTGCCCCTGCCCATCCAGGGGATCGGCGCTGGCATAGTCGGGATAGTCCTCATAGCAGGCCGAGCCCTTGGACTTGAGGTGATTGACCACCAGGGTCAGCGGCGCATCCCCCTTGGGTGAGCGGAAGCGCTGCATCAGGGAGTCGCGCATGCCCTGCCGGATGCTGACCGGCTTGCCTGCGCCGTCGACGGCCTCGGCCACCTGCACCGGCAGCGGGATCAGCTGAGCGCCGCCCTCCAGGTTCACCTTGGCGGGCCGGTAGATGAGCCCCACCGTGATGGCGTCCGTGCCCATGGGCTGGCCATCCGGCGAGGCCACCCAGGCGTAGTGATCCTGCTCGTCCGGCAGGGCGGCGTTTAGGGCCCCCACCAGATTGGCGATGGCGGAGCTCTCCCCATAGCCGTTGTTCTCTATCTCCATCAGCCCGACCACATCGGCGTTGAGCCGGGTGATGGCGCTGACGATCTTGGTGCGCTGCAACTCGAACTCGGCCACCGTCAAGGCGCCTCGGTTGCTGCCGGTCGGGTTGGCATCGCCCCCCACCACTGTGGTGAAGAAGTTGAGCACGTTGAAGCTCGCCACCCGCAGATCCCCCGCAGCGGCTAACTCAGGGGTCTGCACCCTATCCCAGCCGCGGTGGTCCACGTCCGCCGGGGTGATGCGGTTGTCCGCCACCAGCCGGTAGAAGTCATAGGAGTAGCCGATGGCCCCTTCCAGGTTGCTCAGCCGATCGCCGATGCGCAGATAACCCTGCTCGGCATCGAAGGCGGGATACCAGGGCAGGACGCCATCCGGCGCCTTGGCATCGGTCTCGACCACCAGCTGATTCAGCCGATTGCGCTCGGCCCACTGGCTCGCCTGCTCGCTCATGGCCGGGAATTTCTGGGTCGACTTGATGAGTGGCGCGCCGTAGGCCAGCACCAGGTTGTTGCGCTTGCCATCGTAGTCGAAGCTGAAGTTGCGGGTGACCACCAGGCTGGACTCGGGCACCAGCCGCACCCGCATCCCCTCGTGGCGCTCCAGCAGGGTGGTCAGGCTCTCGCCCGCCGTCGCTACCAGATCCACCGCCGGCACCAAGCCCACCATGGGCTGGGTCACCGTCAGGGCGTCGGCGCTGAGCTGGGTCTGGTTGTAATACTCCTTCACCTTGCCGGAGACACACACCTCGGCCCCGGGCACCAGCCCGCTGGTCTGGCTGCTCTGCACGAACAGGCCGTCGGAGCTGGCGGGATCGCCGTCTCCTTGCGCGTCCTGGATGAAGAAGCCCTTGTAGAGGCCGCTCACGACCTGGGTCACCACCCCGCGGGTGGCATAGGCGGTCTCGGATTCGAACTTGCCGGCCGGCACCAGCGGGCTGCGATCACCGCTGCCCTGAATGGCCGGCACCGGGATCAACTCGTCCACCGGACAGGCGAAGACCGGCGGCTGCGAGCCATCGCAGCTCTGCTCGCCGCTGCAACCCAGGCCGCTCACCTCATCCCTGGCGAAGCCCTGGTATTCCGCCGCCGGGTCGAAGGCGGCCTCGGCCCCGGTGCGCCCCAGGTTGACGCCGGCCTTGCGCCGCAGCGTCATGTCCAGGGTCGAGACGGCGCCGGACACCCAGGCGGTGCCGGGATCCACCCCGATCTGACCCAGGCTGTCGACTATCTCGTCCCCCCGATAGAGCACCAGCCCATCGTCGCCGTTGAACACCAGGTTGCCGCTGGTCTGGTTGGCCTTGGCCAGGGTGGCGGCCAGCGCCGAGGGGTGGGCCAGCACCAGGCTGGCGCCGGGGGCCAGGGTCCCTTGCAGGGCCAGGCTGTTGGTCGGCCCCGCCGCCAGGGTGCGACCGTTGGCGTAGAGGGCCAGCCGGTATTGGCCGAGATCGACCGCGCTGGCGCCGAGATTGCTCAGCTCCACCGCCTTGTTGTTGCCGGATCCTTCCAGATATTCGGTGATGAGCAGCTGTGCCTGCACCTGTCCAGACAATGCCAGCCCGATCGAGAGCGCCAGCAGAGAGTGTCTTCCTGACATGTTAAGCCTTCCTTTCTTGTTTATTGTTGCCAGTGATATTGGGCGACCCTGAGGCCGCAGCACCTTAGTACCTGCCGCAGGCAAGAGCCAGACGGCGCACATACTCTGCCCGCTTTTCCCGGCTCACACCGCGAGCTGGCTAACAATTGCAGAAGTTTGTTGCCGGCAAGTGACAGATAAGGTTCAGGTTTATCGAGTTGTTTAACATTGGTGGTGCGTCAGGACCGGCGAGGCGCAGGGCGGGACCACGAAAGCCGCAGGGCAAGGCTGGCTTAAGCCCTTCTTTAACACTAGAATGTGCCCCCTCCTCTTCCTGGCATCGGCAAACACCCATGAGCACATACATCTATCTCGTCAAAGGCCGCGAAAAATCCCTGCTGCGCCGTCACCCCTGGATCTTCTCCAAGGGGATCGACAAGGTGCAAGGCAACCCCATCGATGGCGACACCGTCGAGATCTACAGCAACGATGGCAAGTGGCTCGCCCGTGGCGCCTGGTCCGGCAGCTCCCAGATCAGGGCCAGGGTCTGGACCTTCGATAAAGAGGAGACCATCGATCTGGACTTCTTTATCCGCCGCCTCAAATATGCCCAGGAATCCCGGGATCCGCTGATCAAGCGTCAGGGTCTCACCGGCTATCGCCTGTGCGCCGCCGAGTCGGACGGCCTGCCGGGCCTGACCATAGATCGCTATGCCAACTTCCTGGTGTGCCAGATCCTCTCCGCCGGGGCCGAGTTCCAGCGCGAGCTGATCACCCTGGCGCTGCGTACCCTCTACCCCGAGTGCAACATCTATGAGCGCTCCGACGTGGCGGTACGCAAGAAAGAGGGCCTGCAGGAGCGCACCGGCGTCATCCATGGCGAGGCCCCGACCGAGCCGGTGATGATCGAAGAGAACGACGGCGTCAAGATCCTGGTGGACATCCGCAACGGCCACAAGACCGGCTTCTATCTGGATCAGCGCGACAACCGCCAGGCGGTGGCCAAGTACGCCGAAGGCAAGCGGGTGCTCAACTGCTTCTGCTACACCGGTGGCTTCGGCATCTATGCCCTCAAGGGCGGCGCCCGTGAGGTGGTCAACGTCGATCTCTCCCAGAACGCGCTGGACATGGCCCGCCAGAACGCCGAGCTGAACGGGCTGGATGTCTCCAACACCCAGTTCGTCCGCCACGACGTGTTCAAGCTGCTGCGCGAATACCGCGAGAAGGGCGAGAAGTTCGATGTCATCGTGCTGGACCCGCCGAAGTTTGCCGAGAGCAAGGCCCAGTTGCTGGGTGCCTGCCGCGGCTACAAGGACATCAACATGCTGGCGTTCCAGCTGCTGGCGCCGGGTGGCGTGCTGCTGACCTACTCCTGCTCCGGCCTGATGGAGCAGAGCCTGTTCCAGAAGATAGTGGCCGATGCCGCGCTGGACGCCGGCCGCGATGCCCAGATCCTGGAGCTGCTGTCCCAGGCCTCCGATCACCCCATCGGCACCGCCTATCCGGAAGGCTTCTACCTGAAGGGGCTGGCGGTGCGCGCCCGCTAAGCCGCAGCGACCGCAGGGCTCTCTTTGCCAGTAAAGGGAGACCTACCGTGTCACAGAAAAGGCCCGCTATCGCTAGCGGGCCTTTTGTTTGCGCCCTTCCACGGCAAGAGATAACGAGGGTCACGCTGACCAAGGGGCTTGCCACAGATACCCATCGAATCGCCCTTCCTTCACTGCCAACCGTTGGGGCTTGGGGAACTCAGCCCCAACGGCAGGAGAGAGAGTTGCGCTCTTGTCTATGCAAAAAACTGCGCATTAAATCACTGATATTGAAAATTCCCCGGGGAAATATCGGCGATATTTTCATAAAAACCCACTTTAATGCATAAAGCATTACGTTCCCCCTGCTGATACCGTCGCCCCCCTGCGCGCTCGCTGCTGCCTGGGTCGACAAGATGCCGAGCCTGTGAGGACAGCCTGCCACCGCCCTGTTCAGTCACGATCCGGCGCCCCCAGCGGGAAGTAGTGGCGAAATGGCCGCGCCTCGTCCACCGCCCGGGCGACCGAGGGCCGACTCAGCAGACGGGCACGGTAGGCCCGCAGCCTGGCGTGAACGGGCGGGATCTCATGGGCCCAATCCGCATAGAAGAGCGAGGGGGCGGCGGAGCAGTCCGCCAGGGTGAAGGCATCACCGGCGATCCAGCGGCGCCCTTCGAGCCGCTCGTCGAGCCAGGGGTAGATACTGTCCAATATCTCGCGGGCCTCGGCCACCCCATGGCTGTCGCGCTCAGACTCTGGCCGCAGCTGGTCCAGTACCACCTTCTGCATCGGGGTCATCACATAGCTGTCGAACAGGCGATCGAGCATGCGCACCTTGATGCCCGCATCACCGGCCGGGATCAGGCACTGGGGGCCGGGATGGTGGCACTGGAGATACTCGATGATGGTGCTGCTCTCGAGCACGGTGCGCTTGCCATCCTGCAGGACGGGGAAGCGCTTGAGGGGCCAGAGGGCCGCGAGTTCGGCGTTGGCCTGGGGATCCTCCAGGTTGCGATAGTCAAACGGCAGGGCGTTCTCGTAGAGGGCGATCAGCACCTTCTGGCAGTAGGACGAGAAAGGGTGGGCATAGAGTTTCATGACAAGGCTGCTCCGCTTCGGTGGGTGACAACCCAGTCTATCCCCATCCTTCGGCGCCTGCCGCCCATCACCCCACGAGACTTGTCATCGCCCCCCTAGCGCCTGATGGCGAGCACCAGTACCCCAACCGCAATCAGGCCGATGCCCAGCCACTCCCGCGGCGCGGGTCGCTCGCCGAGGAAGAGGCAGGCGAAGAGCACCACCAGCACCAGGCTGAACTTGTCGATCGGTGCGACCTGGGAAGCCTCCCCCAGCTGCAGGGCCCGAAAGTAGCAGAGCCAGGAGGCCCCGGTCGCCAGCGCCGACAGGCCGAGGAACAGCCAGCTGTGGCCAGACAGCTGCAGCGGGTTGCTCCACTGGCGGCTGAGCCCAATGTAACAGCCGAGCACCAGCAAGATCATGGCGGTGCGGATCAGGGTCGCCAGATCCGAGTTGATATGCTGCACCCCCAGCTTGGCGAAGATGGCGGTCAGGGCGGCGAAAATGGCCGATAACAGGGCCCAGGAGAACCAGCTCAGGCTCATGGCGCTTACCTTGCGAGAAAGGGATGCCTAAGTTGTAGCAGAGCCGCTCCCGGCCATCAGGGCCACGGCGGTGCCTGCGCGCCTCGCCCGTGTGCATTCATCTCAATTGCGGTTCGGATCCCGCACTCGCTTTGTGGCATAATGCCCCGTCCCGTGGCCCTTGGTGGCGCTGCTGAGGGGTCCCTGCCCCCGGCGCCCCGTCCGACTCGACGGCCCATTCAGCGGTCCGCCCGCTATGCCAGCCAAGGTCACCCGTTTTCTGCGATCTATCCGTACCGTGATGGCCGCGCCGTTCTCGAGCAGCGTCGCACCAGCCTGAACGAGCTTGAACCAAGAGGGGTAAGTATGTCTTCCATTCGTCTGACCCAATACAGCCATGGCGCTGGCTGCGGCTGTAAAATCTCCCCCAAGGTGCTCGACACCATTCTCAAGAGCCAGATCCCGGGGTTCGACGATCCGACCCTGGTGGTGGGCAACAGCAGCAAGGATGACGCCGCCGTGGTGGACATCGGCAACGGTCAGGGCATCGTCTCCACCACCGACTTCTTCATGCCCATCGTCGATGACCCCTTCACCTTCGGCCGCATCGCCGCCACCAACGCCATCAGCGACATCTATGCCATGGGTGGCAAGCCCATCGTCGCCATCGCCATCCTCGGCTGGCCCATCAACACCTTGGCCCCGGAAGTGGCCCAGCAGGTGATCGACGGTGGCCGCCAGGTGTGTCACGAGGCGGGGATCTCCCTGGCCGGCGGCCACAGCATCGACGCCCCCGAGCCCATCTTCGGCCTGGCGGTGACCGGCATAGTGCCGCTCGATGCCATCAAACAGAACGACACCGCCAAGGTCGGCGATGTACTCTATCTGACCAAACCGCTCGGCATCGGCATCCTCACCACGGCCCAGAAGAAGGGCAAGCTCAAGCCCGAGCACGAGCAGCTGGCCCCCGACGCCATGTGCACCCTCAACAAGATCGGCCAACAGTTCGCAGCCCTGCCGGGCGTGCACGCCATGACAGACGTGACCGGCTTCGGTCTGGCCGGCCACCTGCTGGAGATGTGCGAAGGCTCCAAGCTGTGCGCCCGCCTCGAGTTCGGGGCGCTGCCGCTGCTGGACGAGGTGGATTACTACCTGGCCGAGGGCTGCGTGCCCGGTGGCACCCTGCGCAACCACGACTCCTATGGTCACAAGCTCGATGCCATGGACGATCGCACCCGCAACATCATGTGCGATCCCCAGACCAGCGGCGGCCTGCTGGTGGCCGTCGGCAAGGAGAGCGAAGCCGAGCTGCTGAGCATCGCCGCCGATGCCGGCCTCAGCCTCTCCCCCATCGGCGTGATGAAGGCGCTGGATGGCGAACGCTTTATCGAGGTCATCCAATGAGTTCATCGCGGTTTGCCGCCGACATCGATCTGGCCCAGGCCTTGCGGGGTGATGCACGATGAGTGAACTGCCACTCGCCACGGACCTGGCCGGGATCTTCTTGCAGGATGTGCCGCTCATCGACCTGCGCGCGCCCATCGAATTCAAGGAGGGCGCCTTCCCCACTGCCGTCAGCCTGCCGCTGATGACGGACGAGGAGCGCGCCAAGGTGGGCACCTGTTTCAAGCAGCAGGGCCAGGCCGCCGCCATCGCGCTCGGCCACAAGCTGGTGGGCGGCGCGGTGCGCGCCGAGCGCCTCGAGGGCTGGCTGGCCCAGTTGCGCCAGCAGCCCGATGCCCTGCTCTACTGTTTCCGTGGCGGCCTGCGCTCGCAGACGGTGCAGCAGTGGCTGCACGAGGCCGGCGTCACCCGTCCGCGGGTGGCCGGGGGCTACAAGGAGCTGCGCCGCTTCTTGATCGACACCCAGGACAGGGCCGCGACCGAGTGCCACTGGACAGTGCTGACCGGTATGACCGGCTCCGGCAAGACCCATATGCTGGGCCAGGTTGCCCAGGCGGTGGATCTGGAGGGGCACGCCCATCACAGGGGCTCCTCCTTCGGCCAGCTGCCGGGCGGCCAGCCCAGCAACATCAACTTCGAGAACAAGATCGCCATCGAGCTGCTCAAGCGCCGTCACCGGGGCGAGCACGCCTTCGTGGTGGAGGACGAGAGCCGTCTTATCGGCCGCTGTGCCCTGCCCCATAGCCTCTATGAGGCCATGTGCCAGGCACCGCTGGTGGTGGTGGATGTGCCGCAAGAGGAGCGGGCCGAGCAGATCCGGGTCGATTACGTGCAGGATCTCTGGCAGCGCTACCAGGAGATGTACGGCGCCGAGGAGGGCTGGCCGCTGTTTGCCGGCTACCTGACCGATGCCCTGGCGCGCCTCAAGAAGCGGCTCGGGGACAAGGATCATCGCGAACTGGATCAGCTGATGCAGGCGGCCCTCTGCGAGCAGGCCGGCAGCGGCCACACCGAGCTGCACCTGGCCTGGATCCGCCTGTTGCTGACCCGCTACTACGATCCCATGTATCTCTATCAGCTCAACAACAAACGGGAGCGGATCCGCTTTCGGGGCGACAAGCAGGCCTGCCTCGCCTTCTTCGCCGAGCAGCAGGCCGCAGAGGCCAATCAGGAGACCCCAGCATGTTGAAATTCGAGGTGATCCCGGTCACCCCTTTCGCCCAGAACTGCTCCCTAGTCTGGTGCGACGAGACCCGCCAGGCGGCGCTGATCGATCCCGGTGGTGAGACAGACAAGCTGCTGGCGGCCATCGCCCGGCACGACCTGGTATTGGAGAAGATCATCCTGACCCACGGTCATCTGGATCACGTGGGGGGCGCCGACCAACTGCGCGAGCAGAGCGGGGTCAAGATCATCGGACCCCACAAGGAAGACGCCTTCTGGCTCGACATGCTGCCCCAGCAGAGCCAGATGTTCGGTTTTCCCCACACCCCCGCCTTCAGCCCGGACGGCTGGCTGGCGCAGGGCGACAAGGTGACAATCGGTAACTGCGAGCTGGAGGTCTATTTCTGCCCCGGCCACACCCCGGGCCATGTGGTGTTGCTCAGCCAGGCCGAGCGGCTCGCCTGGGTCGGCGATGTGCTGTTCGCCGGTGGCATCGGCCGCACCGACTTTCCCCGTGGCGATCACTGCACCCTCATTCGCTCGATCACCGAGACCCTGCTGCCCCTTGGCGATGACATCGTCTTCGTGCCGGGCCACGGCCCCAGCTCCACCTTCGGTCGCGAGCGGGTCAGCAATCCCTACCTCACCCAGCCGGTCTGGTAGAGAGGCAGACGACCAAAGGGCGACCCGCGGGTCGCCCTTTTTCATGGCCGCTACAAGAACGCCAGAATGCAAAAAGCCACTCCGAAGAGTGGCTTCTTTATTCAACCGGATCGACGCGATTAGACGCGAACGAAGTCCAGGTGAACCAGCTTGTAACGTACCGGGTGACGCTGGATAGCCTTCACTTTTACGTTAACTTCTTCGCCGTTGATGACCATGGTCAGTACGGACTCGTAGAATTCCGGCTTTTCTTGGGCCAGTACTACTTTTTTGTGGTCCAGGGTGATGGACAGAGCTTCTTTGCCTGCACCGTAGATGATGGCAGGAACTTGGTCAGCGTGACGCAGGCGGCGGCTCGCACCTTTCCCCAGGTCAGAACGGACTTCAGCTTGGAATACGAAAGACATAGTGGTTATCTCTTTTAAGATGAATTTATGGTGTTGACTGCGACCGGTCAGCACCTCGCAAAACGAGCGCGAATACTAGCATGGGGTCATAGCGGATACAAGCCGCGAACCGTGCGGGATCCCCCGAGCCTTCCCATCAGACGAACTGTCGCGGCGGCGGACCCTGGGCGATCAGTGCCCCTGCTCCAGCCGGGCAAACTGTTGCTGGCGCTGAGCCGGGCTCATGGCATCGAACTGGGCCAGGGTCTCGGCCCGCGGGCAATAGAGGCTCTGGCCGGCCCGCACCTGGATCCCCTTGCCCATGCTGGTCCGGTTCTCCGCCACCAGCGCCAGCAGATAGCTGTAGGTATCGGCCCCGGCCTGGGCTCCCTGCCCCACCAGCTGGCTCGCGATGCGCCAGAGGGTCTCCCCCGCCACCACCTGATGGCAGAGCCGCGACTCGCCTCCCGCCGCCGGCGCAGACAGGGTCAGGGTGGTCGCCTCGACCAGCTGGCTGACAGCCGCGATCTGCACTGCGGCGGCCCGCTCGGACGCCTGCGCGCCCAGGGCGCCATGACGCATCAGGCTGGCCAGCAGGGGCTCTGTCTGTGTCGTCCGGCCCCTTGCCGCGTCCATTCCCGGCAGCGAGAACTCGGCGATAAAGGGAGCACTGCTCCCCTCATCCCATGACGAGGGGGCACTGGCGAGTTGACTGACCGCTTGATGGGGCGCCATGCCATAGGCCATCTCGTCGATGCGCTTGAGGCGCGCCAGATACGCCTTGGAGAGCTGGGCCTCCCCCTCAAACAAGTCGAAAGGAGGCACCAGCCGGGCGGGGAACAGGACTTGCCAATGGCCGTTCTTCTTCTTCTGTTCCAGCGGCGGGAACTGGTTGCCCCGCCAGGCCACGAAGATGGGGGGCACGGCGCGGTGCAGCGGATAGTATTCCGGATTGAGCTGCACCCAGGTTTGCTCCGCAATGGGTTGATAGCCGCTGATGTTGACCAGCGCCACTCCTAACCAGATCCCCAGCATCACCACCTCCCCTCGCTCTCTTCGCCCAAGCATTCCGTCACATTATGGCGCAGAAAAACAGCAACATAGCAACTTAGCATTGGGCTATCGCATTCAATACCCGCTTGTCGGAGACCGGATAAGGGGTCCCCAGCTGCTGGGCGAAGAAGGAGACCCGCAGCTCCTCGATCATCCAGCGGATGTTGGCCACCTCGGCCGGGATCGGCTGGGATTTCGGGATCTTGGCGAGCAGCGCCTTGTAGTCGGCCTCGACGCTCTGCACCTTGAGCATGTAGACCCGGTCGCGATTGGGATCGATGGCCAGCTTCTCCATCCGCCGCTCGATGGCGCGCAGGTAGCGCAGCAGGTCCGGCAGCCGCTGCCAGCCGGTCTCGGTCACGAAGCCCTTGTGGATGAGCTTGTCAAGCTGCAGCTGGATGTCGGACATGGCGAAGGCGGTATCGAGCTGCATCTTGCCCTTGAGCCTTTTTTTGATCTCGTGGGACAGGGTCAGCACGGTTTCCACCTGACTCGCGACCTCCACCACGGCATCGTTGAGCTCGGCGCGCACGAACTCCTTGAGCGCCTCGAAGCCCGCCTCATCCCAGGCCAGGCCACCGTGGCGCTCGATCAGCTTGTCACAGCCACAGGCGATGCAGTCGTCGATAAGCTCCGCCACCTTGCCGAAGGGGTTGAAGTAGAGGCCGAGCTTGGCCTTGTTCGGCAGCTTCTCCTGCAGGTACTTGATGGGGGATGGCACCCCCAGCAGGATCAGCCGACGCTGGCCGCT
Source organism: Aeromonas sp. sif2416 (assembly GCF_019218665.1). NCBI lineage: Bacteria > Pseudomonadati > Pseudomonadota > Gammaproteobacteria > Aeromonadales > Aeromonadaceae > Aeromonas > Aeromonas sp. sif2416. The sequence continues at coordinate 333,603 of NZ_JAHUXC010000004.1, forward strand.
CCACATCAGCTGCTGCTGGGCCACCGGGCTCTCCACCAGCTGGATCGCGACCGAGTCTTTCTGATCGACCAAAGCCGGATAGGCCTTCACCTCGAAGCCGCCGCGCTTCTGGCTGTACTCCTTCGGCAGCTCGCCAAAGCTCCACAGGGTGAGGCCGGACTGCTCGATGTCGTCATCCGCCACCTGGGACAGGGTCTCCTGCACCTTGCCGCGCAGGGATTCCTTCAGCGCCTCCAGATCCTTGCCCTCCGCGATGGGCTTGTGCTTGTCATCCAGCACCCGGAAGGTGAGTTTCAGGTGATCGGGCACCGCCGACCAATCCCAGGCCTCGCGCGGCACAGTCACCCCTGTCATGCGCCGCAGCTGGCGCTCCATCTCGTCCAGCAGCGGCCCCTGCTCGGGGTTGATACTGGCGAGCAGCGCATCGGCATAGTTGGGGGCCGGCACGAAGTTCTTGCGCATCGGCTTTGGCATCGACTTGATCAGCGCCACCAGCAGCTCGTGGCGCAAGCCGGGGATCAGCCACTCGAAGCCTTTCACCTCCACCTGGTTGAGCAGCGGCAGCGGGATGTGCAGGGTGACACCGTCGGCCGCCTCCCCAGGCTCGAACTGGTAGCTCAGCTTGAGCTTGAGCCGCCCCTGCAGCCAGAAGTTCGGGTAGTCGAGATCGCTGATGTGGGCCGCATCCCCCTTCATCAGCATCTCCCGCTCGAAGTTGAGCAGTTCGGGATCCTGCTTCTGCGCCTCCTTCCACCACTTGTCGAAGTGACGGCTGGAGATCACCTCCTGGGGCAAGCGGGCGTCGTAGAAGCGGAACAGGTCCTCGTCATCCACCAGGATGTCGCGGCGGCGCGACTTGTGCTCCAGCGCCTCCACCTCGGCCAGCAGCTTGCGGTTCTCGCCGAAGAAGCGATGGCGGGTCTCGAAGTCCCCCTCCACCAGGGCGCGGCGGATGAACAGCTCGCGGCACAGGACGGGATCCAGGGTGCTGAAGTTGATGAGCCGCTCGTTGACCAGGGTCAGGCCATAGAGGGTCACCTTCTCCTTGGCCATGACGGCGCCGTTCTTCTTCGACCAGTGGGGGTCGCTGTGGTGCAGCTTGATGAGGTGACCGGCCAGCGGCTCCACCCACTCGGGCTCGATGCGACCGTTGATGCGGGCATAGAGGCGGGAGGTCTCCACCAGCTCGGCGGCCATCACCCACTTGGGCGGCTTCTTGAACAGGCCGGAGGCCGGGAAGAGGTGGAAGCGGCCGTTGCGGGCCCCCAGAAACTCCGGCTTCTCCAGATCCTTGTTGCCGATGTGACTGAGCAGGCCGGTCAGCAGGGCGCAGTGCACCGTCTTGAAGTCCGCCGGCTCCGAGTTGCTCTTGAAGCCCAGCTCTTTCACCGTCTGGCGCAGCTGGAAGTGGATGTCCTGCCACTCGCGCACCCGCAGGTAGGAGAGAAACTCCTTCTGGCACAGGCGGCGGAACGGGTTGCTGCCCAGCAGGTCTTGCTGCTCTTTCAGGTAGTTCCACAGGTTGACGAAGGCGAGGAAGTCGGACTCTTTGTCCTCGAAGCGGCGGTGCTGCTCGTCGGCGGCCTGCTTCTTCTCCATCGGCCGCTCGCGGGGATCCTGGATGCTCAAGCCAGCGGTGATCACCATCACCTCGCTCAGGCAGCCGGTCTGTGCCGCCGTGATCACCATCTTGGCGAGTCTGGGATCAAGCGGGATGCGCGACAGCTGGCGGCCACTCTCGGTCAGCTGCAGCTTGGGCTCCTGCTCGCGGCTGGCGGGCAGCTCGCGCACCGCCTCCAGCTCCTTGAGCAGGGAGAGGCCGTCCTTGATGTGGCGCGATTCGGGCGGCTCGACGAAGGGGAAGGCCTCCATGTTGCCAAGGCCCAGCGCCAGCATCTGCAGGATGACCGAGGCCAGGTTGGTGCGCAGGATCTCGGGATCGGTGAAGGCGGGCCTGTTGTTGAAATCTTCCTCGCTGTAGAGGCGGATGCAGATACCGTCCGCGACCCGACCGCAGCGCCCCATGCGCTGGTTGGCGCTGGCCTGGGAGACGGGCTCTATGGGCAGACGCTGCACCTTGGTGCGCCAGGAGTAGCGGCTGATGCGGGCGGTACCCGGATCGATCACATAGCGGATGCCCGGCACCGTCAGCGAGGTCTCCGCCACGTTGGTGGCGAGCACGATGCGCCGGCCGGCGTGCTGCTGGAACACCTTGTTCTGTTCGCTGTTGGAGAGGCGCGCGTAGAGCGGCAGCACCTCGGTATCGCGCAGGTTGAGCTTGCGCAGGGCGTCGGTGGTGTCGCGGATCTCCCGCTCGCCGTTCATGAAGATGAGGATGTCCCCCAGCCCTTCGCGCGCCAGCTCCTCGACCGCATCGAAGATGCCCTGCAGTTCGTCGCGATCCCCCTCACCCTCCAGCAGCGGCCGATAGCGCACCTCCACCGGGTAGGTACGACCAGACACCTCTATCACCGGCGCCTGGTTGAAGTGATTGGAGAAGCGCTGGGGATCTATGGTGGCCGAGGTGATGATCACCTTGAGATCCGGCCGCCTCGGCAGCAGCTGCTTGAGGTAGCCCAGGATGAAGTCGATGTTGAGGCTGCGCTCGTGGGCCTCATCGATGATGATGGTGTCGTACTGGGTCAGCATGCGATCGTGCTGGATCTCCGCCAGCAGGATGCCGTCGGTCATCAGCTTGATGTGGGTCTGCTCGCTCACCTGATCGGTGAAGCGCACCTTGTAGCCCACGTACTGGCCGAGCTCGGACTGCATCTCCTCGGCGATGCGGGCCGCCACGGTGCGGGCCGCCAGCCGGCGCGGCTGGGTGTGGCCTATGTAGCCTTTCACCCCGCGCCCGAGCGCCAGGCAGATCTTGGGGATCTGGGTGGTCTTGCCCGAGCCGGTTTCGCCGGCGATGATCACCACCTGATGCTCACTGATCGCCTTGGCGATCTCGGCCTGCTTCTGGCTGACCGGCAGGTTGGCCGGGTAGGTGACCTTGGGCACCCCCGCCAGGCGGGAGCGATAGCGCGCCTCGGCGCTGTCCAGATCGGCGGCCAGGGTCTCCAGCACGGCGGTCTGTTTGCCCTCAGGCAATTTCTTGACCCCGTGCAGGCGACTGGAAAGGCGACGGGCATCAAGATTCATGCAGGCAGAGAGACGGCGGCGCAGCGCCTCGATAGAGAGAGACAAGGTACAGATTCCTTATAGAAAGCCCGCGGGGGGCCATATCGATAGCTGGGGAGATCCTAAAGAGCGGGCGGGAGCGGTGCAAGCCTTAAAGCGTGCCGAGTCCGGATAAGCGCAATGGTACGGATGAAAAGAGCAGGCACCCGGCCTGCTCCTGATGACGAATGTCGAGCCGGGCGTCAGCCCCTGGCCTGATGCACGAAGCAGGTGCCCAACTGGGCATGGATTGCCTGCATCACGTTGTGGCGGCTGATCACCCCGAGCAGGCGCCCCCCCTCCACCACCGGATAGATCTTGGGTTTCTGGCCCATCATCATCTCCGCCAGCTCCAGGATGCTGGTGTCGGGTCCGACCGCCAGCACCTCCTTGCGCATCACATCCTTGACCTGGGCCACCTGCTCGCAGTGATAGGCCTCTTTCAACATGACGGCGATGCAGTCCTGCTCTGACACCCAGCCGATCAGATGGCCCTTGGCATCCACCACAGGGCCACCGAGCTGGTGGCTGTTGAGAAACTTGGCGACCGCCGTCTGCACCATCATGTCCGCGCCGAACGTGATAGGCCTGGTCTGCATATAATCCTTCGCCTTGAGTGATTCCATGACGCTTCCCCCACAGGCCTCCCGGGCGGGAGGCGCAAGCCGGGCACTATGTCCGGCTCACTCCAAGCATAGCTGGCGGCACCTCAGGAGATGGATTGCAGCAGCAGCAGAAGCTCGTTCTGGCTGTGGCAGTCGGTCTTCTTGAACACCCCCTTCAGGGTGGAGCGGACTGTCTCAACCTTGACTCCCCGCAGCTCGGCGATGTCGTTGCTGCTGTAGCCCTTGCTCATCAGCACCAGCAGCTCCTTCTCGCCTATGGTGAGGGGATAGAGGCTGGCCAGCGCCTCGATATCCGGGTTGAAGGAGTGCTCGGGATCGCGCAGCACCACCTCGACATAACGCTCGAAGCGGCTGAGCCCACTCATCAGGGTGCACTGGATCAGCAGCGGCCTTAAATTGGCCTGACGGGGAATGGACATATAAGCGCTCGCCCCCGGCAACAGATAGGCAAAGCCATTCAATATCTCCTTGAGCTGGCGTTGCTGCTCCTTATTTTGCAGCGAGAAAATACCATTGATCGCCCGCAGCTCCACATTTTCATCGGAGATCCGGTTAAACGCCACATTGGAATAATGAATATGGCCTTTGTCATCGATGATGGCACTGGGCTTATTATGGTTTTTCACCAGCTGTTGCAGCTGATAGTTCTGAGTTTCCAGGGCCAGCAGGTTCCAATAATGCTGACTCCAGGCGGCCAGGCCGGAATAGATCTCGGTCAGGGAGGAGAGATCCTGGGCACTGAAGTCATCCTGGGCCGCGCCGCGATAACTGCACAGGCTGCTGAGGCCGCGCCCCTTCACCCGGCAGACGCCGCCCGCCGCGAACTGGGCGCCAAAACTGGCCAGCAGGCCGGCGGAATTGGAGATGGCGTTGGCGCTCACGATGCCCTGGCAGCCCTTGTCCAGGTAATGGTTGAACCACACATCCTGGCGATGGTGCTGCACATAGAACTGCTGCTGCGCCTCGCTCAGGCCGCTGGAGAAGAGCTTGATACCGTCGCTCTTGTCATCATCCCGCAATAAGAACAGGGACGAGCTGCCGGACAGGTCGGAGCGAAATTGGTCCACCACCAACTTAATGTCAGAGTCATTAATACCGCACTCGTATAACTGGCTGATATACGGCGATATCCTTTCTTTTTCTAATGCCTTCACACCCGAACTCCCAATTCTTATTTTTATTGAAGTGGCATCTTACTCTGCAATGGGAAACTCGAAAAGTAGTCAAATGAACAAAGGTTTTATGACCAATCCATAAATAGTAATGAAAAAAGTACCCATGAATGAAGGGACGGGAAATTTTTAAATCCAAGCTAATGTTTCATATTGCTTTTGTCGTTATACCACCAGGTTTGTCCCGCGCCTTTTTCCAGGCGCTGCGCATTACCCTCCCCCCGGCAGCCATTTTTTCTCCTCCTGCTGCACCCTGGGTCTCCACCCCTGCCTCCCCCTGCCAACAACAATCAAACCTCATACGAGACCTAAATTAACCAAATGTTGCATCTTTGTTTATTTATTGCTTCCCTTTCGGCCTTGGATGGATATTGTATATACAATTTCACACCACAGAAGGAGTTGCCCCATGGGGATCACAAGGAGGACAAATGGAACCTGAGCAGGTACTCACGGCGCCCGTCAAACCGGGGGTAGGCATCAAGCTGCTGGCGACCAGTGTGTTGGGCATCGCCATCTTTTTCGTGCCCTTTGAACTGGCGGGACGCAGCACCATACTGGTGGATCACCTGGCCGGATTCCTGATGGTGCAGCGTCCGCTCGCCCTGGGGCTGATCCTGCTGCTGATCGCCTATGGCGCCATCACGCCCCTGCTGGACGGCCGCTGGCGGGCCCGCCCCATCGACCGGCTGCTGAGTCTGTTCAAGCTGCTCGGGCTGGTGCTGGCCGTCATGTATGTGGCCGGCGTGGGGCCGGCCTGGCTGATGACCCCGGATCGGCTACCATTCCTGTTCGACAAGCTGGCCATGTCGGTGGGCCTCATCGTCCCCATCGGCGCCATGGCCCTCACCTTCCTGCTCGGCTTCGGCCTGCTCGAGTTTATCGGGGTGCTGATGCAACCCGTGATGCGGCCGCTCTGGCGTACCCCAGGCCACTCCGCCATCGATGCGGTCGCCTCCTTCGTCGGCAGCTACTCGGTCGGCCTGCTCATCACCAACCGGGTCTTCCTGGCGGGCAAGTACACGGTGCGGGAGGCCGTCATCATCGCAACCGGCTTCTCCACGGTGTCGGCCGCCTTCATGATCATCGTGGCCAAGACCCTCAACCTGATGGAGCACTGGAACTTCTACTTCTGGTCCACCCTGGTGATCACCTTCGTCATCACCGCCATCCTGGCTAGGGTGCCCCCCATCTCCGGCATGGCGCACCACGGCGAGACCGATGAGCCCCTGCCCGCCGGCAAGAGCCGCTGGCAAGCCGCGCTGGATTCGGGGCTGACCCAGGCCAACCAGGCGGACCCCGTGCTGCGCCAGCTCAAGGACAATCTCAAGGATGGGCTCTACATGGCGGCAGCCGTGGTGCCCACCATCTTGTCGGTCGGCCTGCTCGGGCTGTTGCTGGCGCAACACACGCCGCTGTTCGATCTACTTGGCTGGCTGCTGTGGCCCCTGACCTGGCTGCTGGATCTGGGCGAGCCGCTGGTCACGGCCAGGGCGCTCGCGGCGGGGCTGGCGGAGATGTTCCTGCCCGCCATCCTGCTCAAGGACGCCGATCTGCTGGTGCGCTATGTCGCGGCCGTGGTGTCGGTGAGCTCGGTGCTGTTCTTCTCCGCCTCCATCCCCTGCGTCCTGGCCACCAAGATCCCGGTGAGCCTGGGCCAGCTGGTGATGATCTGGCTGCTGCGCACCCTGCTCGGCATCATATTGGCCGCGCTCTGTGGCCGGCTGGCAATGACGCTGGGCTGGCTGAGCTAGTCCCCGTTACCACCAGTCAGAAACAAACAAAGCGCCATCAGGCGCTTTGTTTGTTTTATCCGACGACATCAAGCACGCCGCTGAGGATCAATGGGCGATATTGGCGAAGCGTCCACTGTTGAAGTCATCGATCGCCTGAGTGATCTCCTCCTGCGAGTTCATGACGAAGGGGCCATAGCCCACGATCGGCTCATCGATGGGTTCACCGCTGAGCAGCAGCAGCACGGCCCCCTCGCGGGTCTCAAGCTGGAGGTCACTGCCGCGGGGATCCAGCAGCACCAGCTGTGCCTCGCCCGCCTCCTCCTGACCATTGATGCACACCGATCCCTTGAGCACCACTATGGCCGTGTTCCAGCCATCGACCGCGGGGAGCGCCAGGCTGGCCCCGGCCTTGAGCCGCAGATCCCAGACGTTCATGGGCGAGAAGGTGCGGGCGGGCCCCTGCCGGCCGGCGTAGTCGCCGGCGATGAGGCGCACGCTACCCGCCCCATCGGGCAAGGCGACCTCGGGGATGCTGTCGCTGCGGATGGCCTGATAGCCCGGTGCCGACATCTTGTCCCTGGCGGGCAGATTGACCCAGAGCTGTACCATGTCGAGGGTACCGCCCGCACGGGTGAAGGCCTCCGAGTGGAACTCCTCGTGCATGATGCCGGCGGCGGCGCTCATCCATTGCACGTCGCCTGAGCCGATCACGCCGCCCTGCCCGGTCGAGTCGCGGTGGGCGACCTCCCCCTCATAGACGATGGTGACCGTCTCGAAGCCGCGGTGTGGATGCTGACCCACGCCACGGGCATGGTCGCCGGGCTCGAATTCCGCCGGCCCGGCCCTGTCCAGCAACAGGAAGGGGCTGAGCGCCTTGCCGTGGCTGTGGTACGAGAACAACGAACGCACCGGGAAACCGTCGCCAACCCAGTGTTGGCGAGGTGCACTGTAGATACCGATAACTTTTTTCATGATGCTCTCCAAGGTTGCCGCTCCGAGATGGTGGCGTTGGATACAGTCTGCATATAGAACGATATTCGCGGTAGGCGTATTATTTGACGTCAGAGTCCTATTTTGTGAACGATGAGCGATGCAACAAGACCTCAACGATCTCTATTACTACGTCCAGGTGGTGGATCACGGCGGCTTTGCCCAGGCCGGCAGGGCGCTCGGCATGCCCAAGTCCAAGCTCAGTCGCCGCATCGCCATGCTGGAGGAGCGGCTGGGGGTGCGGCTCATCCAGCGCTCGACCCGCAGCTTCACTGTCACCGAGCTGGGCCAAGCATATTATGCCCGCTGCCGCGCCGTGCTGGTCGAGGCCGAGGCGGCCCAGGCCGTGATTGAATCCACTCATCAGGCACCTTGTGGCCTGGTGCGGATCTCCTGTCCGCTCGACCTGCAGCATGCCCATGTCGGCAGCATGCTGGTGGCGTTCGCCCTGCAGTACCCCAGCGTCAGCGTGCAACTGATCGGGGTGAATCGGGCGGTCGACGTGGTGGCCGAGGGGCTGGACATGGCGATAAGGGTGCGGCCGCTGCCGCTGGAAGACAGCGATCTGGCCATGCGGGTGCTGGGCCATGCGAACCAGTACCTGGTCGCCAGCCCAACCCTGCTCGAGCGGCATGGGGTGCCACGGGCCCCCGCCGATCTGCTGTCCTGTCCCAGCCTGGGGCACGGGCCCAGCATAGAGGGTCATCACTGGACGCTGCAGGGGCCGGAAGGGGCACAGGTGAAGCAGCATCACAGCCCCCGTTTTGTGGCGACCGACATGCAGACCCTGCGCCAGGGGGCGATCGACGGCGTGGGAGTGGTACAGCTGCCCGCCATGATGGTGCGGGAGCCCCTGGCGGACGGCCGGCTGATCCGGCTGCTGCCGGACTGGGCTCCTCGCCGGGAGGTCATCCACGCCGTCTTCCCCTCGCGCCGTGGACTGCTGCCCTCAGTTCGCGCCCTGATCGACCATCTGGTTGACTGCTTCAGGCCGCTGGAGGAAGAGTAAGCCCAGGATAAATGCCCACCTTTCTCTATCTGGGCCAGCGCGGCCCTCGTCAGGAGAGACTGGGAACTGGGCGGCTGGCCACCCTTACCCCACGTCCTCCCGCCACGCCGGCACTCCTGCGCGCACCCTTATATGGCGATCTTGGCCCGGCGCGGACAACGCACACCCGAGCGGTGAATTGATATAGTTCAGAATAATAAGCGGCTGGCCAGAGTAACCAATTTTCCTGCGGGCTGAAATTGCCATGCAATATATATAAGCATCATTTTCAGAACATTTTATACACTATCAATGACAGCATCATTGAATGAATAAACAAATATTTAAAACCACCTCACCGATCACGATATTCAAATGACCCACCGCTGTATTATTTAATACATTCGCAGATTCATTATTAATAACAAAAGAGACAGTAATATGCTCGATACCAGCATGAAAACATTATCGCTGACCATGTTGTCATTATTTGTATCCGTAGCCCATGGGCAACAAGCCGCTGTGCCGCGTATTCTCGGCGGGACCACCACCCCGGCGCCCAGCTGGATGGTAGCCATCGGCAACGACAGCGACGGTCAGTGGCGCAATTACTGTGGCGGCACCCTGATTGCCAAGGACTGGGTGCTCACCGCCGCCCACTGTCTGGAAGAGGCCAAGCTCGACGGCATGCAGGTGGCCATCGGGGTGAGCGATCTCAGCAAGCCTCATGCGCGCATCAGGGTCGATCAGATCATCATGCATGACACTTATCTCAGCGGCTTTCTCAGAAATATCGGTACCGGCCATATGGAGGCCGACTCGGATATTGCGCTGCTGCACCTGAATACCGCCAGCAAAAATAATACCCTGCCCATCTCCGCCAAGGAGACGCCCGCGGATTATAATAACGGCTCTCGTTTTTCGGCCTGGGGATATGGCGGAATTAATCCCAACGCCAGCCTCGCCAGCCCGCAATTACTGAGAGTCGAGCTGGCATTTCAGGGTTTCAGGGATCGCTGGATGTATGACAATACCCAGACTCATATCTTCGCCGGGAATATAGCCGGGCAGGATACCTGCCGGGGTGACAGTGGCGGTCCCCTCACCGACCAGAGCGGCCTCGTCGGCATTACCAGCTATGGCAGTCAACGCTGCGGCCTGGGACAGCCAGGGGGCTATACCTTCGCGCCCCTGTTCAGAGACTGGCTGGCCGAGAAGATGAACGCCGTCAGCCTCACCAGCCATCAACTGGTTGCCCTACCCGCCGGCCAGCACAGCTGGGTCAGCTATACGGTGCTCAACGGATCGGCCGAGGCGATCACCCTGAACGGCGCCACCACCGACGCCCCGGCCATGCGAAACGAGTGCCCGTCCGTGCTGGCGGCAGGCGAGCAATGCCGCATCAAGCTGCGCTTCGATGCGAACTTCACGCCGGACACCTATCAGCTCTACCGGTTGAGACTCAACGCCACCCAACCCAATGGGGCCAGCCAGCGTCTCGATGCAAGCCTCATCGCCGTCACCACCCCGCGACGCGAGACCGATGCGGCCATCGCCGGCGGTTCCTCGTCCGGCACTGAGTCGCACAACGCCTCGACCACCTCCTCCGGTGGCGGCAGCATAGGGCTGCTCGGCCTCCTGTTGTTGCCGCTGGCATGGCGCCGCAGAACCTGAGTTCCCCCACAGTTACCAAACGCTGATCAATAAAAAGGCCAGAGCATGGCTCTGGCCTTTTTCATTCTGGTTCCCCTCGAGCCGCAAGATAGCGCGGTCGCAAGGGTGAACCCACTGGCTTAGAACGGCATCTTGAAGCCCGGGGGCAGTTGCATGCCACCGGTCAGCTCGCCCATCTTGCTCTTGTTCTGCTCTTCCACCCGGCGAACGGCATCGTTCACTGCGGCGGCGACCAGATCCTCGATCATCTCCTTGTCATCTTCCATCAGACTCGGATCGATCTCGATGCGGCGCACGCTGTGGCTGCCGGCCATGGTGACCTTGACCATGCCAGCACCGGCTTCACCGACTACTTCCATCTGGGCAAGCTGCTCCTGCATCTTCTGCATGCGCTCTTGCATCTGTTGGGCCTGTTTCATCAGGTTACCCATTCCACCTTTACCAAACATAGGTCGTCTCTCGTCTTGAAATCCGGCATCCAGCGCCGGGCTGTGGGTTTGTCTGTCCTGAATATGGGGACAGCCACGCTGCGTTTCAACCGGGAGCGGGCTCCCGGCATGGGATTTAGCGACTCAGCGGCTCAATGCTCTCTGGGTGGAGCACGGCCCCGAATCGCTGTTGTAGAAATTGTACGTTGGGATCCTCGGCCAGATCCCGGCTCACCTGCTCACGCACCCCCAGATAGAGGCGGTGCTCGATCTCGAGCGGGGTCTCCCGCGCCGGATCCGTGCCCAGCGTCACCTCGACGCGCACAGACTCTCCAAGCTCTGGGCCTATGATCTCGGCCAGGTCGGCAAGGGCCCGATCGCTGACCAGATGGCGCTGCTCGGGTTTGAGGATAAGCGATACCCGCTCCCCCTGCCGGGTCATCACCGAGTTGATCGCCAGCTGGCGCAGCCGGCCACCGACCCCGGTGCGGGCGATGAGCTCGGCCCAGGGATCGCCGCAGTTGACCAGCAGGGAGGATGGAATAAGCCTCGCGACCTCCTCCCCCTCCTCCGGCTGGGCTTCGCTCTCCAGCTCATCCCAGTCGATGGTTTCCATCAGGGGTGCCGCTGGCTGCAATTCGCTTTGCTCGGCGGCGGGCACCGGCATCGGCGCGACTGCCAGCGCGACAGAGGTAGGCGTGTCGATTTTCGCAGCGGGCATCCCATCCAGATCCCAGGGGGGCAGATCGTCCGGGTTGGGACGCGCCCTTTGCGGGGCAGTCTGCTGCTGGCTGGGGGCCGCTCGAGCCATTGGTGGAGGGGCCACGGGGGCCATAGTGGGGGCAGTGGCAACGCCGTCGCCAAAGCCCTGGCTCAGGTACTCTTCGTAATCGTTGCCACCGTCCTCATAGGCATCGAGCGGCGGCAGCTCATCATAGTCCATCTGGGGCGCGGCATAGGCAGGCACTGGAGCCGCAGGCTGCCTGGCAGCGGCGGCCGGAGTCGCCGGTTGCACCTCGGGACGCTGGGGCGCCGCCGGCTTGGTCGGTGCCACCCGAGGGGCAGTGGTCGTCGCCCCGGGCTCAGCCCGCAGCCGGCTGCGCAGCAGGTTGCGCTTGCCCAGCAGGCTCTGCATGCTGGAGGCCGCCGACGGGGCGGCCTCCAGCGCCGGAGTGACGGCCAGGGGCTCCGGGGCGCTCGCCGGCAGAGGCTCATCATTCGATGGCTCTGGCTGAGGCGGCTCCATCGGCGCCGCGTCATCGGTAGCCACCAAGGCATGAGCCTGGTCGAGTGACTCGGGCCTGGCCGCCGGCGCCTCATACCCCATCCGCTGCGCCTCGTGCAGCAGCTCGTCCTGCTCGGCAAACAGTTGCGCACTCGGCTCATCGTCGAGGCTGTCCTGCTCGCTGGCATCGACCGCTGCGGCCGTGACGGCGGGTGTTTCTTCCATGGCCGCGGCCTGCGCCGCTACGGCGACCGGGGCGCTAGTCGGCGCAGCCGGTCGGACCGGCGTGGCGACGGCCTGGTTCGGGGCTGGCTCAGCCCCGTGGGGCTTTCCCAAGGGGGCCGGTGCGGCCTCCCTCCCTGCGGCAGGCATGGCCACAGGGAGTCCCGCCATGGACGGGGGCAAGGCCGTCAGGTTGGCGGGGTGCAGCGGCTCACGGCGCGGCGAGAACGCCAGCATCCGCAAGCAGGTCATCTCGAGGGCGGTACGGCCATCCGGCGCCCAAGGCAGATCCTTGCGTCCCCCCAGCACTATCTGATAGCAGAGCTGCACCTCTTCCGGGCTCATGGCCCCCGCCAGCTGCAGCAGGGCATCGGCATCCGCCCCCTGCTCCTGCACGCTGGCAGGCAACAGCTGCGCCATGGCGACGCGATGAAGCAGGGCTTCCAGCTCGGCGTGGAGCTGGTCGAAATCCGGCCCCAAGGTGGCGATCTCGGTGATCTTGGCCATGGTGGCCGGGGCATCCTGGCGCAGGATGGCCTCCAGCAACTGGTGCAGATGATGGTGGTCGAGCGTGCCCAGCATGGTCAGCACGCTGTCGAGACGCACGCTGCCGTTGCCATGGGCCAGCGCCTGATCGGTCAGGCTCAGGGCATCGCGCATGCTGCCATCGGCCGCCTTGGCCAGCGCCAGCAGGGCCCGCGGCTCGAACGGCTGACCCTCCTGATCCAGCACCCACTCCAGCTGCTTGGCGATCTGGCTCTGATCCAGACTCTTCAGATGGAACTGCAGGCAGCGGGAGAGGATGGTGATGGGCAGCTTCTGCGGATCCGTGGTGGCCAGCAGGAACTTCACATAGGGGGGCGGCTCTTCCAGGGTCTTCAGCAGCGCGTTGAAGCTGTGCCGGGACAGCATGTGCACCTCGTCGATGAGGTAGACCTTGAAACGGCCGCGGGCCGGGCGGTACTGCACGTTGTCCAGCAGCTCGCGGGTGTCTTCCACCTTGGTGCGCGACGCCGCATCGATTTCCAGCAGATCGACGAAGTTGCCCTGGTCGATCTCGCGGCAGGTATCGCATACGCCGCACGGGTGGCTGCTGATCCCCTGCTCGCAGTTGAGGCTCTTGGCCAGAATGCGGGCAATGGTGGTCTTGCCGACTCCACGGGTGCCACTGAGCAGATAGGCGTGATGCAGCCGTCCCTGATCCAGGGCATTGGTCAAGGCGGTCAGCACATGTTGCTGGCCAACCACTTGTTCAAACGTATGGGGGCGCCATTTACGCGCCAGAACCTGATAGCTCATAGATCTCGATGCTGGGAAAACGAGGCATTGAGGCAGGATGCTAACACAAATGCAGGGCGGTCTGTATCGGCTATCGGCCGCTTGGGGAGGGATCGCTTGATTTTCAAACCGGTGCCGCTGGGGCACCGGTTTGGGGGCGAACGGCAGACGGACGAAGCCTGCACGCCGCGCTGGCGGGAGCCTTACTCGCCGGCCAATTCGACCAGTGAAACCACCTTGATGCCGGCCGCCGTCAGGCGGGCATCGCCCCCCAGAGACGGCAGGGAGATGATGAAGGCCGCATCGGCCACTTCACCACCGGCACGGCGGATGAGCTTGACGGTCGCATCGACGGTGCCACCGGTGGCCAGCAGATCGTCGACCACCAGCACCTTGTCACCCGGCACTATGGCGTCGGTGTGCAGTTGCAGGGTGTCGGTACCGTACTCGAGGGCATAGGACTCCTCGATCACGGCGCGGGGCAGCTTGCCCGGCTTGCGCACCGGCACAAACCCCAGGCCCATGGCGAAGGCGACAGGCGCACCGAAGATGAAACCGCGGGCCTCGGTGCCGACGATCTTGGTGATCCCTTGATCACGATAATGCGCAGCCAGCAGATCTATGGTGGCCTTGAAGGCCTCGGCGTTCTCGATCAGGCTGGTGATGTCGCGAAACAGTATGCCCGGCTTCGGATAGTCGGGGATGGTCTTGATGCTCGCTTCGATAAATTTCAGGGTATCCGGATTCATTATTTGACCGCTTATTTTTTGAGCCCTGATGTGGCGTCTCTTGCGATGCCGCCAGTGGGCAATAAAAAGGCCCGTCATGCAAAAAATGACAGGCCGACTCCATAGCATTATTGCCGCAATAGCTTAGGGATTTCACTTCTCCATTGCAACTGGCTCCAGCACCGGCAGGCGCATTAACCAGGTGAGCAGGATCACCATTATGGCAACCAGCAGCAGGCGCACCCAGGGCATGGGTACCACCAGCAGCGACACCGAGAAGGAGAGCAGAATGAAGATGATGGCGCGGCGCCGGGCATGACGACGGATGCCACGATACTGCTGCCAGTCGACGATGGGCGGCCCGAACCAGGGATGGGCCAGCAGCCAGCGATGGAAACGGGGGGACGAGCGGGCAAACAGCGCCGCCGCCAGCAACATGAATGGCGTGGTCGGCAGCAGGGGCAAGACGATTCCGACTATGCCCGTGGCAAATGCTGCCCAGCCAAGGGCCATCAGACACCAACGCTTCATTCGTACTCCTTTTCAGTGCATCTTCGCCTAGCCTAGCAGAGTTGCCCCAGACGCCGACAGCGTCTCCTTCTTCTCTCTTCTCCCTGTTTTGGACGGAGCGCTACCTCCTCGCCCCCATACCATCTGTCTTTGGCCGATCTCCCCTGCCCCCACCGTGGGCAAAAGGCTGACAGCTTCACCTATTCCCTCTACAATCTGCGCTCTTTTTTCTCCCCTTGTCTTCGGAAGCAGCTATGCGCGTTATTTTGGCCCCCATGCAGGGGGTGCTGGATCACCTGATGCGGGAGGTACTCACCTCCGTCAATGATTACGACCTCTGCGTCAGCGAATTTATCCGGGTCGTCGATCAGCTGCTGCCTGCCAAGGTGTTCTATCGTCTCTGCCCCGAGCTGCGCCAGGATGGCAAGACCCGTGCCGGCACCCCGGTGCGGGTGCAGTTGCTGGGCCAGCACCCCGAATGGTTGGCCGAGAACGCGGTGCGCGCCATCGAGCTCGGCTCCCCCGGGGTCGATCTCAACTTTGGCTGCCCCGCCCCCACGGTGAACAAGAGCAAGGGCGGCGCCGTCTTGCTCAAAGAGCCCGAGACCATCCACCGCATCGTCAAGGCGGTGCGCGAGGCGGTGCCTGCCCATCTGCCGGTGAGCGCCAAGATCCGCCTCGGTTACGATGACAAGGAGCTCTACCTGGACAATGCCCATGCGGTCCATCAGGCAGGGGCCGACGAGCTGGCGGTGCATGCCCGCACCAAGCGCGAAGGCTACAAGGCGCCGGCGCACTGGGAGTACGTGGATGCCATCCGCCGCGCCCTGCCCATTCCGGTGACCGCCAATGGCGAGATCTGGCACCATGCCGACGCGCTCGCCTGCGCCAGGGTCTCCGGCTGTGATGCCCTGATGGTGGGGCGCGGCGCCATCTCCCTGCCCAATCTGGCCAACGTGATGAAGACCGGCTGTGCCCACATGAGCTGGGCCGAGGTGCTGCAGCTGATGGTGGGTTATACCGAGCAGGATCTGGCGAGCGAGAAGGCCGACTACTACCCCAGCCGGATCAAGCAGTGGTTCAGCTACCTCAAGCGTGAATACCCCCAGGCCGACCTGCTGTTTCGGGATATTCGTCTGCACAAGGAGACGGGACCTATCCGGGAAGCATTGCTGCAAGCCGCGAAAACTGTGATCTAACCGGCCTTTACTTGACTCATGTCATCTTGATAAACCACTCGATTCCCTATACTGACCGAGTTTTATAATTCGTCTGTGGGGGCTGTTGTGTGTGAAATGACGCAAGCCCAGTTGGCCGAATGGCGTGAGCGCCTGCAGGCCGACTGGGCGCATGTAAGAGAAGAACTGATAGGTCAGCTCAAGGCCTGTCGGCGTGATGAATGGGCGGAGAAGGTGGATCATTGTGAGCATGATCAGCTGGTGGAGTTGACCAGTCGCCTCGACTTGCCGAAGGTAGAGCAGAGCGTGGCGCACCTCAAGCGGCTCGACGCGGCGCTGTGCCAGATGGACTTGGGTCTCTATGGCCTCTGCTCCGATTGTGAGGAGCCGCTGGCCATTGCCCAGCTCGAGCAGGATCCAACCCTGCAACGCTGTCCCCGCTGTGAGACCCGCTATCGCAAGGGATTCCACGCCCACGAACTCTGATAAGGGTGCACCTCAGTGCATCCTCTCTTCCTGATTGACCAAAATATCCCGCCGTTACCCGCAGCCTGACTGCCGAGCATGATGAAACCGCGCCTGCGGCCTCTTCATCACGCCAGGATCATCCCCTCCCCGCCTGAACAGCTCTGCTGGGGCTGGCAATGGCTGCGCCTTGCTCGAGGCCCTTGGTACTGGCTAATCAGGGGTTAAAGCGGTGCTGCCAGGTGGCGAGGCTTGTGGATACCGCCTCGCCATCCTGGGCCGGGCGGCTCTGTCATCCGGTCAGGGCATGCTTCTGCGCATAGGCATACAAGCCCACCCGGTTACGTACCCCCAGCTTGGCGTAGATGGAGGTCAGGTGGTTGCGCAAGGTGTGTTCGCTGATGTTGAGGCGCTCCGCAATCTCCAGGGTGCTCGCATCCAATCCCAGGGTGATGGCGGCTATGGTCTGCTTCTCCTTACGGGTCAGCCGTGCGATCTTCTCCTGCTCGGCATGGCTGGCGCCCAGCTCCCTGACGACCGCCATCAGGATGCGTTCCGTCGCGGCGCGATCGACCCAATACTCTCCCCCATGCACCTTCTGGATGGCCTTGCACAACACCTCGATCGGCTCGTGCTTGCAGATGGCACCACAGGCCCCGGCCAATACCGCCCTATCCTGTAACTCGAACTCATCGCGGCTGGAGAGGGTGAGTACTCGTACGTTCGAACCGGACAGCAAGGCGGGGATCTGCTCGATGCCATGGCGGCCATCCAGATCGAGCAATGCGACATAGCGCTTGTCACTGTCGATCCACTGGGCGACCTCGGAGGCATGCGCCACCGAGGCGATGAGTTCCATCTGATCCGGCTGCGCGGCGATCATCTCTCGCAGGCCCCATGCCACGATCGGCAAGTCGCAGATCAAGATGACGTTGACTCTGGTATCCATACCCTGGCTCCTCTTACCGCCGACGGCGGCGTTGCAAGCAATCCCCTCGCGTTATGGCTGCTTTTCCCCCTTCTCAAACTAGTCGAAATGTCCTGCTTTTGTCCTAAATCGAACGACTCTTTTTCCCGGATAAATAGGCCAGATTTTTCCATTTTTCGGCCCCCTCTTCTGGCCTAGGCTAAACCCCATGACAAACACATCGAACGGCAACGCGCGTCGATATGAACGCGTCCAGGTGGTGATGCCAATACGGCTCGCAGGCCAAAGCGGCTTCACCAGGGACATCAGCGTCGGCGGCTTCTATCTGGAAGTGGACGACACCGACATTCATGACGGTGAAGTCTGCTTCGAGCTCGATCTGGGGGCGGCGCACAGGACCATGAAGATGAAGTGCCGTGGCCAGGTTGTGCGAACGGAACGTATCGGCGGCCTGATAGGCGTCGCCGTAAAGATCAGGGAATTGCAACTGTTGGTGAATTAGGTTTTCGAGCCTTCAAAACCTGCCGATCGGGCGGATAGCCAACGAGGTTGTTTTTTATCATAGGTTCAAGGAGAGCAGACATGGCCACCACAACGACCAGCAGCGGAACCGTTACCTCATTCTCTAACAGTCCCCAAGCCAAGGATGACACTTTCACCACAGGCCTTATCGACGGGCTGAGCGGGAGTCTCATCACCGAAGATCTCGTGGGCGTCGTCTATCTGGATGTCATGGCCAACGACCTGGGCGGCAACGCGAAGACGCTCTGGTCACTGGACAACGCGGAGAGTTTGTCCGCCACCACCAAGAGCTATGCTCCCACCGATCTCCTCACCCAGGACACCGCCAGATTCGAAGACGTCAGCAATGACACCAGCCTGAATGGCGCCAGGATCTGGATCACCACGGATGGCAAGGTCGGCTACGATGCCGGCACGCTGTCGGCAGCGTTCAAAAACACCCTGCAGGCGCTCTCGGCAGGACAGACGCTGAGCGACACCTTCACCTATTCGATCCGCCTCGGGAATGGCACCCTGAGCTGGGCCACCGCGCAGGTCTCCTTTGCCGGCAGCAACGATGCGGCGGTCATCACCGGCTCCAGCACCGCTGGCCTGACCGAGACCAACGCCGCCCAGAGCACCGGTGGCAACCTCGACGCCACCGACGTAGACAGCTCCAACGCCTTTGTCGTCCAGACCAACGTGGCCGGCATCAATGGTTATGGCACCTTCAGCATCGATGCCAGCGGTGCCTGGAGCTACACCATGAACGGTGCCCACGACGAGTTCGTGGGGGGCGTCGACTACACCGACTCGATCACAGTGGCCACCGCCGACGGCACCAGCCGGGTACTGACGGTGA
Source organism: Aeromonas sp. sif2416 (assembly GCF_019218665.1). Classification (NCBI taxonomy): domain Bacteria; kingdom Pseudomonadati; phylum Pseudomonadota; class Gammaproteobacteria; order Aeromonadales; family Aeromonadaceae; genus Aeromonas; species Aeromonas sp. sif2416. The sequence continues at coordinate 352,279 of NZ_JAHUXC010000004.1, forward strand.
CGATGCACGGCACCAATGATGCGGCGGTCATAACCGGCTCCAGCACCGCTGGCCTGACCGAGACCAACTCCGCCCAGAGCACCGGTGGCAACCTCGACGCCAGCGACGTGGACAGCTCCACTGCCTTCGTCGTCCAGACCAACGTGGCCGGCATCAATGGTTATGGCACCTTCAGCATCGACGATACCGGTGCCTGGACCTACACCATGAACGGCGCCCACGACGAGTTCGTGGGGGGCGTCGACTATACCGATTCGATCACAGTGGCCACCGCCGACGGCACCAGCCGGGTGCTGACGGTGACGATGCACGGCACCAACGATGCCGCCATCATCACCGGCTCCAGCACCGCTGGCCTGACCGAGACCAACGACGCCCAGAGCACCGGTGGCAACCTCGACGCCAGCGACGTGGACAGCTCCGCTGCCTTCGTCGTCCAGACCAACGTGGCCGGCGGCAACAACTATGGCACCTTCAGCATCGATGCCAGCGGCGCCTGGACCTACACCATGAACGGTGCCCACGACGAGTTCGTGGGAGGCGTCGACTACACCGACTCGATCACCGTGGCCACCGCCGACGGCACCAGCCGGGTGTTGACGGTGACGATGCACGGCACCAACGACGCTGCGATTATTACTGGCTCCAGCACCGCGGAGCTAACCGAAACCAATGCTGCCCAGAGCACCGGTGGCAACCTCGACGCCAGCGACGTAGACAGCGCCGCGGCCTTTGTCGTCCAGACCAACGTGGCCGGCATCAATGGTTATGGCACCTTCAGCATCGATGCCAGCGGCGCCTGGACCTACACCATGAACGGCGCCCACGACGAGTTCGTGGGGGGCGTCGACTACACCGACTCGATCACAGTGGCCACCGCCGACGGCACCAGCCGGGTGTTGACGGTGACGATGCACGGCACCAACGACGCTGCTGTCATCACCGGCTCCAGCACCGCCAGCCTGACCGAGGCCAATGCCGCCCAGAGCACCGGTGGCAACCTCGACGCCAGCGACGTGGACAGCTCCGCCGCCTTCGTCATCCAGACCAACGTGGCCGGCGGCAACAACTATGGCACCTTCAGCATCGATGCCAGCGGCGCCTGGACCTACACCATGAGCAGCGCCCACGACGAATTCGCGGCCGGGCAGGACTACACCGACTCGATCACCGTGGCCACCGCCGACGGCACCAGCCGGATGTTGACGGTAACGATGCACGGCACCAACGACGCCGCCATCATCACCGGCTCCAACACCGCCAGCCTGACCGAAACCAATGCTGCCCAGAGCACCAGCGGCACCCTGACCAGCGACGACGTCGACAATCCCGACAATGCCTTTAACGCCAGCACCACCCTGGGCACCATAGGCAACTTCGCCATCGACGCTGCTGGCGCCTGGACCTTCACCGCCAACGGCGCGTTCGATCAACTGAATGTCGACGACTCCGTCTCCGAGACCTATCAGGTCACCAGCGTCGACGGTACCCCCAGTACAGTGAAGATCACCATCACCGGCGCCAACGATGGTCCGGTGGCCGTGGTTGACACCGCCGCCGGTACCGAAAATCAGACCCTGACCATAGACGTATTGGGCAATGATACCGACATCGACGACGGCCATGCGTTCACACTCAACAGCGTCAATGCGCCATCCGACAAGGGCACCGCCAACATCCTGGACAACAAGGTGGTGTTCAATCCGGGCACGGCTTTCGACCATCTGGCGCAAGGTGTGCAAGAGCTGGTGACACTCAGCTATTCAATGCAAGACGAGCACGGGGCGACCTCAACCAGCACGATAGACATCACCATCACCGGCAGCAACGATGCGGCGGTGATTGCCGGCGTTGCGACGGGCAACGTTCAGGAAGACACCAACGTCGTCGGCGGCCTGCTGAATACCAGTGGTTCACTGACTGTCAGCGATGCGGATACTGGCCAATCAGGCTTCCTGGCCCAGCCAACGGTGGCCGGAATCTACGGTACCTTCACCCTCACGGCGACGGGCAACTGGACCTACTCGGTGAACAACAGTCTGGCGGTGATCCAGGCCTTGGGCACCGGTCAATCGCTGCTCGACAGCTTCGTCGCCCACTCACTCGACGGCAGCGATTCGCAGTCGGTACAGGTGACCATCCAGGGGCTGAACGACAACACCGCACTCACCGGCACGACGGGTAACAACAATTATGACTTCAGCGCCACGGGCAGCGGGGTCTATACGATCACCGATCCGGGTGGTAACAACGATGCGATCCGGATCACCGGGGACAACAGCAAGCTGACCACGCTGAATTTCGAGCGATCCGGTAACGACTTGCTGATCGATGTCGGCAGCCAGGACATCACAGTACTCAACCATTACGGTGCATCAGGCAATGCGGTCGACAATATTACCTTCGCCGCCGGGCAGAGCTATTTCGGTTATGCACTGGCCGGTACCTACAGCATCTTCTCCGGCAGCAACTTTGACGCCGGCAACGGCAGCAGCAACGATGTGGTCGCCGGCACCTCCGGCAACCAGACCATAGACGGCGGCGGCGGGGCCAGCGGCCGGGACCTGTTGTTTGGCAATGCGGGCAACGACACGCTGTCCGGGCAGAACGACGACGACTTGCTGATCGGCGGTGGCGGCAACGACATTCTGAGCGGCAGCGACGGCAACGATCTGCTGATCGGTGGCACTGGCAGCGATTCTCTCACCGGCGGTGCAGGCGCCGACCGCTTCGCCTTTGCCGAAGCGGACCCGCTCAACCTGGACACGGTACTCGACTACAGCTTCAGCCAGGGTGACAGCCTCGATCTGTCGACGCTGCTCGACAGCAATTTCGTCAGCGGTAGCCAGGTCTCCGACTTCGTCCAGGTGGCGCAAACCGGCAGCAACATCAGGGTACAGGTGGATACAAACGGCAGCGCCGGTGGGGCCAACTTCGTCGACGTGGCGACCCTGATCGGCTATGGCACCAGCGGAGCCGATCTGGTGCGCACCTACTTTGAGGGTGCCGAGCATCAGTTGAGTGCCTGATCTGTCACGGCGAAGAACATGCGCTCTTCGCCCTTTCCCCTTGCCGATGGCATGCCGCCAGCATGGAAACAAAAGAGCCCCAAGTGTCATTCACACTTGGGGCTCTCTTCATGGTTCAGCGCCGATCAGGCAACCAGGGCTTATTGCGCCAGCAGGTGACCCACCAGCTCGTGGCGCCAGCCTTGCAGCAGCATGGGCTTGTCGGCGCGGGCACGCTCCTCCTCGCTCATGCGCCAGCTCCAGGTGAAGTACTGGTGGATGATCTTCTTGCTGGCCACCAGCTCAGGCGGGATGTTGCTGGCCTTGGCCTTCTCTTCCACCATGGCCTTGATGCGCTTGAGCTCGGCCTTGTACTGGGGGAAATCCACCAGCCGGCGAATGGGCTCTGGCCAGCTCGAAGGATCGCTCTGCTGGGCCGAGGCGACGATATCCAGCATCCGCTTGCCGTGGATCTTGATCTCGATGGGGGCCAGCCCCAGCTCGTTGAGGTCGCGCAGGGAGGTCGGGCGACGCTCGGCCACCTTGAACAGGTGCAGCTCCTTCACCACGAAGTTGAGGGCCAGATCCCGGCGCACCGCCTCTTTCTGGCGCCAGGCGGCCAGCTCACGCAGGATGGCGAGTTCACGCCGCCCCAGCTGCCAGGCGTTGATGATCTCGAGATAGGCCTGCATGGGATCGCTGCCCTGGGTCTTGCGGGCGGAGTGGTTCTGGCACTCCTGCTCGAACCAGGCGAACTTGCCGCTCTCGTGCAGTCTGGCCATCACCTTCTCGTAGAGTGGCATCAGGTAGAACACATCCGCCGCCGCGTATTCAAGCTGACGCTCGGTGAGCGGGCGGGCCAGCCAGTCGGTGCGGGCCTGATCCTTCTCCAGCTCCACCCCGAGGAACTCCTTGACCAGGGCGCCGAAGCCCACCGAGACGCCGTGCCCCAGGAAGGCCGTCGCCAGCTGGGTGTCGTGCATCCGGTTGGGCAGATGGCCCGCCTGATGCTGGATGAGCTCCAGATCTTCACCCGAGGCGTGCAGTATGGCGATCTGCCCTGCCCGGCCGAGCCGTTGCCACAGGCCGGACAGCTCCAGAGTCAGCGGATCCAGCAGGGCCAGCCGCTCGCCATCGTAGATCTGGAACAGGCCGAGCTGGGGATAATAGGTACGGGTGCGAACGAATTCGGTATCGATGGCCAGGGGAACGTCGGCCAGGGAAGCGAGATACTGTTCCAGTTCGGCTTGCTGTGAAATGAGTTGATATTGCATCTTTGCCTGCACGTTGGTCGGGGCCCAAAAAAGAAAAAACCGTGGCATGACCCACGGTTTTGCATGACATCAGCTGTCTGCCCGTTACTGCTTGGCAATCTCCTCGTCGCGCAGCACGCGGCGCAGGATCTTGCCCACATTGGTCTTGGGAAGTTCGTCACGAAATTCTACCAGTTTCGGCACCTTATAGGCAGTCAGATGTTTGCGGCAGTGGGCAATAATCTCGTCTTCCTGCAGTTTTGCATCTTTCTTGACCACGAAGATCTTCACCAGCTCGCCGGAAACCTTGTGGGGCACGCCGACGGCGGCCACTTCCAGCACCTTGGGATGCAGCGCCACCACGTCTTCTATCTCGTTCGGATAGACGTTGAAGCCAGAGACCAGGATCATGTCCTTCTTGCGATCGACGATCTTGAAGAAGCCCTGCTCGTCACACACGGCGATGTCACCGGTGCAGAGCCAGCCATCCTGCATCACCTCGGCGGTAGCCTCGGGTCGCTGCCAGTAGCCAGTCATCACCTGGGGGCCGCGCACCTGCATCTCGCCAGGGGCGCCGAGCTCGGTGATCACCTGGCCGGCATCGTCCACCAGACGGATGTCGGTGGAGCAGACCGGCAGACCGATGGAGCCGTTATAGTCCACCAGATCGTAGGGACAGACGCTCACCAGCGGCGAGCATTCGGTCAGGCCATAGCCTTCCAGCAGCGGGGTATCGGTCAGCCCCTTCCACTGCTCGGCCACCGCCCGTTGCACCGCCATGCCGCCGCCTATGGTCAGCTTCAGCCCGGAGAAGTCCATGCTCTGGAATTCCCCGTTGTTGACCAGGGCGTTGAACAGGGTGTTGACCCCGGTGATGCAGGTGAAGGGGTACTTTCTGATCTCTTTGACGAAGCCCGGGATGTCGCGCGGATTGCTGATGAGCAGGTTGTTACCCCCCAGGCGCATGAACAGCAGGCAGTTTACGGTCAGCGCGAACACGTGGTAGAGCGGCAGCGCGGTCACCACGAACTCCTTGCCCCGCTCCAGCACGGGGCCATAGACCCCGAGGCACTGCTCGACGTTGGCGATCAGGTTGCGGTGAGTCAGCATGGCGCCCTTGGAGAGGCCTGTGGTGCCGCCGGTGTATTGCAAGAAGGCGATGTCCAGGTTGCTAATCTCGGGCTTGATGTATTGCAGGTAGCGCCCCTTGGCCAACGCCTGGCGCATGGTGCTGGCGTGCGGCAGGTTGTATTTGGGCACCAGCTTCTTGACGTACTTCACCACGAAGTTGACCAGGGAGCCCTTGGCCAGCCCCAGGTTGTCCCCCATGCGGGTCAAGATCACGTGCTTGACCGGGGTGTCGTGCACCACTTTTTCCAGGGTATGGGCGAAGTTGGAGACGATGACGATGGCCTTGGCGCCGGAGTCCTTGAGCTGATGCTCCAGCTCGCGCGGGGTGTAGAGCGGGTTGACGTTGACCACCGTCATGCCGGCCCGCAGTATGCCGAACACGGCGATGGGGTACTGCAACAGGTTCGGCATCATCACCGCCACCCGATCGCCCTTGCCGAGCTTGAGCTCGTTTTGCAGATAGGCGGCAAAGGCGCGGGACTGCTCCTCCAGCCGACGATAGGTGATGGTCTGCCCCATGTTGACGAAGGCGGGCTGATCGGCAAACTGGCTCACCGACTCTTCAAACATCTCGACCAGAGAGCCGTATTGGTCTGGATTGATCTCGGCGGGAACCCCTTCCGGATAACGCTTCAGCCAGACTTTGTCCACGAACTTCTCCTGCATAACTAGCACCTGTGCGCTCACTGTGTTGCCTCCGTCCCTGTTCACATCCAATTCAATCAGCTGTTTTAAGCTCATGCTCTAATGCCGCACATAGTTACATAAGGCAACATCGATTAACAGCAAATTAACAAGGCGAAAGTGTGAGGGAGAAAGCAAACCTGGAATGATGTAAAGCCGCTGATTCTAACGGCTCTGGCAGAATTTTTCGATATAAACGGCGGTTTGGACTGAATTTTCCATGTGGAAATGGTGATTTCCTGCCACCACCGCCATCTCTATCTGCCCGAAGGCCCCCGCCCGCAGCTGCCACTGCTCGAGCAGCGTCGCAAAGCCCTGCTCTCCCCGGATGAACAGCACCGGGCAGACGATGGCCCGGATCAGCGCCAGGGCCTGGCCCTCGCTCATGCGCAGCGGCGACAGATCCCGCAGCCGCGGATCGCTGCGCCAATGCCAGCGCCCGTCCCGCGCCATCAGCTGCCGCTCGCAGATGAGTCGCGCCGCGCTCGGGGTAATGTCTGCCACCTTGCAACGGGCGGCCACCGCCTCATCCAGGGAGGCAAAACCATTGGAGGCCCGCTCGCGGGTGCGGCTGCGATTCAAGATCGCCTTACGCAGCTGCGCCGGCACCGCCTCATCGGGCTGGCTGAGGGGTCCCAGCCCCTCCAGCATGACGAGCCGCGTCACCTGCTCGGGAAAGACCCCCGCATAGGCACTGGCAATGAGCGCCCCGAGGGAATGGCCGAGCAGCATGAAGCGCGACCAGCCGGCGGCCTGACTCAACTGATAAAGATCGTCCAGCCAGTCGACGAAGACATAGGGGGTCGACTTGTGATCCGAGTGACCGTGCCCCGGCAGATCGACGCAGATCAGGTGGAACTCGGCGAGATGAGGGGCAAGGGGCAGGAAGCTGGCGCCGTTGTCGAGCCAGCCGTGCAGGGCGATCAGCAGCGGCTTGCCCTGCTGATCATTGTCCAGCAGGGCGATGTGGCGCCCGTCATCGAGGCTGATGGACCGCTCGCGCATCATCATCAGCGGTAGAAGCGGTGACGCGGCCAGAAGGGATCATAGAAGGGGTCGTAGAAATAGGGATCCATGTAGCGGATCTCCACCTCCTTCACCGGCGGCCACAGCTTGCTGGCGGTCACCTTGAGCACCGAGAAGCGGTACTTGTGGCTGCCGATCTGGCTGTCCACCGGCGCCGCCAGGGTGCCGAGCACCGTCAGGCTGCGCCCCTTGGCATACAGGGTCGGATCGACGAAGCCCTTCATGATAGCGAGGAAGCGGCCGGGGCTCTGCTCGGTCTGCTCCGGCACACCGTTGGCCTTGAGCGGCAGGTAGACGACCTCGATGACGCTCTGATCCTGCTCGTTGTGTACCGCCGAGATGACCCCGCTCCAGCGGGCAGGCTTGCCATCCATGCCCTGCAGCGCCGGTTGATAGGCCACCAGCTGATCCGCCGGCTCATAGGCCAGCTCCTTGGGCACCGTGCTGCACGCGCTGAGCAGCAGCCCCATCATCCCCAACATGATCGTGCGTTTCATCATTCGCCTCTCCTCATCCGGATCCTCAGGCGACTCGCCCGTGGTCCAATGTTATTCGCGACCCGGCAACTTCTTCCAGGTCACCTTGTCACGCAGATAGACAGGGCTGGCCTGCTCCACCGGCACCGCCTCGCCGGCCAGCCATGCGGCACGCGCCAGCGGCAACATGTCCAGCGCCGCCGGGAAACGCACCTGCTGGCTGATAACCAGCGCCTCGGCCAGCCCATTGAGCTGTTCGCCATAGGTCTCAAACCCCGTACCCACCGCCAGCCAGCGGCCCGGCAGGGCACCTTCACCAGTCAGCTCGCTCACCAGCTGGGCCGGATCCCTCACCACCTCCTCGCCCACCAGCCGCATGCAACCGGCCTGCAGCTCATAGCGCCCGAAGTAGACTTCGTTCATGCGCGCATCGATGGCGCTGAGCACGCTATCTGCCCCCTCCAGTCGATAGACCCCCTGCGCCATGGCCGCCAGGGTCGAGATGCCGATGAGCGGCACCCCGGCGCCGAAGGCCAGCCCCTGCGCCACACTGATCCCGATCCGCACCCCGGTGAAGGAGCCGGGACCGCGACCGAAGGCGATGGCGTCGAGTTGGTCCAACGATAGTCCGGACTCGTCTAACACAGCCTGAACCATGGGCAAGATTTTACGGGTGTGATCCCGCGGCGCCTCTTCCCAGCGGGAGAACAGCTTGTCGCCCACCAGCAGCGCGGCGGAGCAGGCTTCGGTGGCGGTATCAACGGCCAGGATCTTCAACTCGTTCATGCTTTCTAATCTCTATAAAATCAGTCAATTACATAATCGGCAAGCAACAAATGCTCGGCGGTTGTTCAAATCTGTCTCTTTTTACCAAGCAGGCCACAGTGACTCAGTCAAATCCTGGGCCGATTAAGGAAGGCGCCCTAGGACCCTACGCCCTGATACAGGGCTCGTCACCGGCAGGCTCACTCGCCCCGCTCGAAGAAATTACCCAGGGTCGCCAGCTCCCGGGTACGAGGGATGGCGGGCAGGCTCTTGATGAAGGTGGCGCCATAGGGTTTGTTGACCATCCGTGGATCACAGATCACCAGCACCCCGTGATCACTGCGATCACGAATAAGCCGCCCCACCCCCTGCTTGAGGGCGATCACCGCCTTGGGCAGCTGGATATCGGCGAAGGGATCGCCGCCCTTGAGCTTGCAATCATCGACTCTCGCCTTGAGCAGCGGGTCGTCTGGGCTGGCAAACGGCAGCTTGTCGATGATAACACAGGAGAGCGCGGCCCCCCGTACGTCTATCCCCTCCCAGAAGCTGCTGGTGGCCACCAGCACGGCACGGCCATTCTCCACGAAGGTCTTGAGCAGCCGCTGCTTGCTGTCCTCCCCCTGCAGCAACACGGTGCGGCCTATCTCCCGGCGCAGCACCTCGGCCACCTGCCGCATCACCTGATGGCTGGTGCAGAGGAAGAAACAGCCTCCCGGCGTCTTGTTGATGAGCGGGATCATCAGCTGGGCCAGCGCCTCGCCCCTACCGAAGGCATTGGGCTCAGGCAAGAAGCGGGGCACGCACAGCCGCGCCTGCTCCCCATAGTCGAACGGGCTGTCGAGGATCAGCTCGGCGCTGCCGGCGAGCCCCAACTCGGTCTTGAAGTGATCGAAGCGGTTGTCCACCGTCAGGGTCGCCGAGGTAAACACCCAGGCCACCTCGGGGCGCAGCACCTCGGCACCAAACCGCTCGGCCACCGACAAGGGGGTGAGATTGAGGGAGAAGTGCAGCCGCGAGCAGTCATACCAGTAGGAGAAGCCGGTCTGGTTGATGGCCAGCACCTCGCCGAGGCGGGTGCGCAGCTCGCAGATCCGCTCGAAGGCATGATCCAGCTGCTCGCCACGTCCCAGCGCCAGCTTCAGCACCTCGTAGCAGAGCCCGAGCGCATCGTTGAGCCGGGCCAGCGCCTGAGCCCAGAGCGGCAGGCGCAGCATGTCGCGGGTGTTGCCACGACCGCCATCCACCCCGAAGGCGAGGCGCAGATCCTGGCTGGCGATGGCGAGCCGGTCCGCCGCCTTGCCGAGCTGCCCCATGTCGTGGGCCTCGGCGCGATAGGCAAGCTGGATGTCCTGCGCCAGATCCTGGATGGTGCGGCTGCCCACCGACTTGCCGAAGTAGTTGGTGGCGATCTCCGGCAGCTGGTGCGCCTCGTCGAACACATAGACCTGCGCCTCCGGCACCAGCGCGCCGAAACCGGTGTCTTTCACCGCCATGTCGGCGAAGAAGAGGTGATGATTGATCACCACCACCTGGGCATCCATGGCGCGGCGGCGGGCCACCACCAGGTGGCAGTCATCGTAATAGGGGCAGTCGCGGCCGAGGCAGTTATCGTTGGTGCTGGTGACGTGGGCGAGGATCTCGGCGTTCTCCTGCAGCCCAGGAATGTCCCCCACATCGCCGGTCTCGGTGGCGGTGGACCAGGACTTCACCTTGACCAGATCGCTCAGCACCTCCGGCTTCTGCAGATGGGACTCCCCGAGCAGGCGGTTCATCCGCTCGATGCACAGGTAGTTGCTGCGCCCCTTGAGCAGGGCCACCGGCGGGGTGTAGGAGAGCGCCGCCGTGATGGTGGGCAGGTCCCGGTAGAAGAGCTGCTCCTGCAGATTCTTGGAGCCGGTGCTGATCACCACCCGCTTGCCGGACTCCAGCGCCGGTACCAGATAGGCATAGGTCTTGCCTGTCCCCGTTCCCGCCTCCACCAGCAGGCGCCCGCCACTCTGGATGGCGCGGGCCACCGCCTCGGCCATGGCCAGTTGCGGCGCACGGGCGACGAAGCCATCGATGTGGCTGGCCAGGGGGCCGTCAGGCTTGAACAGGGTCTGTATGGTCAAAGGGGTGTCCCGCGCAAAAGCGGGCATTATGCCAAAAGAGCGGGGAAAGCGGGATCGCTAAATCTCATCCCGACTCTGGGTCTCCCCCTAGGGGCGATCATGCTCCCTTTCCTCTGGGCGGGAGAGGCGGAATGCTGACCAGGCTCAGACGAAGAGATCGATGCGATGCTCGGGATCGGGTTTGTGATCATCGCTTTTAGATCCTTTCTGATCATACTTTGCCTGCGACTGAGGCTGCTGCCGTGGCTGGGAGCCTTCGCCGTCTGCACTGGTTTTGCGCAACTTATGCTTCTGGCTGATCTGGGTCACCTCCCGCTTGATGTCGTCCGGGCTCGGCGCGGCCGGTGCCCGCGGCAAGATGGGGAATAACAGGTCCTGGCTGGGCATAGTGATCACTCCTCAGGCTATCTTGTTTAGTTATCGACCAGAAAACCGTTTTCTCCACTTTAATCGGGCAAATCACAATTTCAGGTTGCATTTTCTGTCAAGGCAGGTAGTTTAAATCAGGCGTCAACTACGACATCTTATTTGTAAAGGATTGATTACATGAAGTTCACCCTGCTGAAGACTCACCATCACCATCATCATCCCGACTAGTCTTTCAGGAGGTTGACTGCTGGAAGACACTTAACTGGTGACTTCCAAAAGGACCGCAAGATTCATAAACCCTCGGAAGCACACACTTCCGAGGGTTTTTTCGTTTTTGACTAGAAGGAAATCGAGCAATGGAAACACAACGTCTACGCATCGCCATGCAAAAGTCCGGTCGCCTGAGCCAGGACTCCCAGGCCCTGTTCAAGAGCTGCGGACTCAAGATCAACCTGCGCGAGCAGCGCCTCATCGCCCACGTGGAGAACATGCCCATCGACATCCTGCGGGTGCGCGATGACGACATCCCGGGCCTGGTGATGGAAGGGGTGGTCGATCTTGGCATCATAGGCGAGAACGTACTCGAAGAGGTGCAGCTCATCCGCGCCGCCCAGGGTCAGCCTTTCGCGGTCAAGACCCTCAAGCAGCTCGACTTCGGCGGCTGCCGTCTCTCCCTCGCCATTCCCGATGACGTGGAGTATCAGGGCCCCGCCAGCCTGGCGGGCAAGCGCATCGCCACCTCCTACCCCGGTCTGCTCAAGCGTTTCTTCGACGAGCAGGGCTTGAGCTTCAAGAGCGTGATGCTGGGTGGCTCGGTGGAAGTGGCGCCGCGCGCCGGCCTGGCCGACGCCATCTGCGATCTGGTCTCCACCGGCGCGACCCTGGAGGCCAACGGCCTCAAAGAGGTGGAGGTGATCTACCGCTCCAAGGCGGTGCTGGTGCAGGCGCCGAATCCGTTGAACGACGCCAAGCAGGCCATCATCGACAAGCTGCTGCCCCGCATCCAGGGCATGCAGCAGGCGCGCGAGAGCAAGTACATCATGCTGCACGCCCCGAAAGACAAGCTGGCGGCCATCACCGATCTGCTGCCCGGCGCCGAGCGCCCGACCATCATGCAGCTGGCCGGTGACACCAATCAGGTGGCGCTGCACGTGGTATCCAGCGAAACCCTGTTCTGGGAGACCATGGAACAGCTCAAGGCCCTCGGTGCCAGCTCCATTCTGGTGCTGCCCATCGAGAAGATGATGGAATAAGGAGGGGACACCATGCAGACCCTGATCTGGAAGACCCTCTCCCCCGCCCAGCAGGCCGACGTGCTGACCCGGCCCGCCCTTGGCGACGAGGCCGACATCGGCGCCGTGGTGAAGGAGATCATCGGTGCCGTGCGCAGCCGGGGCGACGAGGCCCTGCAAGAGCTCAGCCTGCGTTTCGAGCGCGCCCCCCGCGAGCAGTTGCGGGTCAGCGAGGCCGAGATAGACGCCGCCTGTGCGCGGCTGGATGACGACATCAAGGCCGCCATCAACGCCGCCATCACCAATATCCGCACCTTCCACGCCGCCCAGGCACAGCCGGTGATCCGGGTCGAGACCCAGCCCGGCGTGCTGTGCGAGCTGCGCACCCAGCCCATCAACCGGGTCGGCCTCTATGTGCCGGGGGGCAGCGCCCCGCTCCCCTCCACCGTGATGATGCTGGCCATTCCGGCCGCCATCGCCGGCTGCCGGGAGCGGGTGCTCTGCACCCCGTCCCCGGCCAGCGACGAGATCCTGTTTGCCGCCCGCGCCTGCGGCGTGGAGAAGGTGTTCGCCATCGGCGGCGCCCAGGCCATCGCCGCCATGGCCTATGGCACCCAGAGCATTCCCAAGGTGGACAAGATCTTCGGCCCGGGCAACGCCTATGTGACCGAGGCCAAGGGCCAGGTCTCCCGCGACTGGCGCGGTGCCGCCATCGACATGCCGGCCGGCCCCTCCGAGGTGCTGGTCATCGCCGACGAGAGCGCCAACCCCGCCTTCGTGGCGGCAGACCTGCTCTCCCAGGCTGAGCACGGCCCGGACAGTCAGGTGGTGCTGGTCACCACCTCGCCGCTGCTGGCCGATGCCATCGCAGGGGAAATCAAAAGCCAGCTCGCCCTGCTCAGCCGCCGCGACATCGCCGCCAAGGCGCTGGGGGCCAGCCTGGTGATCCTGTGCGATGACCTGGATGAGGCCTGCGCCATCTCCAACGCCTATGCCCCCGAACATCTGATAGTGCAGACCAAGGCGCCGCGGGATCTGCTGGACCGGCTCGAGAACGCCGGCTCCATCTTCCTCGGTCAGTGGACACCGGAGTCGGTGGGGGATTACGCCAGCGGCACCAATCACACCCTTCCCACCTACGGCTATGCCCGCACCTGCTCCAGCCTGGGGTTGGCCGATTACCAGCGCCGCTACACGGTACAGGAGCTGAGCGCCGAGGGCATCGCAGGCCTGGGCCCCATTGTCCAGCGCATCGCCCAGGCCGAGGGGCTCGACGCCCACAAGAACGCCGTCACCCTGAGGTTGAACGCCCTCGCCGACGCCTCTCAAAAAAGTAAGCCGCAGAAGGATTTGTCATGAGCATCGCCAACCTGGCTCGCCGTGTGGTGCGGGCCCTCACCCCCTATCAATCCGCCCGCCGCATCGGCGGCAACGGCCACGTCTGGCTCAACGCCAACGAGGCGCCGCTGGCCTACCCCTTCACCATCGAGGGCAGCCGCCTCAACCGCTATCCAGAGTGCCAGCCGGCCGCGGTGGTGAACGGTTATGCCGCCTATGCCGGAGTAGATCCGGAGCAGGTGCTGGTGAGCCGAGGGGCCGACGAGGCCATCGAGCTGCTGATCCGCACCTTCTGCGAGGCGGGTCAGGATCAGATCCTCATCTGCCCGCCCACCTACGGCATGTACGCCATCAGCGCCGAGACCTGCGGCGTGGGCATCGTCGAGCTGCCGTTGACGGCCAGCCGCCAGCCGGACTGGCCCGCCATCGCCGATCGCCTGTCCGACGTGAAGCTGGTGTTCCTCTGCTCCCCCAACAACCCCACCGGGGATCTGGTGGGCCGCGGCGGCCTCATCGCCCTGCTGGAGAAGGTAAAGGATCGCGCCATCATCGTAGTGGACGAGGCCTACATCGAGTTCTGCCCTGAGGCATCGGTGGTAGATCTGCTGGCACGCTTCCCCAACCTGGTGGTGACCCGCACCCTCTCCAAGGCCTTCGCCCTGGCGGGGATCCGCTGCGGCTTCACCCTGGCCAATCCCGAGGTCATCGCCATGCTGACCAAGGTGATAGCCCCCTACCCCATCCCCGAGCCCATCGCCCAGATTGCGGCACAGGCCCTCAGCCCCATGGGGCTGGAACTGATGCAGGAGCGGGTGGCCGAGCTCAACCTGCAGAAGGCCCTCATCAAGGCCGAGCTGATGGCGCTGCCCTGTGTGCGCGAGATCTTCGAGGACAAGGGCAACTTCGTGCTGGTGCGCTTCGTCGATGGCGCCGCCGTGTTCGCCGCCATGAAGGCCGCCGGCATCATCTTGCGGGACTTCTCCACCAAGCCGGGCCTCGAAAACAGCATCCGCATCACCATCGGCTATCGGGGTGAGATGGACGCCGTGCTCGCCGTGTTGCGCGATCTGCCCGCCCCTCGTTTATAAGGATGTAACCCATGAAGACCCCGTTTTTGTTTATCGACCGCGACGGCACCCTGATCGAAGAGCCGATGACCGACAAGCAGGTGGACAGCCTCGCCAAGCTGCGCTTCGAGCCCATGGTGATCCCGGTGCTGCGCGAGCTGCAGGCCGCCGGCTATGTGCTGGTGATGGTGACCAACCAGGATGGGCTGGGCACCAAAAGCCTGCCGCTGGAAAACTTCCAGCCGCCCCAGGACCTGATGATGCACCTCTTCGAATCCCAGGGGGTTCACTGGGAGCGGGTGCTGATCTGCCCCCACTTCCCCACCGACGGTTGCAGCTGCCGCAAGCCGAACCTCGGGCTGGTGAAGGAGTATCTCGCCTCGGGTCGCATCGATTTTGCCAACTCCTTCGTGATAGGCGACCGGCAGACCGATCTGCAGCTCGCCGAGAACATGGGCATCCGTGGCATCCGCTACCAGCCTCAGGATCACGACTGGCTCGCCATCCGTGATCAGCTGCTGTCCAAGGGCCGTGTCGCCGAGGTGGAGCGCTACACCAAGGAGACCCGCATCCAGGTGGCGGTGGATCTCGACAAGAGCGGTGGCAACCAGATCGCCACCGGCATCGGCTTCTTCGATCACATGCTGGATCAGATCGCCACCCACGCCGGTTTCAGGCTCAGGCTCAAGGTGAGCGGCGATCTGCACATCGACGATCACCACACGGTGGAAGATGTAGGGCTGGCGCTCGGTCAGGCCCTGCGCCAGGCGCTGGGTGACAAGCGCGGCATCGGCCGTTTCGGCTTCGTGCTGGCGATGGACGAGGTGCAGGCGGTGATCGATGGCCGCCCTCGTCAAGCCGCTGACGCCCCCTCCCTCACCGAGCTGGACGTAGCCACCGCACTGGATCTGAGCGGCCGCCCCTACTTCGTGTTCGACTGCCCGAGCGGCTTTGGTCGCGACAGCGTGGGGGAGATGGCCACCGAGATGGTGCCCCACTTCTTCCGCTCCCTGTCGGATGCCATGGCCATCACCCTGCAGATGAAGGTCGGCAGCGGCAACACCCACCACCAGGTGGAGGCCCTGTTCAAGGGTTTCGGCCGCGCCCTGCGCCAGGCCATCCGGGTGGAAGGGAGCGAGCTGCCCTCCAGCAAGGGGGTGCTGTGATGGCTAACCAGAACCTCGTTATCACCGATGATGCCTTGATGGTGCCAAGCTCGCAGACATCCATGGGGAGGCGTACCCGATGAGCAATCAGAAACTGGTGATCATCGACACCGGCTGCGCCAACCTGGCCTCGGTGCGGATGGCGTTTGAGCGCCTCGGCGTCACGCCGCTGGTGAGCCGCGACGCGGCCGATATCGAGCGGGCCGACAAGCTGATCCTGCCCGGGGTCGGCACCGCAGTCGCCGCCATGCGCAACCTCAACGAGCGCAACCTGGTACCGCTGATCCGCGCCGCCCGCCAGCCGCTGCTGGGCTTCTGCCTCGGCATGCAGATGCTGGCACAGGCCTCCGAGGAGACCATGTGTGGCAATGAAAAGCCGGGTGAGGGCTTGATCGACTGCCTCGGCATAGTACCGGGCCGGATCCGGCTGATGAAGGTGGGCAACCTGCGCCTGCCCCACATGGGCTGGAACCAGATCGAGCACGATGAAACTCACCCGCTGCTCAAAGGCATCCCCAGCGGCAGCTACTTCTACTTCGTCCACTCCTATGCCCTGGAGGTGACGGCGGCGACCCTGGCCAGCTGCGACTATGGCACCCCCTTCACCGCCATAGTGGGGCAAGACAACTTCTTCGGCGCCCAGTTCCACCCGGAACGTTCCGGCGCGGCCGGGGCCCGTTTGCTACAAAACTTTCTGGAGCTGTGACAAGGATGATCATTCCCGCCATTGATTTGATTAACGGCCAGGTCGTTCGCCTCTACCAGGGCGACTACGGCCAGAAGACCGAATACAGCAGCAGCCCCCAGGCGCGCTTCGATGAGTATGTGACCCAGGGGGCGCTGCAGCTGCACCTGGTGGATCTGGACGGCGCCAAGGATGCCAAGGCGCGCCAGCTCGCGCTCATCACCCAGCTGCTGTCGGCCACCGAGGCGCCGGTACAGGTCGGTGGCGGCGTGCGCACCGAGCAGGACGTGGCCGATCTGCTGGCCGCCGGTGCCAATCGGGTGGTGATCGGCTCCACCGCCGTCAAGTCCCCGGAGCTGGTGGCGAGCTGGATGGAGAAATACGGCCCCGAGCAGATAGTGCTGGCGCTGGACGTCAACATAGACCCGCAAGGCAATCGCCAGATCGCGGTGGCGGGCTGGCAGGAGAACAGCGGGGTGACCATCGAAGCACTGATCGAGCGCTTCCTCCCCGCCGGCCTCAGGCACGTGCTCTGCACCGACATCAGCCGCGATGGCACCCTCCAGGGCTGCAACGTCGCCCTCTACCAGGATCTCTGCGCCCGCTTCCCCAGCGTGGCCTTCCAGGCCTCCGGCGGCATCGGAGGCCTGCAGGACATAGAGGCGCTCAAGGGCTCCGGCGTCAAGGGGATCATCCTCGGCCGCGCCCTGCTGGAGGGCAAGTTCTCGGCGGGTGATGCCATCGCCTGCTGGGCCGACGAGGCCAGCAGCCGCTGAGCAAAGGCAACGTGAGCCCGCTGCCCGCGGGCTCACGACTGGCGCACCGTCGAGTCTGAACCATCATTTATCCCTTAATAACAATCGACTCTATACTCGACTGACCCATTTGCGTCGCGGAGGCGCCATGTTCACAGCCCAAGCCGCCACCATCCTGATCGTCGACGATGCACCCGAGAATCTGATGGTACTGACCGATCTGCTCACCCCCACCTACCGCGTGCTGGCCGCCCAGGGGGGCGAGAAGTGCCTGCGCATCGCCACCGGCTCGGCCCGGCCGGATCTGATCCTGCTGGACGTGATGATGCCGGACATGGACGGTTACGAGGTGCTGCGAAGGCTGCAGTCAGATCCATCCACCAGTTCCATTCCCGTGGTGCTGCTCACCGCCCTCTCCGATCCTCGCAGCGAGGAGCAGGGGCTGGCCCTCGGCGCCACCGATTACATCACCAAGCCCATCAACCCCGCCATCGTCCAGGCCAGGGTGCGCACCCAGCTGGAGGCCAAGCAGGCACGGGATGGGCTGCAAAGCCAGAACGCGCTGCTGGAGGCCGAAGTGGCGAGGCGCATGACGGAAAATGATCTGATCCAGCAGGCCTCCATCCGCGCCCTCGCCCATCTGGCGGAGATCCGGGATCCCGAGACCGGCAATCACATCCTGCGCACCCAGCTCTATGTGCGCCAGCTCGCCATCGGTCTGGCGAGCCATCCCCGCTTCACCGATACCCTGACCCCCGCCTACATAGAGCTGCTGAGCCGCTCGGCCCCCCTGCACGACATCGGCAAGGTGGGGATCCCGGACCAGATCCTGCTCAAGCCGGGCAAGCTGACCCCCGAGGAGTGGCCCGTCATGCGCACCCATGCCAAGCTCGGCAGCGACGCCATCGAGGAGGCGGAGCGGGACATAGAACAGCCGCTGGCCTTCCTCACCCTGGCCAAGGAGATAGCGCACTGGCACCACGAGAAGTGGGATGGCAGCGGCTATCCGGACGGCTTGAACGGCGATGCGATCCCGGTGTCGGCCCGTCTGATGGCGCTGGCCGATGTGTTCGACGCCCTCATCAGCGCCCGGGTCTACAAGCCCGCCATGTCGTACCAGCAGGCGCGCAGCCTGATCCTAGAGGGCTGCGGGCTGCACTTCGATCCGGACGTGGTGGCCGCCTTCATCGAACACTTCGAGCAGTTCATCGCCATCGCCGAGCGCTACCGGGACGATCACGAGGTGCCCCATGATTAAGCGTCTCCCGCTCAGGATGCCTGCATCCCCCCTGCGGCGGCGCCATCTCCTCGCCATCCGGCCGGGACAAAGCCCCCAATCCCCCGAGATCCCTAAGCTGCCTGCGGAGCCTGCCCCATGAAGTGGTCATTCCCCCTGGATAGACATCAACGGATAGGCGCCTGCCTGCTGGCCATACTGATGCCCCTGTTCGTCTTGCTGATCCGGCTCCAGCTGCCCATTCCCATCGAGGAGCGGCCGCTGCTGGTACTCTTCATGCTGCCCATCATCATCTGTGCCCTGCTGGGAGGGCTGCTGCCCGGGCTCATCAGCACCCTCAGCGTGGCCCTGATGACCGCCTACCTCCTCCTGCCGCCACGCTACGAGCTGTTCATCGCCAGCGGGCAGGATCAGGTGCAGTGGGGTCTGCTCATCGCCAACGGTTGCCTCATCAGCCTGCTGAGCGCGGCCATGCACCGCTCCCGCACCCGGGAGAACCAGCGCTGGCAGGAGCTGCTGAACACCCAGTCCCGACTGCAGCAGAGCGAGAAGCGCTTCCAGGCCACCTTCGAGCAGGCCGCCGTCGGCATCGCCCTGGTCTCCCCCACGGGGCGCTGGCTGCGGGTCAACCAGCGGCTGTGCGACATGGTGGGCTACCGGGCCGATGAGCTGATGGAGATGAGTTTTCAGCAGATCACCCACCCGGACGACCTCTTCATCGATCAGAGCTATGTCGATCAGGTGCTGGCCGGCGAGCGCCAGCACTACGCCCTGGAGAAGCGCTACCTGCGCAAGGGGGGCGAGGCATTCTGGATCACCCTGACGACCACTCTGGTCAAGGATCCCCAGGGAAAGCCGGACTACTTCATCTCCATCATCGAGGACCACCAGCAGCGCAAGGAGACCGAGGCGGCCCTGCGCCGGAACGAGGTGATCCTGCGCGAATCCCAGCGGCTGGCCAAGATCGGCAACTGGCGCTGGCACATCGGCCAGGATAGCCACTACTGGTCCCCGGAGATCTTTCGCATCTATGGCCGGGATCCGGTGCTCCCCCCCGCCGTCTATCCCGAGGTGAAGGACTATTTCACCGAGGAGGCATGGCGCACCCTGAGCGAGGCCGTGGATCGCTGCCTACAAGATGGCACCCCCTATGAGTGTGATGCCGAAGTCGTCACCCCCGGCGGGGAAGCCGTCTGGATCATCGCCCGTGGCGCCGCCATACGGGACGACAGCGACGCCATCGTGGAGCTGTATGGCACAGTGCAGGACATCACCGAGCGCAAGCTGGCCGAGCAGCAACTGCGGCAGCTGTCACTGGCCCTGGAGCAGAGCCCGGACGGGATCTTCATCACCAACACGGCATCCTGCATCGAATATGTCAACGCCGCCTTCCTGGCCACCAGCGGCTACCAGGAGGAGGAGGTGCTGGGGCAGACCCCCCAGCTGTTCGACTCCGGCCTCACCCCGCCAGCCACCCATGTCGCCCTGCGGGATGCCCTCAAGCAGGGCCAGCGCTGGCACGGGGAGTTCACCAACAGGCGCAAGGATGGTTCCCACTATCAGGTGATGGCCTCCGTCTCCCCCATCCGACGGGAGCATGCCCAGGTGACGCACTTCGTGACGGTGCAGGCCGACATCACCGAGAAGAAGCAGCTCGGGGAGGAGCTGGATCAGTACCGCTTCCACCTGGAGGAGATGGTCAGCGAGCGCACCCAGCAGCTGGCACAGGCCCATCAGCGCGCCGAAAGCGCCAACCAGGCCAAGAGCGCCTTCCTCGCCAACATGAGCCACGAGATCCGCACCCCCATGAATGCCATCCTGGGCCTCACCTACCTGCTCAAGCGGGATGCCAAGGAGATCGCCCAGCACAATCGGCTGGAGAAGATAGACAACGCGGCCCAGCACCTGCTCACCCTGATCAACGACATCCTGGATCTCTCCAAGATAGACGCGGGCAAGATGGTGCTGGAATGCCACGACTTCTCCCTCGTCGCCATGCTGGATAACGTCTGCGCCCTGATGGACGAGCAGGCTAGCGCCAAGGGGCTCGACATTCAGGTCGATCTCGGCGGTACCCCGGTCTGGCTCAATGGCGACATCACCCGGCTGCGCCAGGCCCTGCTCAACTATGCCGGCAATGCCATCAAGTTCACCGATGCGGGCACCATCACCCTGAGGGTGCGGATGCTGCGCAAGCTGGTCAGCGGCTATCTGCTGCGCTTCGAGGTAGAGGACAGCGGCATCGGCATCACCGAGTTCCAGCGCGAGAAGCTGTTCCAGGCCTTCGAGCAGGCCGATGTCTCCACCACCCGCAAGTACGGCGGCACCGGCCTCGGGCTCGCCATCACCAGCCGGCTGGCCAGGCTGATGGGGGGCGAAGTCGGGGTCGACAGCACCCCCGGCAAGGGCAGCTGCTTCTGGTTCACCGCCCAGCTCGCCCCGGGCAAGAGCATCCCCCTGCCGGCGGTGCTGCCGAGTCAGCCCAAGCAGCCCTTTTTCTGCCCCCACCCGGCGCGCCTGCTGCTGGTGGAGGACAACGCCATCAACCGCGAGGTGATCACCGAGCTGCTCACCGGCAGCGGCCTCACCATAGAGACGGCGGTCAACGGCCTGGAGGCGCTGGACAAGATCCGCGACCAGTCGTTCGATCTCATCCTGATGGACATACAGATGCCGCTGATGGATGGCTACAGCGCCACCCGCGCCATCCGGGCCCTGCCGGGTCAGGATCAGGTGCCCATACTGGCGCTCACCGCCAGCGCGTTCGAGGAGGACAGGAAGGCCTGCGAGAGCGCCGGCATGAACGACTTCATCACCAAGCCCGTGACCCCCGCCAGGCTGTTCGAGGCACTGCGGATGTGGCTGCCGGCGGGCGCCCCGTCGCAGGCCCCCAGCCGTCAGGTCGAACAGCTGTCTCCTCCCCTCGCCCGTCTGCAGGAGCTGCCCGGCTGGGATATGGCGCAGGGGCTGGCGGCGCTGCAGGGGGATCAACAGAAGTACCTCAGGCTGCTGCGCTTCTTCGCGGTCCAGCATCAGGCCGACACCGAGCGCCTGGCCGGATGTCTGGCCGAGGGCGATCACGCCGGGGCCCTGGGGCTGGCCCATAGCCTGCGCGGCGCCGCCGCGACCCTGGGCCTGACCAGTCTGGCCGAGCAGGGACTGCAGCTGGAGCGGGTCCTGAGGGCAGGAGAAGAGGATCTGCTGGCCGCCCTGATCGGCGGCATTGGCCGGGATCTGCTCGAGCTGGCAAACCGGTTGGGCAGCGAGGACGAGCCGGAGGATGCCGCCTCCCCCCTGCCGAGCAGCCACTGGCAGCAGCAGTTGCTGCGCCAGCTGGAGGCCTTGCTGGCCCAGAGCGACACCGCCGCCATCACGCTGTTCGAGCAACATGCCGGCGCCCTGCTCACCGGTCTCGGCGAGCGAGGCACCCTGCTGGCACAGCAGCTGCAAGGATTCGATTTCGACGGTGCCCTGCTCACCGTCAGGGGACTGAAACAGACAGAAGACGGCCTGCTGGCCTTCCACTCGGAGGGATCCGGCGCCATCACCCGGCATTGAGGAATAGCGGAGAAAGGGTTGGATCGGGGTACTCACTCATGCTTATAGTGTGGGCTCTCCCGCCGCGGCCGGCCTTGCCACTTCGCCAGATGGGGCCTGCGGTTGCACCATGCCAACCCGCTTTATCCAGGATCGCGAGAACGCCAGCGTCAGCTGGCCGAATCGATTTGTTAACCGTGCTTTACATGGAGCAACGAGCATGTTGTCAAAGCGTATTATCCCCTGTCTCGACGTCAAAGACGGCGTGGTGGTCAAGGGAGTGCAATTTCGAAATCACGAAGTCATGGGGGGCATAGTCGAACTGGCCCGCCGCTACGCCGAGGAGGGCGCCGACGAGCTGGTGTTCTATGACATCACCGCCTCGAGCGATGCCCGGGTGGTGGACAAGAGCTGGGTGAGCCGGGTGGCGGAAGTCATCGACATCCCGTTCTGCGTCGCCGGCGGCATCAAGAGCGTGGAGGATGCGCGCCAGATCCTGGAGTTTGGCGCCGACAAGGTCTCCATCAACTCCCCTGCCCTGGCCGATCCCAGCCTGATCAGCCGGCTGGCCGAGCGTTTCGGCGTGCAGTGCGTGGTGGTGGGCATCGACTCCTACTTCGACGCGCAGAGCGGCCAGTATCAGGTCAAGCAGTTTACCGGCGACGAGAGTCGCACCCGCACCACCGCCTGGACCACCCTCGAGTGGGTCAAGGAGGTGCAGGCCCGCGGCGCGGGCGAAATCGTGCTGAACGTGATGAATCAGGACGGCATGCGCCAGGGCTATGATCTCGAACAGCTGAAACTGGTGCGGGCCCTGTGCAAGGTGCCCCTCATCGCCTCCGGCGGTGCCGGCACCATGGCGCATTTTCTCGATGCCTTCACCCAGGCCGATGTGGACGGGGCCCTCGCCGCCTCAGTGTTCCACAAGGGCCTTATCCCCATTCCCGAATTGAAACGCTGGCTGAAAAACGAAGGAGTCGCCATCCGTGAGTAATCAAGATGTTATGAACCAGGTCCCGCTCATCGAGCGCCTGGACTGGACCAAATGTGAGGGCATGATCCCCGCCATCGTTCAGCACGCCGCGAGCGGCCAGGTGCTGATGCAGGGCTTTATGACCAAAGAGGCGCTGGAAAAAACCCAAACCACCGGTCAGGTCACCTTCTTCAGCCGCAGCAAGCAGCGGCTCTGGACCAAGGGCGAGAGCTCGGGCCATGTGCTCAAGCTCGTCGCCATCAGTACCGACTGCGATCAGGACTCCCTGCTGATCGCCGCCGACCCGGTGGGCCCCACTTGCCATCTGGGCACCCCCTCCTGCTTCGACGGTCACCCGCTGCCGCCGCTCGGCTTCCTGGCGGAACTCGAGCAGATCCTGGCGGCGCGCAAGGGTGCCGACCCCGCCACCAGCTACACCGCCAGCCTCTACGGCAAGGGCACCAAGCGCATCGCTCAGAAGGTCGGTGAAGAGGGTGTGGAGGTGGCGTTGGCCGCCATGGCCAAGGACAGAGAAGAGCTCATCAACGAATCCGCCGACCTGCTCTATCACCTCACCGTGTTGCTGCAAAACGAAGGCCTCGGCCTGCAAGACGTGGTGCAACGGCTCTATGAGCGCCACAACAAGTAGTCTTTGAACTGATATAAAAAAACGGTAGGGTGGATCATCTTATTTTCCTACTCTGGATCAATCTATTTCCGAATAGCAAATCAGTTAAAAACCCGGTTATAGCCGGTGAGACATAGTTATAGGCGGTTAGGATATCGCACATTTGTTAGACAAACCCGAGAACGCTCATCGCAGTTCGGTGAGCGTTTTGCCCAACGTTTGGGAGCTCTAGATGAATGATGTGAAATGAGTGACAACCACCCAAGAGAGCCGCTGTTTCAGTGTTTAGCGAGACTAGCCATGATATAGCGAGGGAAGGTGCGAACAAGACAGCACCAAGAGCAGCTCAACCCCGAGGAGAGCTGCTTGCAGCCAGTGTTGGTATCTGACCAAACCAATGTTCCGACAATTTTTGAGCCTGTTTGACTTCCTGTTTGGTCATCGCAACTTCCAGTTCATCACGAGCCTGTACTGCTTCAGGCATCCCTCCAGTGGCGGCCAATGAGAGCCAGGCATAGGCATGTACACGGTTTCGGGGAGCCCCGAGGCCTTCTTCACGAAGTGTTCCCATCCGGTATTGGGCCATGCGGTCCCCTTGTTGTGCAGCCAGGCGATACTGCTTGAAGGCCAGTGCGTAATTCTCTTTGCCCCCTTGCCCCAGGCGCAGCGTTTCACCATAGGCGTATTGCGCCGCCGCGTGTCCCTGTTGGGCAGCCTTGGCGTAACTGGTTCTGGCCTGCACCAGTGCCCCTTGCTCTTGCTGTAGTTGAGCCAGCTCGAACCACGCCTTGGTTACACCGCCCTCAGCGGCCCGAGTTAACCAGTGGACCTGCTGCTCTCGGCCTACCTGCTGCAAACTCAACTGGAATTCGGCTTCGTGGGAGCCATGTCCGGCTGCCAGCTCAAGCCAATAACGACCCAAGGCGAGGTCTGTCGATACCAATTCCCCAGCTAGATAAGCCATGCCGAGCCAGAGCTCAGCCTCGGCAGAACCGGCATTGGCTGCTCGTTGATAAGCCGTGAAAACGTCGACGTGAGCCGCCTGTTTGGCTTGCAGCAACAAGGCATCGGGCTGCTGCTGAGCCGCAGCCTTGTCATTCCAGCGTTGAGCATAGTCTGGCCGCTTGGCTACCCCTCGGCCTTGCTCATAACGCTCGCCCAGCAGGTACTGGGCATCACGGTTACCAATCTCCGCAGCCTTCTCGAGCCACTTGATGCCATCAGCATCTGCACCAGGTTGTTTGCTGTACCACTGGGCTAGGATCAACTGTGCCTCTGCATGATCCCGCTCTGCGGCCTGCTCAAACCAATCGAGGCATTCAGTAACTAGTTTGCCCTGATGCTGTTTCTGACACATGAGCCCCAGCAGATAGCCGGCATTGGTGTTGCCAAGGCGAGCCGAACGCTGCCACCACTGGGTAGCGAGCGCTGGATTTTTTGGCTCACCGAGCCCGGCCTGATACCAGTCACCGACTTGCCATGCGGCGTTAGCACGGATCTGCTGATCGGCTGCCTGTGGTCCGGACTGCTCCGCAGCTTGCTGCATCCAATGCATGGCATTGGGGTAATCGGGTTGGGTGACCAGACGTTTAGCCAGCTCATACTGGGCTCGGCCATCGCCTTGCTTTGCCGCTTGAGATAACTCGGCGTCAGTGAGTGACGTAGTGGAAGTACAGGCGGCAAGCATGCTGGTCGCCAGCGCCAGCCATAAAGCACGGTATGTCATGAGAAAAATCTACGCTGAGTGAAAAGATTGAAGATGAGTCACTGCCATCTTGCAGGCGGCTCCGTTATGCTATGCAGCCACCTGATGGGCACAAAGCTGATGCGGCGCCTTCCCTGGCCATGAGCCTTGCCTGTCAGGTGGTTTGCTGTTGATGTCCCTGATAGACCTTCAGCCACTTGGCATGCTCGGCCTTATCACCCCTGGCCTGCCAGAAAGCACAGATACTTCCCGCTAATTCGGCAGCCATTGCATGGTCGCTATCACGACGACAAATCAGATACTGGGCCAGCCAGTTTTGGTACTGCTTCATTGATACCTCACGAATCACACTTTTGGAGCACTTCCCAAATCAATTGACCGGATCAGTATCCATCTTAGGCTGTGCGGCGCGGTAGGCGCCCATGATAGGTGCCCATTCTGCGCCTGTCGGGATTGGGTATTTGTCGTAATAGGGACGAAAATTCTTATCGAAACTTGCCCATCGCTCCTGATATTGGCTGTCCAAAGGCACTTTCTTGTCATACCAATCGTCAGTGACTTCATGGGCCATGCCACTGGCGACCAGAACATCAGGAAGCGGATCAGGGCTCATTAAAAACAGCTCCACATACCCTCCTGGTGCCAAGCCCAGCGCAAGGACATTTCGCTGGGCAATCCGATCGTCTTTGAGGCGATAACGCTGAGCCATCTGCTTACCCAAATCCTTGGGTAAATCCAGCGTAATGCCGTAACGCTTTTTGTCGTGATATGACACCCACTCAATCTCTACCTTGTCAGCCACCGGCTGACCATAAAAACTCCGACCTTTTCCTACAAACCAGCGATAGCTCTTTTCTTTTAAAAGCCGCTCGCTCACAGCAGACACGGTTCCATTACTAGACTCATGCGTTCTCACTCCTTCCCGAGAAAACAGGGCGCGGGTATGCCAGATTTCATCTGTATTTGACCCAACGCTGTAGCTCCAATCCATCTTGGTAGGGCCATTGTCATTGCACCCCACCAGCCCCAGAAACAGGGCTAGCCATAACCAGCGTCTCATTTTCCAGCCTCCAAGTTGCTGATGATCCGGCGAGCCTCTCGCCCCTTTATGTGGTTTGCTCCGTTCACGACACCATCATCCGCACTGTGGTGCAGGTACTCAAAGCGCAAGTATCGATAGACCTCGTCCGGGAGCTGCAGACTTAAATCCTTGGCAACCCCTTCCTCGGAGCCCGCGTTGACCCAATGCCCATCCAGCTTGGCTAAATCAACCCGTGGCCGCATCGGAGCTCCACTCTCCAGCATCAAGGCCTTGTCCGTTCTATCCCACTCACGAAACGGTACCCCTGCCGCCCGTGCCGCTTCCACCATGATATGCAGCGGGATTCGCGAATATTCCCCCTCCACCACCCGGTTGAGCAGCACAGTAACACTGACTTCCAACGGTTTTTCCCGGCCAAACTCGGGTCGGTTCAACGTGCGCACCCGCAAGCTCACTTTGCCCCTTATCGGACCGCTGACAGGAGACGGTAACACGGTGACCCCGTTCCCCCACCCCTGACTTAATTTGGCTTGGGCATAGTCCATCGCACGCTGATAGGCGGCGCTTTGCTCAGGGCGGGTTCCTGTGGGCTCCATGCTCTGAAATAGCTTGATAGCCTTTTGCTCCGTCAGGGCTGGTTCGCTATTGGGATTGCGCAAGCTCCAGCGGCTGTAATAACCGCCACCAATGTTCGAGTGACAACCCGGCAACGCCAGCTCAGTAAAGTTGGGGGCAATCTGTTTACCCGCTGCATCGTCGGTGATCCGGGTCAGGGCAAAGAAATAACGCCATTCATCCTTGGCCGTCAGGTGAACAACACGCTCAGCGCAATCCGGGGCAAGCGTGACGCTACGCGCCTCCAGCAACGACGAGCACACCGTATCGAACAGCCCGACAAACTTGATCCGGCAATCCTCCCGGCTGGCCCAGTCAAAGCCTGCTTTCAGGCGAAGGCTGGGCTCCTTGGCCACCGCCTCGGCTAACAGATGATCGGCCTGCTGATCGAGGGTGTTCACGAACTGTCGCGCCGCTGACGCTCCCCGGCTAAACCCGAACACGTCAAATTCGATCTTGTGGATACAGCCCAGTGTTGGGAGAACGTCTTTCAATAGCCCCTTGACTTCATTAACAATTTTTTCACGACAAGCAAGCAACACCTTACCGTAACTGGATGTGGGGCCGTTATCCAGTGCCTGCCCCAAAGTGGAATCGCCTTGCCCAGACTCCGTACCGATCCCATCGATATACACAGGGACGCTTAATTGTCCTTGTTGCGGCAACTGGTACAAGTTATAAGCCTTACCGATATTGGTAAGGTCATTCGCCTGACTGTTATCGCTGAACGATACCGCCCCGCCCATGCACTGCTGGCGCATCCTTTCCTGCTCCAGCGGATCGCCACACTGGGCCAAAAACGCCTCTAGCGCCGCTTTGCCCTCTTCATGCTTGGTTGAGTTGTTGGCGGTGCCATCGAAAAATACCCCGATCCGCAAGGTGTTGAGCTGGTAGCCCTTCACCTCAATCACGTAGGAGTGCTTGGTGATAAAGCGCGGGGGCTGAGCTTGCCCTGCCTGGTGCCCTTCCGGCAGCGGTTGCTCGGGTTCAGTGAGACAAAGGTCGCCAGTGGTCGCCTTGACGCGCTCGCGCTTCACATCGTCGTGCCCGAAGAGCTTGTCGGTATAGGCAGGGACTTGGCTGGTTTCTCCCTCCTTGAGGGCTTCGCGGGACTGGGACGCTTTGAGCCAAGGTTGGGTTTCCAGTTTGACTGTCACTGGGCCAACCGCAAAGCCTTCGACCAGCGTTGGACCGTCTTTCAGGGTCACGGTTTTGGTATTGCCGGTGGCATCGGTTAAGGTAGCTTTTTGCCCCTTGAACGAGTGGTTGTGCTCATCGCGAACGTCAATCTCAATCCAGCAGTTGTATTGCTCACAGGGAATGCAGTAGGGAGAAATAGCCATTACACGGCTCCTATCAATTCAGGGTGTTTGTTCAGCCAGT
Organism: Aeromonas sp. sif2416; assembly: GCF_019218665.1. NCBI lineage: Bacteria > Pseudomonadati > Pseudomonadota > Gammaproteobacteria > Aeromonadales > Aeromonadaceae > Aeromonas > Aeromonas sp. sif2416. The sequence goes on from NZ_JAHUXC010000004.1 coordinate 380,465, forward strand.
TATTCACCTGAGCCATCTCGTCATCCGTCAGCATCAAGGGCGTTCTGATGGCATCAAGCGTCATACTCGCCTGCAAAGTGAGGGCACCTGCCACCACGCCACTGAGCACGTCGCCTTCGAGGTTCGCCTGATTGACATGGCGAAGCGCCGTGACAATGGCCGCCTTCGGGTTCGGATGGCGCGCCATCATCTCCGCCATGCGCTGCCAAAGGTGGCGTGAAAGGATGTAGGCGTGACGATTTTCGTCATACAGCAGTGCCAGGTGGTGAGGCTGAATGCGAAACCAGGGGGCTTGGCGGGGAATAAATTCGGTCTCGGGAGTGCGCTGCCAAGCGCTGTCGTTGGCCCAGAGGCTGGAGCAAGGGCCCAGCACCTCATTGAGCTCCTGCTGACTCATGGTCCCCAGCATCTTGGGAAAGACCCGATTATCGGCGTAGCGCAGCCACATCACCTCGCCTTCAAATGCCACCTCAATCAGGCTTTGCCAGTGCAGCATGACCACATCGACAAGGGCATCGCTGACAACGTAAACACCGCCAAGCTGTGGGTGAGCGGCAATAAACTCCGGTGAGGGGCTGGGCAAGAGCCAGGGGCCTTGTTCGGCTTGGTCGGCAAAAGCAGTACCGGCAAACAAGGGGATAGCGTTGCCGTCGTTCATATTGCTGTAGCCTGCAACGGCAGTGGTATCCAGAGCAGCATCGACGATGGCAAACAGCTGGCCAGGCTGTTGGTTACGCCATATTTGGAACGTCATATTTTACCTTCCTTGACGAAGGAACAAGGCTTCACTGATGGAGTAATAGACTCATGCTCTTTTGGATAACGCTCGCCGGGATGGTCGCTGGAGACAGCACGTGAACTGCACTTGGGCTGCGGCCTGAGTGCAACCAGCAGGTCTTCTCGGTGAGACACCGATTTATCATCGAGAAAGACATCAGGACCAACTGCTATCACCGGTGATGGGAGAAAGCCATTGTGACCGATGCCGATGTCACCGAGCGGGGCAATGGAAGGACACATAATCTAAACCTCTTAGGCGCTTTGCCACTACGTCGAACCCACCATGAAGACAACGATTTCCAAGCAACTGAATAGCAAGGCATTAACATTCCAGCTTACGGGGTAGAACATCCTAGGGAAACAATACTGACCGGAAACTCACGTTATGCAGTTTCAACATTGAGGATGAACGTAGGGTATTACCATCAACACAATGCAGTACATATTTCGCCCTACAACACCTTTATGCCCCCCTTGTTTTCAGGGGAGGGCCCCCGGCATTGCCAGCCAAGGCTAGTTATCCGATATAATTTACTTCTCAGCAGAAGCGCTTTGTCATGAGAGATTTAACTATGATTTTTCCATTATATGTTTAATTCGCATATCTGATTTTCGGAATTTTATTTCCTCATCACTATCTTCTTCTGTCAGAGAAACAATATAGTGATCATTATCAGATGGTTTTTTCCCAATAGTGCCATGACCTCGTCCAGAGTGGACAACACCAAGATAAGAGTGTACTTCTCCACAAAAATGTGGCATTGCCTTTTTCAAATCCTGAATAAACATACCGCTAAAACTGTCATCGACACTGCCCGTGATGGCTTCCATATTATCATCATGGAATGCCTTAATTATTTCTTCTTTAGTAACACCTTCTGGTGATTGACCTGCGCCACTCCAGCAAAAATCTAGCTTAATAATGGCATCATCTGGCAGACCCAATTTTTTCACCAGATTATCGACTATTTCAAAGCTGTACTTCCCCTTTTTGGTGTTTTGAACTGGTGTGGGATAGAGTATTTCATCACCCGCGCCACCATGGCCAACAACATAGATAACGGGTTGAGGCTCTTTACCGAAGCTATAATGTTCTGTTTTTTTGTGAAACAAGCAATATTCTTCGTATTTTTCAGTGGCGTCGACGAGGGAATGGTTTTCACCTTTACTTTTCGGCTTCAGGGAAATCATGTCAATAATGAGCGACTTTTCATTTGTAAGCTGTTTGAAAAAATTATCCCTTTGTAGCGTGTTAACGAAAACTATCTCTGGGAAATGTTTCCCATCGATAAATTTGGCCAACGAATCATAAAGTAGCACATCGGTATTATTCACAAACGGTGAATATACAAACCTTTTTTGTGATATCTTTATATTGCTCACATCTGTTGCTAAGATTGAAGCGTCTTTTTCGTCGGGATGGCCTGACTCTTGAACTGTCTCAGGTGTCGATTTAGTTGGAGTTTGCTGAATAGCAGTATGGTCCCCCTTATGGCCTCCCTTGGTAAAAGAACAAAGCTTTACCAGCGGCGCGATGGACTCCATGCTCTTTTGAATTGCGTGCGCAGCAATGGTGGCAGGAGGTGCTAGCGGCACCTTCACAACCCCCGGTAAACCGGGCATCTGCCCCGCCCAGCCAGAACCATTACCCGGGCTGCCTCCCGAATTCATCTTGATGGTGGGACCGACCAAGGTCACCCCACTGGCATCCACCTTCACAAAACTGCCGCCAACTTTGAGGGTCAACTCCGAGCCCGCTTCCAGCACTATCTTGTTACCCGCTTTGATGTGGACCTCTTGCCCAGCGTCCACCAGTAGCGCCTGCGCGATTTTCTGGTGGAGCGATGCGTCCACAGTGAGGGAGTAATCGCCCTTGATATGGTCCCGCTTCTCACCCTGCACTGTCAGGTGGTCATTGGCTTTGATGCGGGTCACTCGCTGGTTGTCGATGTCCCGGCGCTCGTCGTGCTTGATATGCCATGCCGCATCGTTCTGCATAATCACGTTGAGGTCTTTTTGACCGTGGATATAAATCTCTTCCTGACCGGCCTGGTCTTCAAAGCGCAGTTCGTTGAAGCCTTCTCCCTGATGGGTCTCGGTACGCAGCACGGTGCGGGTCTTGTTGGCCGGTAATTCGTACGGGGGTCGGTTGGTGGCGTGGAAAGTGCGGCCTGTCACGATGGGCTGATCGGGGTCACCTTCCAGAAATGAAACGATGACCTCGTGACCGATACGTGGAATAGCCATCATGCCGTACTGGCCTCCCGCCCAACCTTGGCTGACCCGTACCCAGCAAGAGCTCTGGTCATGGCCTTCACTGTAACGGTCCCACGGGAATTGCAGCTTCACCCTGCCATGCTCGTCGCAATAAATTTCCTCGCCTTCAGGGCCGACCACGTTGGCGATTTGTGGGCCATCCACCATGGGTTTGTTCTCAAGCCTCGGGCGCCAGGTCTGCTGGGCCTTCACCACCGAGAAATCATTGCTGATGGTGGTGGGACCATCCCCCCCTTCCTCTTCCAGCGCCTGCGGCTGAGTGCCGGTATGGGTGATACTGACAATTTGCCAAACGATGTTGAGGACTGCATTGCGATGTTCGGTGAGCGTGAAGGTTTGACCGGGTAACAACGCGGCGCAGTTGGATTGCCCGGTGCTCATCATGGCGTCATTGCGCAGCGCATCGAGCCGATGCTGGGCAAAGGCCTTGCCACTCGGGTCCTGCTTGAAACGTCCCGGATAGTCGAAATGCGGGTAGGTGTCGCGCTGGTGCCCCAGTTCTGCTCCCGCCTTCTTGTGGGAGAGACCGTAAGCCGGGGTCTTGAAACTGTAGTCTTTCAGCTCCACATCGCTTGGCCGCACCGATTCGCGATAGTGGAACTGACGCACATAAGGCCCTTGCTCTAGCGAGCGATTGCCGAGATTGAAGAACAATTCAGGACCTTGGGTCAGTACTGCGCTATCGTCAGCAAAAACAATCCTGTGCTTGTCAGCTTCGAATTCGTGGAAGTAGAACATCCCCTCTTCAGTTGCGAGACGATTGAGGAAATCGAGGTCTGTCTCACGGTACTGGACGCAGTACTCCCGCTTCGCATGATCGTTCTTCAGCGCGAAGGCGTAGTCGATGATACCGTGCTCTTGCAGCAAGATGGAGAGAATTTCGTCCGGTTTCAGGGCCTGAAAGATGCGGGAATTGTGGCGAAGGGATAACCGCCACAGCGCTGGTTGCACCAGCAACTGATAGCGGGTGCGGCGAAAGCCGCTGTCCCCTTGGGCAAACTCGCTCACGACCCCACATACCCGCCGCTGCAGCGCGCCCTGGTACCACACCAGCAACTCGCACGGCTGGTCTAGCACATCACCGAAGTCGATATCGGGTTGGTGACTGGCCACCTCCAGATGAAGGTTAAAAGGGCGGTTCAAACCTTCATCAAGCTTGAAGCTTGCTACCGCAAAGGTGCTCTCGGGCAAGGCGCCGACGTTAACGGTAAATTGTAATCCTGTGCTGTTTGCCATGACCTCGTTCCTTATCCTGCCTGTCCGCTGCTGGCGCCTATTACCATGCCACCGCAGCCGATGGCGGTGCCCGTCACGGCAATGGGCTTACCATTGACCAGTACAGAACCGATGCCACCGACAATCGTGCGCGGATGTGGAGGATGGTTGGGTTTTTCGTGCGGAGCCAGCGTGTCGCCCTGGCGGACTACCGGTTTGCCATCGAGGAAGACATCCGGGCTGGCAGCAATCACCGGGGAAGGGGGAAAGCCTTCATGGTCGGTACCGATATCACCGAGCAGTACAATCGTGGGACACATAACCAAAATCCTCTTGCTATGTTTTGTCATCACTCCGCACTCACTACCACGGCGTCAGCACCGGGGCGGGGGAATGACAAAACATATAAGCTCCAACAGCCAAACTGACTGGAGAAAATGCGGGATAAAGGGCCGGTTACACACCGGCCATAAGGTACAGAGTTACTTACAAGGAATACCAAAGTAAGAAAGTGAGGCTTAGGCCTCGATAGGCGCACGCCAGTCATCCGCACCGGAGGTGCCTGCAACTGTGTGCTCCCAGTCAATCTTGCGATAGGCAAGAGAGACCTGGATAAGCTGGGTGAAATCAGACTTTGCCGGGTCTTGGCAGTGCGGCATCTGGCAGTCGATGTCAACGATGGTGGCATCGGTCAATACAGTAGAGAAGAAGTGCTCCTGCTTGCCCTCGACAGAGGTGCGATACCACTTCAGGGTCACTTTCGGCAGCATTTCGCCGGAGGCCAGTGAGTTGTACATCAACGGCACCGCTTTGTTCAGGGCGACGGTAAACTTGAATGGCTTGTGGACACGCTGACCAGCAGGCTGACCGGATTGCGGGTCAGTCGGTACAGTAACCTGATGCTTAAACTCTTGTACCAGCATCTCGTCCTCGTGACCCTGCACGAAAATGTTGCCGACGGATTCGGAGGTGAAGGCCCCAGCAGTGATGTTACCCTGGGTTTTCCCTTCAATGCTGATATAACACGGTGTTGGCATGATAAAGCTCCATTGTGATTGTGTAACGTTTCACTCTCGCTATATCAATGTCTATGCCAAAATAAAAAAACATTTAAATACAATTACTTACAAATAAACCTATTCGAGTAGTCACAAAAACATGAGCTTGGGAGCAAATTTAACCCCCTTTTATCGCCATTTTTGGCAAAAAAAGGGGAGGGCCTCGATATCTTTGCCTTTTTTGGCAAAAAGGCCACCATTCGGGTCCTTTTTGTTTGCTATTTTTGGCACCCCTCCTTGGTACAAGCGCAGAAAATATCTTATTTAAGAAGCAACATAGTTCTCCATCACCGCCGGCAACCCATCCAAGGGCAGGTTTGAGACTATTCGCTCAGCCAGTAAAGACGGATATTGAGCGCCTTCAGGTCGTTCTCCAGCCTCTTCAGATCCGCCGCCGTGATGGGCTCCTGCGCCGCCTTTCTCGCCTCCAGCTCGCTCAAACGCAGGCTGAACGGGATGTCCTGCATCAGATTCTTCTGCACCTCATAGAGCTGGGATTTCAAGTAGGAGATGGTCACCGTCTTACGCTGGCGCTCCAGCTCCAGCAGCTGTTCGAGCAGGGCATCCACCCCGGCGCGGGCATCCAGATAGGTCGGCACGCCGATGGCATCCCCCTGTTGACTGGCCAACGCCGTCTGCCACTGCTTGTCCAGCGCCTTGACCGCCAGTGAATCGGGATAGAGCATCTGCAGCGAGCTGCGCAGCCCCTCACCATAGCGATACCAGTTGAGCGGCGAGGTCTGCTCCAGCCGGGCAAGCTGGCTCTGATAGCGCGCCACCAGATCGCTTTCCATCCCCTGCAGGGTCTGCTCCCCCAGCACGATGCGGGCCTGGCGGATATCGTCATAGCTGAGCGCCCGTGGCAGCTCGGCGGCCGGTTGCTGCAGGCGCTGGGCGGCCTGCGTTTTCTCCTGCTGCTGATGTTGCCAGCCCAGCCAGGCCATCGCCGGCAGGGCGCAGCTGAGCAGGCCGCAGCCAAACCAGAACCAGGCGGGACGCTGCCTGCGGTGTTGCTCAATCTTGAGCACCGTCGGTTTGACCTGCCCCTTCTCGCGACCGATCAGTATGCTGCCCTGGGGCAGGTGCGGCGTGGCCGAAGCAGAGGCGGCGCCGTCCTGATCCAGGTCGGACTTGAAGAACACCATGGGCGGGATCTGCAACGCCTCCTTGAGACCCGGCTCATCGGAGACGATGACGATCTCGGTCTCATCGAACAGGTGGGTGTAACCCTCAATGAAGTGCACCAGGTTCTCGACCCGGGGAATGCGGCTGAGATCCACGTTGTGCAACTTTTCGCTGATGAGCTGCAGCGCCCGCTCGCAGCGGTAGATCAGACGTTTGTCCTCATGGCTTATCTGGTACTGGCGGATCACGTCGCTGATGCGGGCGATGAACCAGTCCAGCATCTCGATGCGGGCCCGCTCCTGGTTCACCGGCGGCCAGAAACTCTCCCACTGGGTCACGATCAGGTTGGCCAGAAACTCGCACCCTTCGGTGAAACCGCTTAAGCCCTGCAGACGGGAGCGCGCCAGGGTGAAGTAGATGGCGGTCTGCAGATCCACCCCGTGCTTTTCGAAGATAAGGCTCGCGAGCCGATGGATCTTGGGCCAGTCCACCTCGGGACGGGAGGCGTGGCTGAGCTTGTTGATCTCGCTGCGCAGCGCCTCGTATTCCGGCAACATCCTGGGGTCGCGCCCCACTTTCAGCGCCTGCTGGCCTTGCTGGTTATTTGACATATGGGCTTCCAACACTGCGGGGGTACAAGGTGTCCCCCGACATCATCAATAAAGGGATTCAGGTAATCTGAACTGGCTGAACAGGCCGCCGGTGAAGGGGTTCTGCGCGCTGTCGGTATAGACGCGATAGGTCATGGCTCCCTGATCCACCGGGAAGCGCACATCAAAGGTGGCCTCATTGACCTGGGTCAGCTCGCCCTTGTCCATCAGCCGGAACATGGCCCAGGGGCCGACGAAGCCTTCGCTGCGCGGGGAGCGCTCGCGGGCGGCCGGCACCAAAGTTATCTTGCTCTCGGCACCGTCACGCATGGTGTTGGGCCACACCAGCGGGATCTTGGTGCGCCGACCATGGGCGTACTCCAGCAGTTGGCCGTCCAGGTTCAGCACGCTACGCCGCTTGTTGGCGGTGAGCTCGATGGGCTCAAGGGCGAACTGCACCTCCAGGTTGCCCTGCTGGCTGAAGAAGGTCTGGCGGATGCGCGCCGCGCGATCCAGCTGCTTCACCAACTCGGCCTGCATCGGCGAGCTGAACTCCCCTTCCATCAGGCCGCTCTCCACCATGGGTTTGAGATTGACCTGATAGAAGCTGTCCAGGATGCCGTTCGGGGCGAAGAAGCGCTCCATCTCGGAGAGGGGCACATCCTTGGCGGAGTCGGGCTCGAACGGATAGCGACCGACCAGCTGGCTGTTGAACGGCGCCAGCACCTTGTCCTGCCACTCCTGATTGAGGGACGACATGGCAAGATCGATCACCAACCGCGAACTCTGATCGGAGAGCTGTCCCACCCAGCGATCCAGCGGGGCCGGCAGGCCACGGGCGTACTGCTGCAGGGCGAAGACAGGATCGGCATACTTGTTGGTCAGCCGCAACTGTACCGCCTTGAGAGCCGACTGACCCGGCTCGGTGGCGTTGACGATGAGCTCCAGATAGTGCTGCAGCTCCACCAGTTTCTGGTTGACCTCCTGGATGAGCGGGCCCTGCTCGCCACGTCCGCCGAGGGCGGCATTGGTGGCCAGGAAGGGACGCCCGATGCGGGCTGTGATGGCCTGCGCCGGATCCCCTTCCACGTCGGAGAGCGTGCGGATCCGGGTGTTGTCATCGAGCGCCGCCAGCACCCGCTGGAACGGCTGATCGTTGCCGGTGATGGCGGTCAGCACGTCCAGCGCCTGCTCCGGGCTCTCGAGGGGTTGCACGTCTAGGTTGGTGAGCAGTTTTTGCCACTGGTTGACGTAATCGGTGACATAGCGCTCGTTGACCTGACGGGTGATTTCCTCGCGGTCGGCCTCGCTCAGCTGACTCAGCTTGCGCTGGCCCAGCACCCAGGCATCCATGGCGGTCAAGTCGATCAGCGCCTTGTCCTGCTTGAGGAAGAAGTCGCTCAACCCGGGGTAGGTCAGCAGGCGCGGCACCTGACCGGCGTTCTCACTGCGCAGGGCAAAGACGGTGTTGAAGGTCGGCCCCACCTCGTCGCGCACGTTGAGATCCGGCGGCAATACGTCGCCCGCCTTCAACACCAGGTTCTGGTAGACCCGCTGATACATGGGCAACTTGCCAAGCTCGTGCTGGGCGCCATAGACCAGCTCCTTGAACGGCACGAAGGCGGTGATGGCGGCCTGATCCCGCGCCACTCGGGCGCCGTACCAGTCGGTGTGATCGAGGGCATAGCCGAGGTGACCCATCAACTGCTCCTGCACCGCCCCCTGGCCCGGGAAGGCCTGCTGCCAGCGGCTCGCCATGTACTGCTCCACCAGGTCCTTGTTGCGACCCGAGGCATCGTCCAGCATCCGCATCACCCGCAGGATGGAGAGCTTCTCCTCGCTGCCGGCCGGTGCTTGTTCGAGATCCTCCAGCAGCCCCTGCATCTGAGCGGGCAGGAAGCGCTGGCTCAGCAGTTGCAGGTAGGAGCCTTCCACATAGGGACCGATTTCGTCCCCCTGATAGAGGCCGAGATCCGCCACCAGCGGGGTGCGCTCGCGGTAGTTGCCGAAGGAGAGGGTCGCCTCGCGAATGAGGTTCAGCCGTGGCAGCTGGCTCACCCCGAAGGCGTGCTCATCGGCCAGCTCGTTGGTCTGGGTGAAGGCCTGCGCCTTGGTCAGCACGTTGCGACCTGCCTCTTCGTTGACCCGATAGAAATGGTGCCAACCACCGATGAGGAGCGCCGAGAATAGCGACAGGCACCCAAGGCCGATGGCCATGCGACGGCGGCGGTAGAGGGTATGCAGCCGGTTCTCCCCGGCCAGATGGGCCTCGGGGAAGATGATGGAGGAGAACAGCTTGCGCACGAAATAGGTGTTGGACTCCCCGCGCAGGGCCGCGTGAATGGGCTCCGGCAGGTTGTAGCGGCGGGAGGCGGCCTGGGCAAACGCATCGAACGGCACCCCTTGCTGATAGACGGAGCTGATGTAGACACCGCGCACCAGCAGCGGCTTGCTCTCCTCGATGGCCAGGGTTTCGTCGAGCAGGCTGGTCACATAATCCTTCAGCCCCGCCAACTGGCGCACGAAGGAGAACAGGGCATTGCGCTGGGCAGCATCAAGCCGGGCCAGCATCAGCTCGGGCAGGTTCTGGTTGAGGTTGTCCACCCACTGATCCCAGAACAGGGCCAGCTCCTGTTGCCAGCTGTTGTCATCGGCCGGGTTGAAGGTCACCCCCAGCACGGCCTCGCGGGCCTCCTTGTCCTGCTGCTCATACACCACATTGAAACCGCACAGCCGATCGAGCTTGGTGAAGGTGACATAGAGCGGCAAGCGGGTGTTCATGGTGGCCGACACCTCCTGCAGGCGGGCGCGCATCAGCTGGGCATAGGCCTTGCGCTCGGCCACGCTGGCGTGGGAGAGCCAGGCCAGATCCACGGTCAGCACCAGGCCGTTGAGGGGCTGTCGGCGACGGTGTTCACTGAGCCAGTTCAGCAGGTGTAACCAGAGCCGCTCGTGCTTGCGCGGCAGCGGATCCAGCTCGGGTTCGGATTGAGACAGCAGCTCACCGGCGGGATCCAGCATCACCGCCTGCTCCCCCAGCCAGCAGTCGATCAGCTGATCCTGCGCCACGTCCCGCAGCTCGGTGTCGAGCCTGGGGTTGAGCTTGTTGGCCGGGTTGGCGCGGTGGATCAGGCTGCTCTTGCCGCTGCCGGGCAGCCCCAGCATCAGGTACCAGGGCATGGCGTAGAGCGCCCCCTTACCCAGGTGTTCGTCAAGAGCCTGCAACCAGCGACCGAGGAACAGCGCCTGCCGATCGAGCAACCCCTTCACCGGATCCTGCTCCAGCACGACCTCGTGCTGGCGCTCGGCCTTGAGCTGCTGCATCTTGCGCCACATGCGCCAAGAGAGGATGCCCAGCAGCAGCCAGAGCCACAGCAGGGTGAATACCACCCGGCCCCACAGCGGCTCGAGCGGCTTGACCTCCCGGATTTCGAGGCGGGGGCCAAGCCACCACACCAGGATCAGGGCGACGACCCAGAGCACCACGCCGAGCAGGGGCCAGGAGAGTTTCAATTTCGGCAGCTGTTGCCGCGACAAGGTAAAGATGGTCTTGAACATAAGATTGTGATTCAACTCCGACTCAATGACTCATTTCGACAGCGGGGCCGCCTGGTGTTCCAGACGGCTGACCAATCCAGGCTCCCATTGCGCCAATCCAAGGCGACTGGCCTCTTGCCACAAGTGTTGATAGTGCTGGCGAGCCAGCGAATTCATGCCTTCCTGCGCCAACAGCTCCGCCTGCACCAACTGGGCATGGAAGCGGGCTCTTGGCTCCTTCAACTGCGCCATCCGTTCATCCAGCAGGGCCAGGGCCGCGGCCACCCCCTGCTCGCCATGACGCAGGGCGATCTCCTCGGCCAGGCAGCTGCCACCGTCATCACCCGCACCGCCCCTGGCGGGTTGCAGCCAGCGACCGCACTCGGGGGTGAGAAAGGGGCTGCCATCGCTGAAGCCGAGCTCCCGCAGGGCAGGCAGCCGCAGCAAGAAGTTCTCGAGCTCCTGGGCGATGGCCTGGGCCGGCGCGCCGAACCCGAGCTTGTCCGCCACCTGAGCCGAGAGGCGATGCCCCTCGAACCAGTAGGGCGCCAGGGTCAGGCTCTGCTCGATCCGCTGCCAGAGCGCCAGATCCGGGGCGGCCATGGCGGCGCGGTATTCGTCCACCATGTCCACCGACATGGGCGCCAGCTGAGTTTTATGGCCCGGGCCGCTCATGGGAGCTGTGGTGATCCCGGCCCAGATGGCGTGGCGACGCAGGCGATAACCCACCGCCGCCTCCGGCTGCCGCTCGATCAGCAGTTGTGCCACCTTGAGCTGGGTTTGTCGCCAGGCCCTGTCGTTGGAGCTGTCGAGCTCGATGCCAGCGCTCTTGGCGCCGCCACTGAGCACCATGGCGCCACTCGCAGCAACCTGGTTGGCATGAGCGCTCGCCGCACCAGAGACCTCGCCCCGATCGGCCTGCGCCTGGGCCACCTGCTGGCGCTGGGCTCGCTTCAGTCCCATCAGCAGGGGATCGAGCAGCTCACCCTTGTCCGGGCACTGGGCCAACCAGCAGGCTTCCAGTTGCTCGGCCTGGGCCAGCAGCTGGGCCAGTTCGGCCGCCGAGGCGCCCTCGCTCACCCGCGGCAGGGCGCCCTCAAAGCGCTTGACGATCTGCACCATCAGCCGCTGTTTCTGGCTCCCGTTCGCGGGCCAGGCTTGCAACCAGTAGGCGCGGACCCAGGCCTCCAGCAGGCTAAGCGCGGCTCCCATGGGGGTCGCCTTGGCCGGGTGTTGCAGGCAGCGCAGCAACTGGGCCAGCACCCGCATGTCCTTGGTGCGACTCTCCAGCAGACCGAGGCAGGCCTTGGCCACCGCATTGAGATCCACCTGGCTGTGGGCGAGCGATCCTAGCTTGATCAGCTCGGTCTCCACAAAGTCCCAGCGCGGCTCATCGGCCAGCACCGCGCTCTTTATCTGCTCGTCCGGCAGGCTGCTCAGCAGTTGATGACACCAGGGATGTTGATAGCTCATGGCGCCCCTACCAGCGACACTGCTGACGCAGCGGGTTAAGTGCTTCAGCCAACCCACTCAGATCAAAGCGCAACACTGGGGCATCAACATATTGCAGTGTTAGCTCACGTCCCAGGATCCAACGCTTGAGCTCCTCAATTGCAGGCAGGCCGCGACCATACTCGAGCAGACTCCCATGATCGCGCACGAACCAATTATCATTAACATCACCTCCATCTAAGCGTGCGGTTACTTTATCCCCTGGCCAAGGCGCGTCGAGCTGTACTCGGATGTGGGTAATGCTGTTAACGCATCCAATAGAAAGGGTCGCTCCATGTAGCGCGGGCCGCGTCAGGAAGAGGGTGTCATGCACATCATTCTGACTTAGCATGAAAGGGGGCATTTCAGGCGTACGAACATGTTCCAATTTGTAAATTTCATGCCAAGCAGAGGAGTGTGATGTTGGCTGAGATTGCTGGGCTGTGCTCAGTTGGTCATAGCAGCTCAAACGTACGGTCGGCTCCGCTTGCAAATAACATTGATCCAGTTGTGTCTGTAAATCAGCACCATTTACACCTAAAGCAATGAGTCCCAACAAAATTGAAGTTACTCGACAGCACTTCATACACTCTCCTTCTCTTCAAGCCGCGTATCTTGTAATCCTCTCTCTTCACAAAATTTTTCACATTTGTTGTAAAAGGTTCTTAGCGGCATATTCAGACTCTCAGCAGCCTGAACCCTGTTTCCTTGGAAATGGCGCAGCCTGGCCTCGATGACCGAGGCCTCGTACTGCTGCATGGCGCGGCGCAGATCCCGGATATGGCTGTAATCGTCAAGATAGCCCGACAGCTCGACGCAGACCCGCTCCCTAAGCTCGGGGGGCAACGCCTCCAGCAGCACCTCCTCACCGTGGCGGGTGTGGGCGCAGGCCACCTCCAAGAGGTTGCGCAGCTCGCGCACGTTGCCGGGGAAGTCGTAGCTCTGCAGCTGCTTCAGGAACTTGCGATGCAAGCCGCCGAGCGCCTTGCCATCCTGCTCGGCAAACTGGGCCATGAAGTGCTGGCACAGCATGGGCACGTCATCCATGTGCTCGCGCAGGGGGGCGATCAGCAGCAGGCACTGGCAGAGGCGGTGATAGAGATCGGCCCGGAACTGGCCCTCCTCCACGTGGCGGCTGAGGGGCTGATGGGTCGCGGCGATGAGGCGAAAATCGGAGTGGCTCTCCTGCTCGGCACCGAGCGGCCGGTAGCTGCGGGTCTCGAGCACCCGCAGCAGCTTGGCCTGCATGGCGGCGGGCATGTCGCCCACCTCATCCAGGAACAGGGTGCCGCCGTTGGCCTGGGCCACCAGCCCGGCCTTGTTGGACAAGGCGCCGGAGAAGGCCCCCTTCTGATAACCGAACAGCTCGCTCTCGATCAGGTTCTCCGGGATGGCGGCGCAGTTGATGGCGACGAAGGGTTTGCCGGCACGATCTGAGCATTGATGCACCAGCCGGGCGACCACCTCCTTGCCACTGCCGGTCTCCCCCTGGATAAGCACGGTCAGCTTGTGCTGACCCGCCAGGCTTATCTGTTCGCGCAACCCGCGGATCACCGCCGACTGACCGATCAGCTGATCGGCCAGCAGCTTCTCGTATTGGCGCTTGATCTGCCCCTCCCCCTTCATCTGACGCAGGGAGTCGCGCAGCACGCTCTGATCCCGGCGACTGCGGCCCAGATCGCGGATGAGGGTGAGCTGGTTGCAAAACACCTGGGACAACTGGGCCAGCTCGGGACGGGTCACCCACTCCTGCAGCCGCTCGGCATCGTCCATCATGGCCAGCACGGCGAACGGCTTGCCATTGCCATCGTTGAGGGGGAAGGCGTGCAGGCCGCACTGCTGGCCGAGGTTGGCCAGCAGTGCGCGAAAGGCGGCGTGCTCGATGCGCGCCCCGCCATGGAGGGAGTCCCAGGTGCGGGACTGGGCCTTGTGCAGCACATAGGCCAGCGGGTGGGAGAAATCATCCACCGCCAACGCCAGCGACACGGCTTGCCCCTTGACCCAGCCCTGACACTCCAGCTGGCGACCGCTCACATCCAGCATGCCGAGCAGGAGCCCCTTGGGCTGGAAGCTGGCATGCAAGGTCGAGGCCCACCAGTGACACAGGTGCGGCTCGTCGCGCTGCTGCGTCAGTGCGAGGGCGAAGGCGAGGGCTTGTTCCATGTTCAGCCCTCCACCTCGGCCACGAACTGCTGTTCGGCCACACTGAATCGCACCCGGCTGATGGGCTCACCGGCGGCCAGCCGTTGCAGCAACTGCAGCGATACCGGTGGCAGCAGGGCCCCGTCGATGACGGATTCCAACATGCGAGCCCCGTTCTCGCTGCGATTGGCGCGGCGCAGTATCTCCTCGGCCACCTCGTCTTCCAGCACCACCTCGGCACCGAAACGCTCCTTGAGCAGCTTGACCAGCCGGTCGAGCTTGCCTCCCACGATCTCGATCAGGCTGTCGTGGCCGAGCGGCAGATAGGGGATCACCTCCATCCGCGCCAGCAGCGCCGGCTTGAAGAAGGCGGCCAGCTCGGGATAGAGCGCATCGAGCAGCGCCTCTGGCTGCTGCGCATGATCGACTATGGTCTGGAAGCCGAGGTTGGAGGTGAGGAAGAACACCACGTTCTTGCAGTCGATGAGGCGCCCTTCTCCATCCGCCAGCTCGCCCTTGTCGAACGCCTGATAGAAGAGGTTCAGCACGTCCGGGTGGGCCTTCTCCACCTCGTCCAGCAGCACCACCGAGTAGGGCTTCTGACGAATGGCCTCGGTCAGCACGCCACCTTCACCGAAGCCCACATAGCCGGGAGGAGACCCGATCAGGCGGGAGACCGTGTGCTTCTCCTGATACTCGGACATGTTGATGGTGGTGAGGTAGTGGCGCCCGCCGAACATCAGCTCCGCAATCTGCAACACGGTCTCGGTCTTGCCGACCCCGCTCGGCCCCACCAGCAGGAAGGCGCCAAGAGGGCGACCCGGACGGCGCAAGTCGGCGCGGGCGGTCAGCAGGTGCTTGTGCAGGTGGGCCACCGCCACATCCTGCCCCTTGATGAGGGAGCCGAGGTACTCCGGCAGCCGGGTCACCACGTCCAGCTCCCCCTGGGAGATGCGATTGAGGGGCACCCCGGTCCACTCGGCGATCACCGCCGCGACCTGGGTCTTGTCGACGTGGGCCGAGACCAGCACGGCCCCCTGCTGCAGGGCGGCCAGCTCGCGCTCGAGCCCGGCCAGCGCCTCGGCGGCGGCCTGGGGATCCAGCGGCGCATCGGCAAGGTCCAGCGCCTCTCTGGTCAGCAGCTCATCCTGTTGATCGGCGAGCAGGGCGGCGCGCAGTTCGACAATCTGGTGCACCAGCCCCTGCTGTTGCTGCCACTGGGATTCCTGCTCGCGCAGGGTCTCGCGGCAGCGCTGCTGGGCGGCCTGCAGCTCGGCCAGCCGCTCGACGTTGTCACCCAGGCCGATCAGGCTCTGGCGCTCCAGCTGGCGGATCTCCAGCTCACGCTGACGCAGCTCGTTTTGCAAATGGCTGACGGCGCGCGGCGGCGTGGTCAGGTTGATGGCGACCCGGGCACAGGCGGTGTCGAGCACGTCGATCGCCTTGTCCGGCAACTGCCGACCGGAGATGTAGCGGGCGGAGAGCTGGGCGGCGGCCTGCAGCGCCTCCTCGTCGATCAGCACCCCGTGGGCCTTCTCGTAGATGCTGCGCAGGCCGCGCAGGATCACGGTCGCCTCAGAGGCCGAGGGCTCACCCACCTTCACCAGCTGGAAGCGGCGCGACAGGGCGGCGTCTTTCTCCACGTATTTCTTGTACTCGCCCCAGGTGGTGGCGGCTATGGTGCGCAGCTCACCCCGCGCCAGGGCGGGTTTGATGAGGTTGGAGACATCCAGCCCACCGGCCTGATTGCCGGCCCCGATCAGGGTGTGGGCCTCGTCGATGAACAGGATGACTGGACGCACCGCGTCTTTCACCTCCTGCATCACCCCCTTGAAGCGTTTCTCGAACTCCCCCTTGACCGAGGCACCGGCCTGCATGGCGCCAAGGTCGAGCGTCATCAGCTCGACGCTTCGCAGCTTCTCGGGCACCTGATCCGCCACTATGCGCAGCGCCAGCCCCTCGATGAGGGCACTCTTGCCGACCCCGGCCTCCCCCACGACGATGGGGTTGTTCTTGCGACGGCGGGAGAGGATGTCGATCATCAGATCGATCTCGTGATCCCGGCACAGCACAGGATCCAGACTGCCCTGACGGGCCTGCTCGGTCACGTTGACGGTGA
>NZ_JAHUXC010000050.1:0-286 GCF_019218665.1 Aeromonas sp. sif2416
GGCCTGGCTCCCTATAATGCGCCCCTACCAGCACGGCAGAACACGCCGGACTGATGAGCCAGCTTCCTTGTGAAGTGGGCGCCGAAAGAAAAGCGAAAACAAGCGCTTGACTTTCGAAGTGAGGAGCGTAATATGCGCCTCCTCAACGCGATAAGCGTGACGCTCTTTAACAATTTGAATCAAGCAATCTGTGTGGGCACTCACAGCATCGAGCATCAAAAACAATTTTTGATTTTCAATGTCTGGTGAAGTGACCAAAACGACTTGTTAGCAATAACAAGCCGAA
>NZ_JAHUXC010000051.1:0-264 GCF_019218665.1 Aeromonas sp. sif2416
TCAATGACGGTGCGGTGATTGTGGGTGATGGCAGCGGTGCGGTGACCGAAGACCTGAACGTGGTCAGCGGTAACCTGACCGAGACCGGCAGCCTGACCCTGACCGACGTGGACGGGGCCGACGAGGCTGAGTTCAAGCCGGGCCTGGGCGCGCCGAGTGCCGGCGCCCTGGGTCAGCTGGAGATCGATGCGGCTGGCAAGTGGAGCTATGAGGTCGCCAACAGCAAGGTGCAGTACCTGGGCGCGGGCGAGACCAAGGTCGAGA
>NZ_JAHUXC010000052.1:0-260 GCF_019218665.1 Aeromonas sp. sif2416
TCGAGACCTTCACCGTACAGAGCCTGGATGGCACCAGCCACACCGTGACCATCACCATCACCGGCGTGAACGATGCGGCCGTGATCAGCGGTGCCGACCACGGCGCGGTGCTGGAAGATGAGAGCAAACCGACCCTGACCGAGACCGGCAGCCTGACCCTGACCGACGTGGACGGGGTGGACGAGGCCGAGTTCAAACCGGGCCTGGGCGCGCCGAGTGCCAATGCCCTGGGCAGCCTGACCATTGCCGCGGATGGCAAG
>NZ_JAHUXC010000053.1:0-259 GCF_019218665.1 Aeromonas sp. sif2416
CGGCGGGAGAGGATGTCGATCATCAGATCGATCTCGTGATCCCGGCACAGCACAGGATCCAGACTGCCCTGACGGGCCTGCTCGGTCACGTTGACGGTGAAACGGGCCAGCAGGCTGGCATCGGCCGACAGGGCGCCCTGGCTGGCGGTGCCACCGGCGGAGACGGTCACCTGGGTCTCGGCAGATTCTTTCACCCACTCATCGAACTGCTGGCGCAGCAGCTCGCGGTTGACGTTGGCCAGCAGCCGGGTCACCGAGC
>NZ_JAHUXC010000054.1:0-256 GCF_019218665.1 Aeromonas sp. sif2416
GACCCTGACCGACGTGGACGGGGTGGACGAGGCCGAGTTCAAACCGGGCCTGGGCGCGCCGAGTGCCAATGCCCTGGGCAGCCTGACCATTGCCGCGGATGGCAAGTGGAGCTATGAGGTCGCCAACAGCAAGGTGCAGTACCTGGGCCAGGGTGAGACCAAGGTCGAGACCTTCACCGTACAGAGCCTGGATGGCACCAGCCACACCGTGACCATCACCATCACCGGCGTCAATGACGGTGCGGTGATTGTGGGT
>NZ_JAHUXC010000055.1:0-255 GCF_019218665.1 Aeromonas sp. sif2416
AAACGCGGTAGCGCCGATGGTAGTGTGGCATTCGCCATGCGAGAGTAGGACACTGCCAGGCACCCAATTAAACAACGACGTGTACATCACGACGTTGGCCGAGAGGATGACACCTCGATGAAACGGCAGACGATTTAGCAGAAGCTAGCCAAATTGCGGAGCGGTAGTTCAGTTGGTTAGAATACCGGCCTGTCACGCCGGGGGTCGCGGGTTCGAGTCCCGTCCGCTCCGCCAATGATTAAGAAGCCCAGTCGA
>NZ_JAHUXC010000056.1:0-255 GCF_019218665.1 Aeromonas sp. sif2416
GCTCCTCGACCTCCACCTCGGCCCGCTTGAGGATCTGGCGCACATCGGACAAGGGAGTATCCAGCATCTTCAGCAGCAGGTGCTCGATGCGGATCTCGGCCCCCTGATGGTTGACGCAGAGGGCCGCAGCCTCCTCCAGCATGTGACGACAGATGGGGTTCAGTCTTTCCACCAGTACCGGTAGCTCTATACGAATCAAGGCGTGCTCTCCTCAGACAGTTATTTTAATAATTCGCCCAGTTGACGCAGCACGTC
>NZ_JAHUXC010000057.1:0-255 GCF_019218665.1 Aeromonas sp. sif2416
CAGTCTTTCCACCAGTACCGGTAGCTCTATACGAATCAAGGCGTGCTCTCCTCAGACAGTTATTTTAATAATTCGCCCAGTTGACGCAGCACGTCCTGGGTCTGGTTATTGAGTTGGTGGTGATAGATGCCAAAGATGATGGCCAGGATCAGGGCGCCGCCCATGAACAGGCTGCGCAGGGATATCTGCTTGCGCAGTTGATAGCGGGAGGCCTGACGGCCAAGGTCCAGGTGAAACACGCTGGGTGCCTCCCCG
>NZ_JAHUXC010000058.1:0-255 GCF_019218665.1 Aeromonas sp. sif2416
CACACCAGCTCGGGTGCCCTGGTGGCGGCAGCATTTGTCGTTGGGATAAGCGAGGTCGGAGGGCCTTTCTCAATTTGTACCGACAGGATTTCAAAGTTCAACGAGCCAGTGCCCTGCCATTGGCTGGAGCCACCAACGGACCCCCACAAGAATGAGCGCAGTGTCGATCCGACCGTTGTTGAACGATGAGTAATCTGTAGCGGTTTACCTATCTGCTCTGGAGTGATGTTCACAGTGGTGCCGGTTACTGCCATA
>NZ_JAHUXC010000059.1:0-255 GCF_019218665.1 Aeromonas sp. sif2416
GGAGCTGTCATCCGCCCCCTTGATGTTGATGGTCAGCTTGGCGATGCTCTCATCCCCGTCTGCATCCTTCATCGTGTACCAAACGTCGTAGCTCAGGTTGGAGCCCGCCGTCAGTGCCTGGGTCGCCGCCTTGCTGTTGTCCAGCACATAGGTCCAGCTGCCGTCGCCATTTTGGACCAGCGCGCCATAGGTGTTCAGCCCGGCCAGGGCCGCACCGTTGTCATGCCCGCTCGCACTCCAGCCCACAAAGACCGC